>CAJARA010000001.1 GCA_903944295.1 uncultured Chloroflexota bacterium
AAGATCATCACGCGAAAAGGCTCAGAGAAGGTGATTCGCTTCGCCTATGAGATGGCACTTCGCGAGGGGCGCAAGAAGGTCACCACCGCGAGCAAGGCAAATATCCTGAAGCTCACGGAAGGGATGTTTAAGACCATTGGTGAGGAGCTCGCCGCAGAGTACGCGCCGATCGAGGCGAACCACCTGATCATTGACAATGTTGCGCACCAGATGGTGAAGGACCCTGCGCAGTTTGATGTGATTGTTGCTACCAACCTGCACGGCGATATCATCAGCGACCTCGCCTCTGGTTTGATTGGCGGGCTCGGCTTCGCATCAAGCGCCAACTACGGCGACGGCGTGGCGATCTTTGAGGCGGTGCACGGCTCCGCGCCGAAGTACGCTGGGAAGAACGTCATCAATCCAACAGCACTCGTCCTCTCATCAGCAATGATGCTTCGCCACATTGGTGAACTCGATCTTGCCGATCAGGTGGAGGATGCCGTCCTGACAACGCTGGAAGAGGGGAAGGCGCTCCCGCAAGATGTGGTGCGCCAGAAGGGCGGCGATGTTGAGGCGGCGGTGAGCACGACCGGATTCACTGATGCCGTGATTGAAAACCTTGGCCGCAAGCCAACGAGCGTCCCCGCCGCTGCGAGCCGACCACGACCAACAACGCCAAACCCACACAAGCGCTGGCCAGACGGTGAGGCGCGCCGTGCCGAGGTTGGGCCAGCAACGGTGATCGGCGTTGATATCTTCGCTGAGACGCTGATGTCGCCGGCGGAGTTCGGGACCAAGCTCGCTGCACTCGCCGGTCCAGAATTTGAACTGCGCATCGTCTCGGCACGCGGCACCGTCGTCTGGCCGAAGATGTCGCCAGCATTTGATCACCCTGGCTTCTTCCGTTCACGCTTCGTAGCCCGAGACAAGTCGAAGGTCGTTACCGATGAGGCCCTCTATGCGCTCATTGCGCGTGTTGCGGGCGTTGCCACCTGGTTCCACCTCGAGAAGCTCCGCTCCTGGAACGGCGAAGAGGGTTTCACCCGCGCCCAGGGCGAGTAGCTCACCACCCACGGCAGGGTTGATGTGGCAGGAGAGACGCAGAGGTCACGCATGCAACTGATCGCGCTCGGCTTCTTCATTCTCGCCGCGGGCGTCGCCTCTTCGGTGCAGGCGATCGTCAACTCTGAAGTTGGTCGCCGCACTGATCCGATCACCGCTGCAACCGTCTCCTTCATTGGCGGACTCGCCGTCCTCTTGGTTGTTGGTGCCATCAGCGGCAAGATGCAACTCGCCGCTGCAACACAACTTCCACCGCTTCTGTTGACGGGTGGACTCTTCGGTGTGTTGATCGTGACCGGCTTCGCCACCGTCGTGCCGGTACTCGGCGTCACCGAGACAACGCTGATCTACATCCTCGGTTCACTCGCCGCCGCGCTCGCCATTGACGCGTTCGGACTACTCGGCTCACCGCTCATCCCGATTACACTTTCGCGCATCGTTGGGATTGCGTTCGCCGTGATCGGCTTCCTCCTCGCGCGGCGATGAGCGAAGCGGAGTCCAAGCGTCCACTCGCGGAGCCTGTAGAGGAGGAGGCGCCCGACGCCGCCGAGCTACTGCGCGGCGTGCTCCACGATGAACGATTTGAACCAGGGATGATCGTCCTTGACCGACAAGAGGTGCCACTCGCCGACGATGGGCTTCCGGCGTATGTCAAAGAGGAGGCGCCAACGCCACTCCGCGGCGCGTACATTTATCTCAGCGTCATCGGCTTCTTCTGCGGGACGATCGTGATCAGCGCACTCAACCTTGGCGCGCGATGGTCCGATCCGATCGTCAAGATCCCTGTGCTGATTGGCGCAGTGCCACTCTTCATTGCGATGTCAGAGGCTGCGCTGCGTGTTGCGCGCTCTGTGCCCGCCTGGTGGCCAATCAACCGTGGTCGCGCACTCTTCCGCGCACTCTGGGTGCTCACGATCCTGGCAATCGCCGCGATCCTTGTGCTCGCCGTGCGCGCAGCACTCTTCGCTTAGAGGCGCGTTACGCGCCGAACGCGTTACGCGCCGAGGCCGGCGATCAGTCGTTCAATTGAGACGCGGAGGAACTCTTCTACGCGCTGACCCGCCATCACGGCGAGCATTGGATCAAGTTCGCTTGAACTGCGCCACGTTGCGGTGGTTGACGCCGCGTCTCCTGCAACAGGTGTGAGATCAACCAACGCCGCGACGACCGCTTGTCCGCCAATATCCGGGCGCACCTTGAGTCGAAGGTGCAACCGCGTCACACCGTCGGGGAGCGCTTCAACTGTTCGTCGCACGGAGACGGCGGCGGTGACAGGGATGCCAGCAACTTCCGTAGAGAGACGACCCTCAATGTGTTCTGGGTCAATACGGTGAAGCGCCTCGCATCCTGGGAGGAGTGCGGCGATCACTGCCGGGTCCTCGCTCGCTGCAAGTAGTTGCGCAACACTCTTTCCGAGCTGCGCTGAACCTGTGAATTCGGCCATCGTGACCTCCAACCGCTTCTCCTGCCGCTAACTCCTTTGCCTTTGTCGTTGCGTCTGCTAGTAGATCTTGCGTGCGTCGCCTGGGATCTCAAGAACGAACTCGCTCGCCGGTATCGCCGCATCAATCGCCAGTGCGGTCACTGTGGTGCTTCGCACCAGCTGGTCGTTGTGGAGTTCGTTAACCGCCAGGAGGAGACCCGTCTGCCGGTCGAATGTCACCTCATAGCGGAAGGCGGCGTGGTCGCCGGTGCGGTCAATGGTTCGTGGCGCTGCGGCGTCAACGGCGAGCGTGGCGCGACCGAGATGCGTTGTCTCATAGACGTCGCCAAGGACGGCACTTGAGAGCACGTTGCTGCAGAAGTGACCGGGTCGAAGAAGCGTTGTCGCCCAGCCCTTTGATGGGAGTGGTCCGAGCGTCTCTCCCACTGCAACAGTTGATGGCAGCCCCTCGCCATCAAGTCCTGTTGGTGCGGCGCGGTGTGGTCGGCGTGTGGAGGTGTTGCTTGCGGCGCTGTACTGCTCTACCAGGCTGCCATCCGTTGCCCAGACGTCATAGGAGCCGCCGTGGATGGTGGTGACGCGGGCGTGGGGTCGATCAACGAGGAGTTCGATCTGCGTGGCACTCTCCCCCGCGGCGGTGACACTGCGCTCTTCGGCGCGGAGTCGCAGGGTCTGGACGCGGCGTTCAGCCTCCGCTGCATAGGCGAAGAGTTGCGCAACGGAGGGGATCCCCCCAGGGAGTGCGCTGGTGACCGGCGCGAGCGTCGCCTTGTTCGTGGTGAGGGGTGCGGGGCTACTAGAGGAGCTCATGCCCCCATCGTAGCGGAGCGCTGGGCGTAGACTCTCCGCATGGCAGAGAGCAGCAGCACCCCCTCGGTCGCCCCTGGTCGCCCCCTCCGCGAGGCGTGGATTGTTGAGGCGGTCCGCACCCCTGTTGGTCGCTACGGCGGCGCGCTCGCCAGCGTGCGCCCAGACGATCTCGCCGCAACGGTGCTTGAGGCGGTCGTAGCGCGGAGCGGGATTGACGCCGCAATCGTTGACGACGTGATCCTTGGCTGCGCCAATCAGGCGGGCGAAGATAACCGCAACGTTGCGCGCATGGCGCTCCTTCTCGCTGGCTTCCCCGTTGAGGTTGCCGGCCAGACGGTGAATCGACTCTGCGGATCGGGGCTGCAGGCGGTTGCAAGCGCGGCGCAGGCAATTGCAGTTGGCGATGCTGACGTGATTGCTGCTGGTGGTGTGGAGAGCATGAGTCGCGCGCCACTTGTGACACTGAAGCCAGAGACAGGCTTCGAGCGCGGCAACCACGAACTTGTTGACACCACGATTGGCTGGCGCTTCGTCAATCCAAAGCTTGACGCCAAATACCCAACGATCTCGCTAGGCGAAACGGCAGAGCGCGTTGCGTCCACGTGGAAGGTCTCGCGCGAAGAGCAGGATGCGTTTGCGCTTGAGTCGCAGCGCCGCGCCGCCGCCGCAGCGAAGAGTGGCGTGCACGCAGAAGAGATTGTTCCGGTGCGCATCCCGCAACGGAAGGGTGATGCACTACTGATTGACAAGGATGAGCACCCACGACCAGAGACGGATGCGGCGAGCCTTGCAAAGTTGCGACCAGCATTCACCGAAGGTGGAAGTGTCACCGCAGGAAATGCATCCGGCATCAACGATGGTGCCGCGGCGCTGCTCGTCATGGAGGCGGGACGCGCGCGCGCACTCGGCCTGAAGCCGCTTGCGCGAATCGTTGCAACCTCTGTTGCTGGCGTTGACCCTTCTGTTATGGGGATCGGCCCGATCCCTGCGATCACCAAGTTGCTGACACGCACGGGTCTCAGCGCGAAGCAGATCGACCGCGTGGAGTTGAACGAGGCCTTCGCCAGTCAGGCGGTCGCCTGCATCCGCGAACTCGGCCTCAATCCAGCCACCACCAACATCCATGGTGGGGCGATCGCCCTCGGCCACCCGCTCGGCGCCTCAGGGGCGCGCATGCTCGTCACGCTCACCAAGGAGCTTCGCCGCAGCGGGGGCCGCTACGGGGTCGCCTCCATGTGTGTGGGGGTGGGTCAGGGGATCGCAATGCTCGTGGAGCGGGTAGAATCCTGATCTAGCAACGCGGGTCGCCAAGAGGCGGATCGCAGACGAGGTAGGAGGCAGCGAATGTTGAACCAAGAGACGGCAGCCAGCACTCCAGTAGAGATGCCGGCAACAGAGACGCCAGCAACAACGCTCGTCCTTACCGATGCCGCTGCGGCAAAGTTCCGCGACCTCACCAAGGGTGAGACGAATCCTGCGATTGGTCTGCGCGTCTACATCATCTCCGGCGGCTGCAGCGGCTACCGCTACGGCATGATGGTGGAAGAGACCGCAAACCCAGATGATCAGGTCTTCGAAACGAAC
The DNA here is from genome assembly GCA_903944295.1 of uncultured Chloroflexota bacterium. Taxonomy (GTDB): domain Bacteria; phylum Chloroflexota; class Limnocylindria; order Limnocylindrales; family Limnocylindraceae; genus Limnocylindrus. The sequence continues at coordinate 4,883 of CAJARA010000001.1, forward strand.
GGCGTGAAGGTCTACCTCGACGAGAAGTCGGTGCCGCTCGTGATCGGTTCATCTGTTGACTACGTTGACTCACTGATGGGGGCTGGCTTCACGGTGGAGAATCCAAACTCGGTCGGCGGCTGCGGCTGCGGTTCGAGCTTCCGCACAGCGGAGTCGGCCGGCGCACCCTCCGCCTGCAGCCACTGAGCCTCCCCTGAACGGGGACGCCGCAAGCGACGGGCGCGAGCCCGAAGGTCAAGCAGAGACACTCCCCACGCCGCCGCGCGCGGCACTCGTTCCACTCTTTCCGCTTGACCTCGTCCTCTTCCCTGGCGTTGCGCTGCCGTTGCACATCTTTGAGCCGCGCTATCGGCTGATGGTGAAGCGCTGCATGGAGTCGCGCACCCCGTTCGGCGTGATCAACATCAGTGCCGGCCAGCTCGCCACCATCGGCACCATCGCTGACATTCGCGAAGCAACGCGATACGTAGATGGCCGCTGGGATCTCGTCACGCTCGGCACAACGCGCTTCCGCGTCATTCGTCTTGATCGCGACGCGCCATACCTTCGCGCAGAGATCGCACTGCTCGATGAGCCAGAGGGTGGACCATCAAGTGATCTACTCAGTGCCGCTGAACGTGTCTCCGCCGGCTTTGTTGGCTACCTTGAGCTCCTCCGCGGCGCCGACGAGCATGATCACGGCGACGACGATGCCGGCGAAGAAGGGGACGACGAAGACGAAGACGAAGAGATGCTGAGCGACGAGGTGACAGTTGAGGCGATCGATGAGGCGCTCGCCGAAGAGGAGGGGCTACGACTCTCGCAAGAGGTGGTGATCGAAATCGAGCGACTGATGCTCGCTTCGAGCGCCGCGAGTGATTCACTTCGCGACAACCTGGGCGAGAGCATTGAGGTTGTTCAGATGGACGACGATGAATCTGATGACGACGAAGAGCTTGATGAGGATGGCGAACTGCTCGCCACCGCCATCACACGCCTCTCCGGTACCGATGATCCTGTTGGCCTCTCGCACATTGTTGGCGGCGTGGTGCAACTCTCCAACGCGCAACGACAGGAGCTCCTTGAGACGCCTGATGCACTAACGCGACTACGACTCCTTGATCAGCACCTTCAACGTGAGCAGCTCCTTCTCTCAGAGGGGGTTCGACCGTGGACCGCGGATCCGCGCGCGATTCGCAACCGTCGCAATTAGGTAACGCAGTGAAACGCTGGTCAAACCTTGCGCAGCGGATTGAGGTTGCAACGCGTACCTCAGAGAAGTCGCACCTTCTTGCGAGTGCGCTCAAGAGCGCAGATGACATTGATCTTCAGATTGCCTGCAGATTGATGGCGAGTCGCGGTGTGTTGAGTGGCAGCGAGATCTCTTGGGGGACGATCGCAAAGGCGGTGGAGGAGGTTGCAGGGGCGCCAGCAGGATCACTCGCCAAGCTGTTGGATGAACGCGGCGATCTCGGTAGCGCTGTTGAAGACCTGATGGAATCGGAGCGGCCACTCGCTGGGCCGGCGCTTGAGGCGGTGGAGCGAAGCGCACAGATTCGGAGCGCGGCGCTCGCGGAGGCCACTGGATCTGGAGAGACGGCACACGCGGACACTGCTCCAAAGTTGCGGACCCTCCCAGATGTATTCGCTGCGATCGGTGCGGCGAGCGGGCAGCGTCGACATGACCTCCTCGTTCAGTTGCTTTACGGTTGCTCGCCAGCGGCGGGGAAGTTTGTGGTCCGCGCGCTCGCTGGCGATCTGCGCATCGGTCTCCGCGACGGCCTTCTTGAGGCGGCGATCGCCAGCGCCTTCGACGCCGACCCAACCGAGGTGCGCTGGGCGATGCTCCTTGAAGGAGATCCTGGGCGCGTGGCGCTCTTGGCGCGACAGGGGCGCCTGCACGAGGCTCGCCTTCAGCTCTTCCACCCCATTCCGCCGATGCTTGCAGCGATGACATCTGGCGTCACAGAGGTTGCAGAGCGGCTCAGCGATCGACCAGAGATTGACGACATCACCACGGCAGAGATCCCGGTGGAAGACAAGTACGACGGAGTCCGGGCGCAGCTCCACGTGCAGGGCGATCGCGCCGCACTCTACGGACGCGACCTCCACGACGTCACCGTCTCCTTCCCAGAGATCGCCGCCGCCGCCGTTGCGACTGGGGTCAACGGGATCCTTGATGGCGAGATCGTTGCCTGGGCGGACGGCCGGCCGCTCCCATCCAGCACGCTCACCCCGCGACTCTCAGGTGCCGCGCAGACGCTTTCAGAGCAGCAGCGTACCCACGTCATCTTTATCGCCTTTGATCTTCTGGCGCTTGGCGAGGAGCCGCTAATGCAGCGTCCGTATGTAGAGCGCCGCGCAGCGCTTGAGTCGCTGCAGTTAGATGCAACGAGTGGCGGCGTCTTACGTGCGGCAACGCAGGAGACGGTGTGCGGTGTTGAGGGGATTGAAGCCGCCTTCATCACGTCGCGACAGCGCGGATCTGAAGGCTTGGTGGTGAAGGCG
>CAJARA010000002.1 GCA_903944295.1 uncultured Chloroflexota bacterium
CGCAGCGGTGGGGTCGCCAGCGACGAACTTCTGATACGCCTCAAGTGGAAACTTAGAGTCAACGCAGACACGGTTTGACGCAGCGCCGCGGCCCACGATGCAGTCGGCAATTTTGCCGTTCGAGAGCGTCTCTTGAAAGCTGTAGAGATCCTTCGGTAACGCATCGCGCACGATCTCTTCCAGGCGTGCCTCGCCGTACTGGCCGCGCGCCTGCTTGTTCTGAAAGACGGAGAGGAGCTCATCCATCGGTTCGCGAAGCCGGTCAATCCCCTGCTGAGCGGCGTCAATGCGCGCGAGGCGCTCAACAACCGACTGCAGCTGATCTTCTACGCGCTGTGCCTGCAACGTGCTTGTGGGATCGGGCGGCGCGCTACGACCCGATCGTGCGGCGGCGAACAGCGCAGCAACAGCGGCGATGGCTGCAAGGATCAGCGCGACGATAGTGATCGGATCGTTCATGCGCTCAGTCTCACTGATCGCCGTGCCGACTGCGTGGCACGGCGGTTCTCAGCGCGAAACTTAGAACCAGCCGAAGAGCCCCGACTTCTTCTTCAAGATCGGAAGACCGGTGCGACCAGACTCCTTCACCCTGTAGCCCTCGGGAACCTCTGCAACGGCACCCTTCCCTGGCTTCTTTGCGAAGAAGTAGAGCGTCACGGTCTTCCCGCTCGCAACCTTTCGTGATCGCCCGTGCAGGTAATACGTAGTCCCTTTTGAATTCTCAAATGAAAACGCGGCCATGATGTTTCCTCCCTCTTTTCCTCTGTGTGACCAGTGGTCACTCTTGCCAAAGCGTACGTCTTACAGACTCCCGCGTGAAGGGGTCAACCTCCCTGAGGATCCTCGCGAGAGGAGGGCCAGAGATGTGCCGGAAGGTCGTCGAGTGGTGTCGTGAACGGCAACGGCAACTCGATCTTGCGAACCTCGCCGCAATTGCGGCAGAACATGTAGAGCGGCGTTCCCTCGGCTGCTGCAGCCTCAAAGAGGTGCGGCTGCTCGGGAAGGTCGCCGTTCGGGCACTTCACGTTCGGGTTCGCTGGCTCTCTCATTTAGAGGGCTATGCCTTCTTCAGGATTGGAAGGCCTGTCTTCTCAGACTCAACAACCTTGTAGCCACTCGGCAGCGCTTCAATGGCGCCGGCGCCCGAAGCCTTCGCAAAGAAATAGAGGGTTACCGTCTTGCCGCTTGCAACCGTCCGGCTACGACCATGAAGAAAATACGTCACGCCTCGAGTGTTCTTGTGGCTAAAACCCATGGGATCCTCCATCAACTTGTACTGATACTGAGTATCAGTTAGGGAAAGCCTAGGGTGAGGGTGGGTAGGTGTCAACCAGGAGAACTACACGCCTGGGATTGGCAGGGCGCGGGAGAGAAACTCGGGCATCCGGGTCAGGTCAACGTTGCCGCCGCTCACAATGACAACCACGCGATCACCTTGAGACACAGGAATGCGTCCAAAGAGGAGGGCGGCGAGCGCGGCGGCGCCAGCGGGCTCCACCACTTGCTTGCAGCGCTCCGCGAGGAAGCGGAGGCCGCCGAGGATCTCTTCGTCGGGGAGGGTGACGCAGGCATCCAGCAGTGACGCGGCGAGTGGAAGCGTCCATGAGCCGGCGTATGGGGCGCCGAGTCCGTCGGCGATTGATTTCGGCTGCACTGGAACGATGCTCCCCGCCTCTACGGCGAGCTTCACCGCCGCTGAGCCCTCTGGCTCAACACCGTAAATGCGAATCCCTGGCTTCAACGCACGTAGTGCTACGGCGGTGCCGCAGAGCATGCCGCCGCCGCCGAGTCCCCCGATCACCACGTCGGCTTCAGGGAGCTGGTCCAGGATCTCAAGGCCAAGTGTCCCGTGTCCGGAAATAACATATGGATCGTCAAACGGGTGTGCGTCAAAGAGCCCAAGCTCTTTGACTAATTGATCTTTCAGGACGCCCGCTTCACCCATGAGTCCATCAACAAGATGAACTGTTGCGCCGTATGACTCGCAGGCTGCGATCTTTGCGGGGACGGCGCTTCGCGGCATCACCACATGCACAGGGGCTCCGAACTGTCGCCCCGCCCACGCATATGCGGCGGCTGCATTGCCAGCACTGAAGGTAATCAGTCCGCGACGCCGCACCTCCGCCTCGCCAAAATGCTCCGCCATCTGTGTCACGCGGTTTAACATCCCGCGCACCTTGTACGAACCGGTGCGCTGCAGGTGTTCCGACTTTAGGCGCACGCGTCCATCGCCGAGGAGCGGTCCACCACTCCGACGCAGCGCCTCGGCGGCGCCGATCGACGAGAGGAGCGGTGTGATGTGGAGGCGACCAGCGGTGCGCGCGGCGGCGGCCTTCACCGCCTTTAGGTCCATCGTGAAGGCGCCCCCCGTTAGCGCGTCGCGCGTAGGGAGTGGCGGGGAGGCTGGTCGTAGTTCAGGCATGTACGAACGGTAGCCGACGACTGAATGACGTGCGAACAGGTACCGTTCGGATATGAGCACACCTGAGATTCGCCACGCAACGGTTGACGAGATCCTTCCGCTTCGCAGCGAAGTCCTGCGTGGCGGTGGGCCGCTCGAGCGCGCCTTCCTCCCGGGTGACCGTGAAGGGCTCGGCGTGCACTGGGGCGCCTGGGTTGACGGGAGGCTCGC
>CAJARA010000003.1 GCA_903944295.1 uncultured Chloroflexota bacterium
AATCGCAAGCGGCGTCTCATCGTCGCGCGTGCTCTCACGATCCACTGGGACACGGGCGAGACGCTCAAGTGCACCACTCCCGCGACCCTTGCTGCTCACCCAGGTGCGACCGAGGAGGAAGGCGTCGGCTGGGCAGTAGCCTTGCAGTCGCGCGATCGCGGCGGTGTAGACGAGCACCTGACCTGCGTAGTGACGGTGCGAACTGCCGGCGTATCCGCTCACCGAAAGGTCGAGCGTGGAGAACTTCACATCCACCACCACGTAGTGCCACGGCGGCGGCGTACCTCCATCAGGGGCGAGCGCTGGAGCGGGGGTGCTCGCCTCACCTGCGCCGAGCGTCCCAGGGAAGAGCCGCTCAAGTGCGTCGCTGCGCACGAGTAGATCGATCGCGCCGTAGGTCTGATCCTCTGGGTTACGCACCACCGCCTGCTCAATCAGCTCAATGCCTTCGCGCATTGCGCCGAAGGTTGCCTCTGCGGCCACCATCGTTTGGGTTGCCTTCCAGCCATCAGAGATCTTCCGATGTGTGGCTACCAGTGGTTCGAGGATCTCAAAGATGCGCTCTTCAAAGCGATTCCCTTGTGCAAAGAGGAGCTCGCGTAGATCGTATGGGCTCGGCGGCTTCGCATCAGCGCCGGCGTCTCGTGTGAATCCCTTCGCTTCGCCGTGCACCTCAAGCCAGTCAAGTAGTGGATCGCGACGGAGCCAGTTGCGCGTCTTTGATGCGGAGACCCACGACTTCCAGGCGGCGCGATCGCCCTCTGCCGGGTTCTGCTCAACGCCGCGATCGTCGTGGGTGATGGAGGCGAGCCCCGTGACGGGTGGCGTCTCGTTCCGGTAGCGGCGCAGATCCTGCATCAGCGCGTCGCCTCGCCGCGCGAGATCAGTGCAACGCCACCAAGGAGCAGCACCGCACCAGCGAAGAGCGCAGGATCGGCCGTCTCACCAAGGAGTCCAACCCCAAGAAGTGCAGCAACGAGTGGCTGAAGGAAGAGTGCGGCAGCCGCAACGCGTGGTGCTGCGGCGGCGTAGCCGCGATACCAGAGCGACCAGCCGATCGCGGTTGCGGCGATCGCGAGATAGGCAACAGCGCCGAGTGCGGCGGGGGTGGTGGCGGCGGAAAGATCAATCCCGCCGATCAGCAACTCAACCGCAGCAACAGGAGTAATGAAGACGAGCGCGAGTGCGGCAGTGAGGCCGATCGCGCGACTCGCACCGATCGCCGCAACGAGTGGTCGTCCGAGCGACGAGTAGAGCGCCCAGGTTGCGCCGGCACCGATTAGCGCCAGCATGCCAAGAAGTCGCGACGGATCGCTCACGTTCAGACCGCCGCCACTCCCACGCAGTGAGAGGAGCAGCACACCAGCACCGGCGAGCGCGATGCCGACCCACGCGCGTCGCGGAATCGCCACGCCATCAAGGAGTCGGCCGAAGAGCAAGACGAAGATCGGCGTTGCCATCGTCACCACCGAACCCTCAACGCCGGAGGTGAGCGCCGTTCCACCGAATTGCAGCAGCATGCTCGTTGCGGCAACGAACGCCGCGATCCAGGCGGCGCGATGCGGCACGTCGGACCAGCCAACACTCACGCCACGCAGTCGACCAAAAGCGAGCAGCACAGCAACGCCGAGCCCGAGTCGGACGAGGGTGAGTGTGGCGGGAGGGATCGCCTCAAAGGTGGCGGCGGAGATGACGTAGAGGCCTCCCCAGAGCGCCGCGGCGGCGGAGAGGTCAAGGGCGGGCGCGCTGCGCGGTACGGTCTGCTTCGCGCTACCAAGAGTCATTCGCCGCAGTGTAGCCGAGTGGGTACGATAGAAGGATGGAACTGCGCTTAGACGAACGGCTCGCCGCACCCTACTTCTCCCCATCGGGGGATGCGCGTGCGCCGTATGAGACGCACGGCA
>CAJARA010000004.1 GCA_903944295.1 uncultured Chloroflexota bacterium
GCAATCCTAGCGCGGCAACCGAGTGAACGGCTCGGTAACACTCGGTCCGGGTCTGCGTGAGAGTCAGCCGATCGCGGGGAGCATCCCTGGGGCGGTGACGCGCGCTCGTGCATCACGCACGGCGAGGCGCAGATCACCAATCGCCGTAAAGCCTTGCGCCGTGAGCGCTGTGCCGAGTCCGGACTCGTAGCTGCGCACCACCGCGAGGACGCCGTTCTCGGCCGTCCCAACACGCGCCGCTCGGTCTCCAATCTCGGCGAGGCCCGCCTGAATGAGTGGCGCCGCATCGACGCCAGGGAGGAGGCTGATGCGCAACGCGTGCGGGTGCTCCTCACCCCTCTCACGCGCCACGCCAAGATGCACCCACGCATCAATCTCGCCCGCGGCACCATCCAGCACAAAGGTGCTCTGCTCCGCCAGTCGAAGGAGTGGCGTGATGCTCGCACGCGGTGCCCATGTTCCCGCGGCGGCGCGATCCCACTCCAGCGCGTCGATCAGCTCCATCCGTGAGACAGCAGGGGGCGTAGTGGCTGACATCAGTTGCGCAATGCGAAGTGCATCACTCGGCTGCGCTGGACGGAGCACGGCGCGTGCAGCGCTCGCAGGAGTTGCGGTACTCGGTGAACCCCCTTTGAGGAGGAAGAGTGTCTCGCGCGCATACGGTTGAAACCCAGCGCTCCCCAATAGCGTCAGCGTTGCCGCATCTTCGGCGCAGGCAACATGCAGGCGCACGACTCCGTGTCGGCCCGCTTCGCGCGCAACGCGAGCGAGGAGTCGCGCACGCGCCGCATCATCTACCGCATCCAGCTCAACAATCGTCCAGTCGCCGCGGTCGTCGCGCTCCACGCGTGCAAGCCCATCGGCAAACGCGCCGCGCTGGTGAATCCAAATAGAATCGGAGGAACGGATCAGGCTGAGCGGCATGCGGAAGAGTTGATAGAGACTCAACGCGGCGGGGCCGAGCGGCAGGCCGAGCGAGCGCATCTCGCCGCTCCCCTCCTGCAGCGCGCGCTGTGCGCGCCGCGAAATCTCTACAAGTGCAGAAAGGTCTGTGATGCGTGCGAGTCGGACGCGCGGTGCACTCTCAGCGTTCGGTGACACGGATCACCCGCGACGCGCTGTCGCCGCCTGCTCCACGAGCCAGCGATGCAGACGTGTTTCGCCGGCAATCTCCGGATGGAACGAGATTCCCACCACGTTCCCCTGTCGCGCCGCAACGATCTCGCCTCCTTCAAGTTGCGCCACTACGCTCGCCGCCGGCCCAACCCGCAGGATCTCCGGCGCACGAATAAAAACGGCGCGAAGCGTTGTAGGGCCGCCACTCGCCTTCAGGCTCTGCATCTTCAACTCCGTTTCAAATGAATCGAGTTGCCGACCGAATGCGTTGCGTCGCACCTCCATATCGAGGAGTGAAAGCACGGGTTCATCGCCATCAGCAATCTTCGTTGCAAGCAGGATCGCGCCAGCGCAGGTGCCTAGGATCGGCGCGCCGCGTGTCGCAAGCGCCTTAATTGGTGCAACGAGACCCCAGCGCACATAAAGCTTGCGCATCGCCGTGCTCTCACCGCCCGGAAGGATGAGGCCATCCACGCCATCAAGATCTGCAGGGAGGCGGATCTCTCGGCCAACAGCGCCGACCGCATCAAGTGTGTCGAGGTGTTCGCGGAAATCGCCTTGCACCGCCATCACGCCGATGACTGGTTGCCGTTTACGACGCAATGCGCCGGCCATCAGTTACCAGCCGCGAGAGGAGAGTCGCTCCGCATCTGGGATCGTGCGCATCTCAATCCCCTTCATTGCTTCGTCCAGGCCCGCAGAGACTTCGGCCAAGATTGCAGGGTTCGCCCAGTGCGTTGTTGCCTGCACGATTGCGACCGCCGTCTCCGCTGGGCGCTTTGACTTAAAGATGCCTGATCCAACAAAGACGCCATCTGCGCCGAGCCACATGGAGAGTGCTGCGTCGGCTGGCGTTGCAATGCCGCCAGCAACAAAGTTCACCACTGGGAGTCGTCCCGCCTTTACGGTGAGCTTCACAAGCTCGTACGGCACACGCATCTCCTTGGCGGCGGCGCGCAGGCGCTTCTCGCTCTGTCCCTTCAGCGCCTCAATTTGCTCCTTGACCGTCCTAATGTGGCGCACCGCCTCAACAATGTTCCCCGTTCCTGCTTCGCCCTTGGTGCGCATCATCGCCGCGCCTTCGTTGATGCGACGGAGCGCTTCACCAAGATCCTTGCAGCCACAGACAAACGGGATGCGGAATTCATGCTTATTGATGTGGAATCGATCGTCCGCAGGCGTCAGCACTTCCGACTCATCAATGTAGTCAACGTTCAGCGCCTCAAGGATCTGCGCCTCCACGTGGTGACCGATGCGCGCCTTCGCCATAACGGGGATGGAGGTGACCGCCTGGATCCCCTTGATCATGTCGGGATCGCTCATGCGCGCCACGCCGCCATCACGTCGAATATCAGACGGGACGCGCTCCAGTGCCATGACCGCAACGGCGCCCGCCTCTTCGGCAACCTTCGCCTCAGCCGGCGTCACCACATCCATGATCACGCCGCCCTTGAGCATCTGCGCGAGACCGCGCTTCGTTGCCCAGGTGGACTTGGCGACCTTCGCCGTTGCTGGTGCACTTCGCTTTGCCATAGGGAGATTCTCTCACAGCCCCTGATACCCTTCCCGCATGAAGCCGCTTCTGATCGCGATTGAGCCTGGCCCAACGCATGTCTTGCGTCGCGGATTTGACGGGCCCACGCTCCAGCACGGCGTGGGGCACTGGACTGAGGCGGTTGAGCGGTTCGGTGCGGCCTGGCCTGGGGAGACCCTCCTTGTCGGCAACGCCGCCCCTGGCAACCTCATCGGAATCGATCGTTTCCGCTCAACCGATGGGGTTCTGGAAGATGAAGAGCGCCCACTTTGGCTAAAGGCCAGAAGTCGATTCGTTCGGCTGCTCGACCCACTTCTCGCTGGACCAATCGGATCGGGGCTTGTACAAGACGAGTGGGACGGAACCGTCAACCCTTCGCTCGCCTCGCTTCTCGTTGAAGAGGTTCGCTCTCATAACGACGTAACGATCTTCATCCCCACAGCGATCCCCGTCACTGCAGAAACCGTGATCCGAAACATTGCGACCCTTCAAGACGCATCTGGGCTAAGTGGAAGGCTCAGACTGCGGATTCGATTCAGCTCTCAAGGGCACGAGCGACGTGGGCTCGACCCGCGATACTTTGCGCTGCAGCTGAAACGTTGGAGCGAACGGACAGGAGCGATTGATCTTCAGTTCGGGACGGAGGTTGAATCGATGGCTCAGCGCTATTCCGAAGCCTCTGGGCTAGACGTTGCATGGGTGCCGTGGCCGAGCGAGGTGACCAACTGCGCACCGAACGTTCCAGGTAGAGACCGCGCAGCAGCGCCACATGTCTACATCTATGCAAGTCGACCAGAGCAAGGGAGCGGGCAGAGCGAAGCGATCGTTCGGTCGATACAGCGGCTTCACATTGACGGGTTGCGCGTCACCATTCAGATCGGAACAAAAGGTCGATCCGATGCAGCCCAAATGATTCAGCGTATTGAGGCGATGGAGAACCTTACGTTGAGCAAGAGTGGACTTCATCCAGCAGAGCTCCATGCCCAGTTTGCTGATGCTGCGGTCATCGTCCTCCCGTATGACGTACGCAGATACAAGGGGCGTGGGTCTGCACTGATGTGGGGGGCACTCGATCACGGCATCCCACTGATCGCCCCCGCTGGGACAGGGTTCGGGGACGACATTGCGCGCCACGGTATAGGCGTCACGTTCACGCATCAACGGGAGATCCCTGAGCTCGTTCAGCAGATCCTGAACGAGCCACATCGGTTCACCGACGCGATTACGCGCTATCAAACGCACCGTGCGGCGGCGGTGCACAGGTTCTTCAGCGAGTGAGCTGCGTCGCGTAAGATCACCGCTATGAGTGAGACGCCAGCGCCAGCGGAGGGGGACCAGGAGGGTCGGATTGACGACCTTGCCGCAGGGCGGCGAGAGGTCGCACGGCTCACCGCGGGGAGCCGCGGCCAGATCGCCAGCATTAATGTGTCGCACCCCGGTGGCGTTCCGAAGCGACCGATTGATCGCACCCTCATTACAACGCGTGGCTTGATTGGCGATGGTCAGCGCACCAATGAGCCGGTGCACGGTGGACCAGAGAAGGCGGTCTGCCTGTTTGGCGTAGAACAGATTCGTCGCGTCAACGCCGATGGCCATCACCTCTATCCAGGCGCCATTGGCGAAAATCTCACGTTGAGCGGGCTCGACCTTGGCGGACTGGCGAGTGGCGATCAACTCCGCATCGGCGACCCTGCCAGCGGGCCAATCATCCAACTGAGTGATCCGGCCGCCCCCTGCAAGAACATCGCGGGGAGCTTCGAAGATTGGCGGATTGCGCGGGTCAGCCATAAGGTGCGCCCCGAGGACAGCCGCTGGTACGCACGGGTGTTGCGCGAGGGGCCCGTGGTTTCGGGCGACCCGATTGAACTGCTCGGCGCGGCTGATACGATCGGGCGATGAGCAGCGAGGTCCTCGTCTTAAATCAAGACTACGAGCCGTTGAACGTCTCGTCCCTCCCCCGCGCCTTCCGACTGGTTCTCGGTGGCAAGGCGGAGATTCTCGCCGAAGGAGAGCCGATCCGCAGCGCTTCGCGCAGTTGGACCGCGCCATCCGTTGTGCGACTCCGACATCGCGTCCGACGCCCGCGTCCACGCGCCAAGCTGAGCCGCAAGGAGATCTTCGCGCGCGACAAGCACGCCTGCCAGTACTGCGGTCGCGCCGGCGTCTCACTCACCATTGATCACGTTGTCCCGAAGAGTCGCGGGGGCGACTCATGGTCGTGGGAGAACCTGGTGACCGCCTGCATGTCGTGCAATCACCGCAAGGGCGACCGACTCCCAGAGGCGGCCGGCCTGCAGCTGCGCCGTCGACCCTACGAGCCGCGCTGCGATGTCTACGCGATCTTCCTCCCCTACCTCCGCCACGATGCCTACTCTGCGTGGCGCGACTTCCTCTTCATTGGAGAGGGCGCGGCGGCGAGCGGCGCGTGAGCCACGAGGCGGCACTTCGCGCCGCCGTTCCAGAAGATGTGGCGCAACTTATGGGTCAGCTCCGCGCGGGGGGCTTTGCCGCATACGTTGTTGGCGGCGCCGTTCGAGACACACTTGCCGGCCGAACGCCAGCCGACTGGGATCTAGCCACAGACGCCACACCTGATCAGCTGCGCGGCGCCTTTCCTGACGCGCAGTATGAGAATCGATTCGGCACCGTAGGGATCCCAACGTCTGTGGGAGTGCGCGAAGTGACCACCTTCCGCGCCGATGGGCCGAGTAGTGACGCACGTCGCCCTGATGCGATCACCTTCCTTGGCGCAATCGAAGGCGACCTTGCACGACGCGACTTCACCATCAATGCGATGGCGTTCGGCGTCCCCTCTGGTGCGCACGGCGATCCTGTGACCTCTGGGTCACTTGTTGATCCGTTCGGTGGCGCGTCAGACCTTGCCGCCGGACTACTCCGTGCGGTAGGCGATGCAGGTGAGCGCTTCCGTGAGGACGCGCTGCGTATGCTCCGCGCCGCGCGCTTTGCGACGCGCTTTGATTTAATGATTGAACCGGCAACAGCGGCGGCGATACGCCGTGACGCTGGGCTCGTCGCCACGCTCTCTGGTGAACGGATCGGCGCTGAGATTGACGGGATCCTCGTCGCAGAGAACCCAGCACCTGGATTAGCGGCGCTCTTTGAACTCGGTCTCACGGCGCAGATTGCGCCGGAGCTGCACGCCGCATGGGTTACTGAGCTCCCTACCCGCGTCGCTGCGATTGGCGCGACCGGAAGCCCCGATGCGCCCGATCCGATCGGCAGGCTTGCCGAACTTCTTGCAGTCATTACAGATGATGCGGTGGTCGAGAAGATCCTGACCTCGTGGCGGAGGCCGCGCGCCACGCTGCATGCAGTGGCCGCGCTCCGCGCAACCGATCGCAGCGCTGCAGCTGCCGAACGCGGTGAGGCTGATGCCGCGGCGTATCGCATCGCCACAGCGGCGCAGAGTGGTGACCCGCGCGATGCCGCTCGACAACTACGTCGCCGCATTGCAGCGGGTCGCGCCACTCCAGCCGCCGCCGCACTCCTTGCGCTCTGTGAACGCGCCGATGAGCAGCAGCTCCCCGCTCTCCTAGGCGACCTTGCCGCGGATGGAGCGGAGATCATCGCAGCGATCAACGAGCAGCCCGGCGCCTGGGTGAAGCCACTCCTTGAGGAACTGCTACAAGGGGTTGCACATGGGCGGGTAGAGAATCGCCACGACGCACTCGTCGCCGCAGCGAAGCAGCTCCGCGAGAAGCAGCGATAGCAACTCAGCGCAGCGCTAGAATCCACGCATGACAGAGCTTGGCGCAACGATCCTACTCACTGGAGGTGCCGGCTATGTTGGCGCAGCAACGGCCGACGCGCTCCTCGCAGCCGGCTACCAGGTCGTGGTGCTTGACAACTTGTCGACTGGACACGTTGAGTCCATCCCGAATGCCGCCTCAGCTCAGACAGGAGATTACGGCGACAGTAACCGTGTGGAGCAGCTCCTTCATACCGCGCGGATTGATGCGGTAGTTCACTGCGGCGCAAAGAGCATCGTCTCGGAGAGCGCTGAGCAGCCTGAGCTCTACTTCAACGTCAATGTCCAGGCGAGCATCAACCTCCTTGACGCTGTGCGTAATGCGGGGATCAACGCCTTCGTCTTCTCTTCGAGCGCCGCCATCTACGGCGCACAGCCGGCCCTCTATCTCGGCGAAGATCTACCCCCCGATCCGATCAACCCGTATGGCGCAACCAAGGTCGCCTTTGAACTCGCGTTGCGCTCGTATGCAGAGGCGAGTGATCTACGCGCCGTTGCCCTGCGCTACTTCAACGTTGCGGGGAGCACTGACCGAATCAGCGAACGCCACACCCCTGAGACACATCTCGTCCCACGACTGCTGCACGCCGCCCAGAGTGGCGAGCCATTTGAGCTCTACGGCGCCGACTACGCCACACCAGATGGCAGCGCACTCCGCGACTACGTACACCTCTCTGATGTTGCCGCCGCCAACGTGGCCGCAGTGAAGTACGTGCTCAAGGATTCAACGAAGTCCGGCTACGCCGCCGTCAACATTGGGAGCGGGGTTGGCACGAGCGTCAAGGAGGCGATCAGCGCCGTTGAGCGCTCAACAAAGCGCACGATCAACGTCCAGATCAAGCCACGTCGCGCTGGCGATCCACCGCGCCTCGTCGCAGATATCTCTCGCGCCGCATCACTCCTCGGCTGGAAGCCGCGTCAGAGCGAGATCACCCGCATCGTCCGCAGCCTCCTCACCTAAGCGACTCAGCCCTCGCGCTTCTCCGGCACACCCTGGAGGAGATACCAGCCAACAAGCATCGTTGCGAGCAGCGTCAACAAACCAACGGTGTATGCGCCGTTCCCAATGATTGGCTGCAAGAAGAAGATCGTGGCGCCGTAAAGTAGGCCGCCAAGCACTTGCGATCCCTTCCCAACGAGACCGTAGAGGCCGTAGAACTCACCGAGCTGCTTCGGTGGGGAGAGTCGATACATCAGGATGCGATCTGCGCCTGAGAGCCCACCGAAGCCGAAGCCGAGAATGATGCCAGCAACGACGAATGGGATCGGCGAGACGAAGAGTGAGCCGATCACGAGTGCCACGGCCCAGAGGGCGAGGACTCGGTTCAGCGTTGCCTTTGGTCCGCGGCTGTCGGTGAGACGCCCCCAGACAAGTCCGCCGATCACCGCCGTTGTTGCCAGGGCAACAAGGACGTAGTTCGCCTCACCCTGCGTGAAGCCAACCGCCTGGACGGCAAAGATCGCCATGATCGAGATCACGGTGTTCTGCGCATCAGTGTAGAAGAAGCGCGCCGTGAGGAAGCGCTTCAGGCCTGGGTACTTCTTCAGTTCGCGGATAGTGTCGAGAGTGGCCGTCAGAGAGCTTCCGGTAGCAGCCTTCCCTGACGGCTCAGGAACTTCCCTGATGAAGATAAAGATCGGGAGTGAGAGCACTCCGAACAGAATCGGGGCAATCACAAAGACCTGCGCCACGGAGATATCGCCGAAGAGAATGATCACGCCGATCAGGATCGTCCCCAGGTAGCCAAGCCCGTTGCCGAGCCCCGAGACCCAACCGCGGTTTGCTGGTGTGCTCACGATCTTGATCGTGGCGTCGTAATAGACGAGGGCTGACTGGTAGCCAAAGTTCGCGATGCAGAAGAGCACCACACCGATGCCAACTGGCACCGACGGGATGAAGATCGCTGGGATGATCGCGAGAAGGGTGAAGAAGAGCAGATACGGCAGGCGTCGTCCAGCGCGGTCGGAGATTGCCCCGATCGCTGGAGAGATCAACGCATTGATGCCAACTGAGAGCGCAATCGAGATCTGC
>CAJARA010000005.1 GCA_903944295.1 uncultured Chloroflexota bacterium
CGCGATGCAACAGCTGCTGGCGCGCTGCATAGCCGAGAAGAGATTGAGGCGGTGGCGCTCGGTGAAGCGGAGGGCCCTGAAGGTGCAGCGCTACCAGAACAGATCCGCAGCCTGATTGACCGTGAGTTAGGTCCCGACGTTGCTGCACTCCTCCAGCCAACGATCACCCTGACACAGCAGCGCAGCAGTTGGAGGCTCGCGCGTCAGGGGGTATCAGTTGCCGACATGACCATTGACCAGGTTGCAGTTGGTGGGGCGAGTTGGTGCGAACTCGAGATTGAGTTTCTCTCTTCACTCAGTGATGATGAGGTTCAGCGCCTTTCGCGAGAGCTACACAGCGCGCTACAGAGCAACCCGCAGATCTCCATCAGCACGGAGTCAAAAGGGGAACGCGCGCGCCGCTTATCGCTGTGAGGTAACGAGCGAGCTAAGCGAGTTGCGCCAGTCTGAGCCGGCGAGTGCTTCAGCGATAATCACACCTTCGCGGATGCCACCGCGATCAACGGAAAGGTCGGTCACCTCCGTGTGTTGCAGGAGCGCTTCAAGTATCGCGAGTCCAGCGGGGAGGAGCCGCGCGCGCCGCTCTGAGAGGGCGAAGCTCGCAGAGATCTCCGCGGAGGTGAGCGAGGCGAGGCGCTCCCCCATCAACGTCAGGTCATCTGGACGAACTGCGTGCGTCAACAGTGTTGAGGGGACGAGTTTGAGGAGTCGAGTTGCCGTCCCACCAACAAGGACGAGGCGTCGCGCCTCCGTTGCAGGGAGCGAGGAGAAAGCATCATGTGCGTACTCGCGAAGCTCACGCCACTCGCGCAGTTTCGGTGGATCGCTATAGCCAACGCGCGTCATCAGTCGCGCCGATCCAATTGAGAAGCCGTGCGCCTCTGGCTTCTTCTGTGGGGAGAGGCTGACGATCTCCGTGGACCCACCGCCAATGTCTCCTACAAGGAGCGGCGTTGAGCGATCGTGCGGATGAATCAGACCGAGAACGGTAAGTAGCCCCTCCTCCTCATGGGAGAGGACGACCGGCTCTATCCCCACTCTCTCACGTAAGGCTTTGAGCACCTCGTTCCGATCCTTCGCGCGACGCAACGGTTCAGTTGCCACAACGGAGAGTGAGTGCGCGCCAAGCCGTAGCGCGCGAATGTGAAAGCGCTCAAGTGCATCTGCAACGTCGCTGCTCCCCTTGCCCCCAATCTCTTGGCGCCGCTCAACAAGGCGGCCGAGATCGGATGGGATCGACTCGTCTGTCAGCGGGCTGAGCCGAACTCCGTCGGTGACAGCAACGAGGAGGTGGATGGAGTTTGAGCCAATATCAGCCACCGCCCCAATACGCGGCTCCGTGGCGTTAACCGCGCGTTGACCTGCGCCACCACGGCGTGCGGGGGTCTTCCGTGGTGTGGCCTGAGAGTCGCTGCGCTTCACCCTCACATCCTAGCGGCGCGCTACGATACGACCAACGTTCAGGGTCACCTGAGGAGGAGACGATGGAAAACGAGAAGGAACCGGGTCGCGTAGAGAGCGAGATCAACGAGATCCTTGCGCGCGCGCCGAGCGGAGCCGCCGCAAACGCCGCCCCCCAGGGGGCGCGCGACTCACTTGACCGTGAGCTGCGCCAGATCAAGGAGATCATTGTGCGCATGGGGAGCCTCGCCGAGGCGGCGATCCGTGACGCCCTGAAGGCGCTCACCACCCACGATGCCGATCTCGCACAGAAGATCATCGTCGGCGACCGACAGATCAATGCCATGCAGCATGAGGTGATCAGCGCCATCACTATGGCGATCGCCACGCAGAGCCCAGTTGCTCGCGACCTGCGCAACCTCCTGACCATGAATCACGTTGCGTACGAACTGGAGCGCATCGCCGACCATGCCTCGTCAGTGGCGAAGGTGGCGAAGCAACTGGCACCAGAGGCAGCGCTGCAGCGCTACCTGCACCTCCCGGAGATCGGTGAGCTTGCCGCAGCCCAGCTCCACGGCGTACTCCTGGCGCTCGTTGACGCGGACGCAGTCCGCGCACGCGAGGTTGCCGTGAGCGATGACCAGATCGACGCGCTCTACCGACAGTCGTTCGATGAGTGCGTCGCCCTCATGGAGGCAGATAAGGCGAATGTCGAGCGCGGTACGCGCCTCCTCTTCGCCGCGCACTACCTTGAGCGCATTGGCGACCGCACAACGAACATCGCCGAAGACATTGTCTACCTCGTCTCTGGCGAGGTGGAAGACCTGAATCCGTGAGCGCAGCGGAGACACAGAGCGCGGCGCGCACCCTCTACTTGGTCCGACACGCGGATGCTGGCGACCCGTCTCAATGGATCGGTCCCGACGCTGAGCGGCCACTGAGCGGCAAAGGGGTTAAGCAGGCTGCACGGCTCGCCGCAACACTCCTCGCCGCCGAGACGCGCTTTGATGCAATCCGCCACTCCCCTGCGCGCCGCTGTGTAGAAACAGCAACGGTGCTCTCCGCAGTGCTTGAAGTTCAAGCAGTGGCAGATGATCGACTGGCGAACGGACCAACACTCTCTGACCTTGATCGGATGTTTGATCGAAAGGGGGTGCAGCGACTCGCACTGGTCGGCCATGAGCCGAGCCTCAGCAAGATCGTCGCCGAACTCACTGGCACCTCTGGGATCGCCGTTGAGAAGGGTGCACTGATCAGGATTGACCTCCCGAACGGTGTTGCCGCTGGCGCAGGACGCCTGATCAGCATTGCGCCACCCTCGCTCCTCCGCGCACCGAAGGACGAGCGCTAGAGCGCCTCTCCCTCTACACAGGCGGCGGTGAGTCCAGGATGCGCGAGGTGCTCCCGATCCGCGCGTGAGCGCAGCGTCCAGGTTGCAAGCTCAAGTCCCGCCTCGCTCACTTCGCGTGCGAGATCGGTCACGAGTAGCCCCTTCTCAACGGAGAGGCCACTCACGCCAAGGTCGCGTGCCTGACCAACAAGTCCCGGCGTCGCCTGCTCCACATTCAGCCAGAATGGCCACTCCGGAGCACGCTCACGAATCTTCCGCAGGACGTCCACATCAAAACTGGAGAAAGTTACCCCCTCTGCACCCTCGCCGCGCAGTTCACGAATCAGAGAGAAGAGTTCATCGTGCGGTGCCTCCTTCACCTCAACGTTGAGTAAGAGCTCCGCGGGGAGTACGGCGAGCGCCTCGCGCAGCGACGGCACGCCAAGCGCACTCAGCGTCTCGCTGGAGAGCTCGCTGGCTGCACGCGGATCACCATATGTTCGCTGCAGCGTGACGTCGTGCAAGATACATGGCACGCCATCCGCTGAGAAGCGAACGTCAAACTCCACGCCATCAAGACCTGATCCAGCAACCGCGGCCAACGCCGCAAGCGAATTCTCTTTGAGGTCGCCATGGAGCCCGCGATGTGCAAGGAGGGCGGGGCGACCGAGCTGATCAGCAGCACGACCGATCGGTGAGCGACGCATTCGCTTGATCAGCGCGGTGGCAGACTTGCCGCAGCGCCACCCTTTGGTAGGAGGATGGTGAAGGTGGTCCCTACACCAATCGCAGAGTCCACTTCAATTGATCCACCGTGGCGCAGCACCGCGTGGCGAGCGATTGCAAGGCCGAGCCCTGTCCCCGCGCCACCGACTGAAGCCTGCTCGCCAGCGATGCGTTCAACGGTATAGAAGCGTTCAAAGATGCGCGGGAGGTGGCGTCGCTCAATGCCGATACCCTGATCCGCGATCTTGATTTCAATAGACGCGTTACCTGCGCCAACCGCTGGCATGGAGAGGTGAATCGTCACCACGCCCTCTGGCCGGCTGTACTTGACGCCGTTATGCACAAGGTTTGCCAGAGCCTGGCGTAGTCGATCACGATCGCCCAGCACGATCCATGGCCCAGGGCCTTCGCTCTCAACGCGGATCGCTCCGCCATGCCGTGTCGCCACGGGGGCGAAGCGCGTTGCCACTTCGTTGGCGAGATCAAGCAGGTTCACCGGGGCGGAGCGGAGTGGAATCTCCCCCGCCTCGAGCGTGGCAAGATCCAGCATCTCGTCGGCCATCTGCACGAGGTGCAGCACCTCCACCTCAATCTGGCTGGCGCGTTCGCGCGCGCCGCTCGCATCTCCCCGTTCGCCCGCTGTAGCAACGGATTCGGCGAGGAGCCGAATCGTGCTGAGCGGAGTGCGAAGTTCATGCGAAAGATTGTCAACAAACTCTGAGCGAATCTGTCGGAGGCGCATGATCTCTGTGAGGTCGCGGAGGAGGATCCATACGCCATCATCGCCATCTGGCGCGGCGATCACCTGCACATGGCGCGTCTCATCTGAGTGTCCGGGGCGTAGGTCGCGCAGCGCAATCTCTCCACGCGCGATCACGCCGCCAAGGGCGACCTTTGCGAGCTCTTCCAGGCGGTGATCTACGGTCGCCTCAATCAGCGGACGGCCACGAAGGTCCTCAGGTTCGCGGGCGAGGATCTCAACGCTCGCGGCGCTAGCGGCACGAATGGTGAGGTCCGGGAGCACGCGAAGCACGGCGTCATCGGTGGCCTCAAGGAGTGCATCCAGGCGCTGCGCACGACGCTCAGCTCGCGCCGCCTCACGATCGGCACGCTCCTCTTCGCGATTCGCTCGTGATGCACTGTCGTCGCCCTCAGCCCGTCGCCTGCGAAGCCGTTGTGCAAGGAGGACCGCGACCGCTCCAAAGAGAAGGGCGAGGAGGAGTGTTGGACTAATCTCGCCGCTCATCCCGCCGCTTGTCCGCCCTGATAGGTTGCTGGGAAGCCGCTGCTAACGAGATCCGCCTCAACCCGCTCCCGCTCGGCACGCTTCGCCGCGGTGATGCGCTCAAGGACCTCTGCAAGTGGAACAACACTGCGCTCACCGTCGGCGCGACGTGTGAGCTCGGCACCACCCGCATCAAGAGAGCGTGGCGAAATCGTAATCGTCCACGGAGCGCCGAGTAGTTCGGCATCAGCGAACTTCACGCCAGGCGACTCAGTGCGGTCGTCAACCAGCAGTTCGAGCCCAGCGGTACTCGCCGCGCGCTCGAGCGACACGGCGGCCTCCTCCACGCGCGCATCCTTGTTTGCACCGAGGAGCGCGACCTGCGCGTCGAACGGTGCAACGACGGCTGGCCAGGCGAGGCCCTTCTCGTCGTGATACGCCTCAGCAATACAGGCGGCGGCGCGGCCAACCCCAATGCCATATGAGCCCATGACGATCGGGTGTGAGACACCAGCATCATCTGCGTACTCTGCGCCGAGTGCGGCGCTGTAGCGGGTTCCAAGCTTGAAGATGTTGCCAACCTCAATCCCCTTCTCCAAGCGCACGGCACCGCCGCAACCGAGACAGGCGTCGCCCGCCTTCGCTGATGCGAGGTCCACGATGTGATCTGGAGTGAAGTCGCGAGGGATGTTGACGTTCTTGACGTGGTAGCCCTCCTTGTTGGCGCCTGCAACAAGGTTCGCCGATGCGGCAACAAGTTCGTCAACTACAACAAGGGCACCCTTCGCGCCGATCGGTGATGCGTAGCCTGGCACCATCCCCACCGCGCGGATCTCCTCTTCACGCGCTGGGCGCAGGTCGCGAGCACCGATCGCATTGGTCAGCTTCGTCTCCTCAACGTCGTCGTCGCCGCGCACGATCGCAACGATCAGCCGAGCATCGCGATCGGCGAAGAAGACCGCCTTTGCGGTGCGCTCGGGCCCAACGCCGAGCTGCTTCGCAAGCGCCTCAATCGTTGGGGCGTTCGGCGTCTTCACCTCCTCCAACGGAAGTGGCGCCTCGCTCACAGGGGTCGCCCTGCGCACGCGAGCAACCTGACGGTTTGATGCGGTGTTGCAGGTGTCGCAGATCACGAGGGTGTCTTCGCCGTACTCGCTGAAGGCCATGAACTCATGCGCCTGCGAGCCGCCCATCATCCCCACGTCACTCGCAACGGCGATCGTCTTCAGGCCGAGCCGCGCAAAGATGCGCGTGTAGGCGTGGTAGTAGAGCTTGTACGAGTGATCGAGCCCCGCCTCATCACGGTCGGCTGAATAGGCGTCTTTCATGGTGAACTCACGCACGCGAATCAGACCGCCGCGCGAACGTGGCTCGTCGCGCCACTTCGTCTGGAAGTGGTACATCTGCTGCGGCAACTGTCGCCACGAGCTGATCAACTTGCGGAGGAGATCGGTCACCACCTCTTCATGCGTCATTGCAAGGACCATGTCGCGTCCACCACGATCCTGGAATCGCCCCATCTCGGGTCCGATCTGGTCGTAACGGCCCGTCTCGCGCCAGAGGTCGGCTGGATGCACCACCGGCATCAGCATCTCTTGGGCGCCGATCGCGTTCATCTCCTCCCGAATCACCTGGGTGACGTGCATATTGACGCGCATCCCGAGCGGCAGGAGGGAGTAGATCCCCGCGCCGAGCGGCCGAATGTAGCCGGCGCGCAGCAGGAGGCGATGCGATGGCATCTCCGCGTCGGCGGGGTCCTCGCGCAGCGTCGTGAAGAAGAGCGATCCGATCCTCATGGGTGAATCCTACCCGCGCCGCGCCCCTGGCGGGCGATCAAGGCTGCTGCTCAGGCGGAGCGGCGAAGGACGTAGCCGATATTGCGAACCGTCTGGAGCGCCGTGGGCTGCGCCGGGATCGCCTCAATCGCTTGGCGGAGGGCATGCATATGGACGTCAACGGTGCGTGTCTCCCCCGCGTAGTCGTAGCCCCAGACCCGATCGAGCAGCTGCTCGCGGCTGTAGACGCGTCCTGCGTTCTGGATCAGAAAGGCGAGAAGTTGGAAGGCTTTCGGCTTCACATGGACCACGCTCCCGCTCCGCAGGATGCGCTGCCCTTCAAGGTCAATCTCCGCCTCGCCAACCTTCAGCAAGCGCTGCCCAACGGGTGGCGGTGTTGCAGCCCCGCGTCGCAAGACGGCGCGAATTCGTGCCGAAAGCTCGCGCGCAGAGAAGGGCTTCGTCACATAGTCATCAGCGCCAAGGTCGAGTCCAACAATTCGATCCGTCTCCGAAGCCTTTGCCGTGACCATGATGATCGGCACCTTGGAGTTGGAGCGGATCGCACGACAGATCTCAATGCCGCTCATCTCGGGGAGCATCAGATCTAGCAGGACAAGATCTGGTGGATTGGTCCGAAAGGCGGTGAGCCCAGCGCCACCAGTGGCCGCCTGCTCTACAGAGAAGCCCTCGGCACTCAACGCATCGGCGAGTGCCTCACGCAGTGCACGCTCATCTTCAATAAGCAGGATCCGAGCCGAGTCGTTCTTCACGCGTTAATTATCTCCAGGCTTTATTACCAGAGTGTGAACGCACACTTAGGCGCCGCCCGAAGCATTACGCCGCACGAAGGAGCGCGATCGCCTGATCGATCCGTGCGAGTACTGCCCCCTGGCCGAGGAGGCGCATGCTGTCAAAGAGTGGCGGGGTGGCGGTGCGGCCGGTGGCGGCGGCGCGGAGCGCCATAAAGAGATCGCCTGCCTTCCAGCCGTTTGCCTCCGCAAGCGCGCGAAGTTGTAGCTCAAGCGGATCTTCTGCATCAAGGAGTGGCGCGTCACCTTCACCAATGCCAGCGGCAACCAGCGGGCGCGCCGCCTCAAGCGCGGCGAGTGCCGTCGCAGGCTCCCATCGCTTCGGCACCAGCAGCGCTGGGTCGTGCTGCAGCGTCTCGATGAAGAGGAAGTCGGTGAGTTCAATCACTGATGAGAGGAGCGGAATGCGCTCGCGGATAAGTGGGAGCAGCGCCGCAATCTCTTCATCTCGCGCCGGACGGCCAATGCGGCCATCCTCCGCCGCGCGGTCATAGAAAGGGCGCAAGCGCGCGAGGAGGTCGTCGTGCGACAGTTTGCGAATCCACTGGCCGTTGATCCACTCCAGCCGCGTGCGATCAAAGACGGCGCCAGCCTTCTGCACATGGTCAAGGTCGAAGCGCGCCTGGATCTCCTCAACGCTGAGGATCTCGTCTTCGCTCCCAGTTGACCAGCCGAGGAGCGCCAAGAAGTTGATGATCGCCTCTTTGAGGAAGCCTTCGGCGCGATAGTCAGCGATCGCCGTCTGGCTCCTCCGCTTGCTCATCTTGGTCCGGTCCGGATTCAGGATCAGTGGGAGATGGGCAAACTTTGGGAGCGGGACGCCGAGCGCCTGGAAGAGAAGGATGTGCTTCGGCGTATTGGAGAGGTGGTCCTCACCGCGAATCACGTGGGTGATCCCCATATCTGCATCATCCACCACTACGGTGAAGTGATAGAGCGGACTCCCATCGGCGCGCAGGATCACGAGGTCACCACCAAGCGTCTCCGCGTCGATCTCCACGCGACCGCGCACAAGATCATCAATCACCACAACGCCAGGCTGAATACGGAAGCGGAGCGCCGCCGACTCACCCGCCGCAAGGCGTCGTGCCGACTCTTCGGCTGAGATCGAGGCGCAGCGTCCTGAGTAGCGTGGCGGAAGCTTCGCCTTATCACGGGCGCTCCGCTCTACCTCAAGCTCTCCTGCAGTGCAGAAGCAGTGATAGGCAAGGCCGCGCGCATGTAACTGCTGCGCAACTTCGGTGTAGCGTGCGGTTCGCGCCGACTGCCGATACGGACCACGATCCCCGCGCTCTTCGCCAGCGGCAACGACCCCCTCGTCCGCCTCTAAGCCGAGCCAACGCAGCCCCTCAAGGATGTCCGCTTCATGCTCTGTTGTTGAGCGAGCAACGTCCGTATCCTCCACGCGCACGATGTAGGTGCCGCCGTTGCGCCGCGCATAGAGGAGGTTGAAGAGCGCCGTACGCGCCGTCCCAATATGAAAGGGGCCAGTAGGGCTAGGGGCGATACGAACGCGCATCTGCGTGCC
>CAJARA010000006.1 GCA_903944295.1 uncultured Chloroflexota bacterium
CGATCGGATTCGTGAACGGGAGCGTAAAGAGCGTCATGCGCAGATCATAGCGAACCGCTCGCTCGGGGGCGATCTCTGGCACGCTATAGGCATGCTCGCATGGCTTGATCAGATCCTGATCCCGTTGATCACCTCCCTCTATGAGGCGGTCGGCTACCTCGGTCTCGCTGTGGCGATGGCGGTGGACGCCTCCAGCTTCCCTGTCCCCTCAGAGTTCATCCTCCCGTTCGCCGGATTCCTGGTGGCCGACCCCACGGCGATTGAGCCACTCACGGGCGGCCGCTGGGAGCTGATCCCCGCGATCTTCTTTGCCACGCTCGGCTCCATGGTTGGCACCTGGGGGGCGTATGCGATTGGCGCGTACGGCGGCCGGCGGCTCTTGGAACGCTACGGCAGGTTCGTGCGCATCTCAACTGAAGACCTTGATCGCGCCGATCGATTCTTTGCGAAGCACGGTGGGAAGGTTGTCTTCTGGAGCCGCTTTGTGCCACTCCTGCGCACGGCGATCTCCTTCCCTGCCGGCATTGCGCGCATGCCGCTCGTCCCCTTCTTGACGTATAGCGCGGTTGGCGCGTTGACCTGGAACGCCGCACTCATCTGGGGCGGCGCAGCGCTCGGTGAGCGATGGGAAGAGGTGCAGAACTACCTTGCGCCACTCGACACGCTCCTTCTAGTAGTTGGACTACCAGCACTCATCCTGCTCGGCGCGTGGCGCCTTGGCCTCTTGAAGCGCCTACGCGCACGAGGGTAGGCAGACGATGAAGGTTGTCATCCTCTCCGATGTGCATGCAAATCTTCCTGCGCTGGAGGCGGTGCTTGAGGACGTGGCACGAACCGCGCCGGGAGCACCGATCTGGCACTGCGGTGACGTGGTGGGGTACGGCGCATCACCTAATGAAGTGGTCGCAGAGTTGCAGCGCGTTGGCGCAACGGGGGTGATGGGGAACCACGATCTTGCAGCACTTGGCGACAACGTGATTGAGACCTTCAACGAAGGTGCGCACGCCGCGGCGCTCTGGACGCGTGAAGTTCTCACGGCAGAGAGTCGCAGTTGGTTGCGCGCGCTCCCAAAGGTTCTGGAGATGGGTTCGGCCACCATTGTGCACGCATCGCTTCGCGATCCGATCATGGAGTACGTCGTGCAACAGGAGATCGCCGAAGAGAACCTTCGCGCGCTTGCAACGCCGCTCCTCTTTCACGGACACACGCACATCCCCGCGCTCTGGAGCCTGCAGGACGGCGTTGCCCACGCAACGCACATTGGTACGGAGGCAATCTCGTTGCGCACGGGATCACTGGTGAATGCCGGCTCAGTTGGTCAACCGCGCGACCGTGATCCACGCGCAGCGTGGCTCCTCTGGGAGCGCGATGAACTTGGTGCAGGACTTGGAACCGCGACCTGGCGGCGCGTGGAGTACAACATTCCCGCCGCACAAGAGGCGATCGACGCGGCAGGGCTGCCAGACTTCCTCGCCTCTCGCCTTGATGTAGGGCGCTAGCGTGGCGCGCAGAGTACGAGCTGCGCGCAGCGTGCCGCCGTTTGAACGGCTCGGTGCGTTTGTGCACGCACATGCACGACTGGTGATTGGCGCATGGGTTTTGATTGTTCTCTGCGCACTTCCGTTTGCGCCACAGGCGCCAGGCGCGCTACAGGCGGGTGGCTTTGATCTTCCAACGCTGGAGAGTGCGCGATCGCGCGCGGCGCTCGAGAGCGAACTCGGCGCGCCACCATCCGCACTCGTCCTTGCGATCAGCTCAACAACGCTGACGCCGGGAACAGTGGAGTTTGAGACTGCTGCGCAACGTGCCGTTGCTGGCGTGGCGAGCGCGCCACACGTGGTTGGCTCGCGCTCACACCTGATTGCGCCAACACAGATCAACGTGGAGAAGAAGATTGTTTATGACGTGATCTTGCTGGACCTCAAGCCAGACGATTCTCCAGCGGCACTTGAAGGTATCCAGTCGGCACTTGTTGAGGTTGATGGGATTAAGGTGGCAATCGCTGGCGGGCCGTCGTTCTATGCAGACATCCAGAGCGTCTCTGAAACCGATCTGCAGCGCAGTGAGTTGATCAGCCTTCCCCTTGCAGCGGTGGTCTTGCTGCTCGTCTTTGGCTCTGCTGTTGCAGCGGGCCTGCCACTTGCGGTTGGTGGCGCAACGGTGATCGTTGCCCTTGCGGCGATCTTTGGTGTTGCGCAGGCAACGCGCATGAGCATCTTCGTCTTGAATCTCACCACGCTGCTCGGCCTTGGGCTTGGCGTGGACTACTCGCTCCTTCTCGTCTCGCGATTCCGCGAGGAGCTCGGCCGCGGTGCGAAACTTGGTGACGCGGTGCAACGCACCGTTGCTACGGCGGGTCGCGCCGTCTTCTTCTCTGGCGTCACGGTGATGCTCGGCTTGGCCGGCCTCGCCCTCTTTGATTTTGCGATCCTGCGCAGCATCGGCATCGCTGGTGCGATCACCGTGGCGATCGCCGTAGCCTCCAGCGTCACGCTGATGCCAGCGATCTTGAGCCTCCTCGGACCTCGCGTGAACCGACTCGCCATCCGCCGTCTGGGGAGCGGCAAGGTCAATGAGCGTGGACCATGGGCGCGCCTCGCTCGTGCCGTGATGCGCCGCCCGCTCGCCGTGGCACTTCCCACGCTCGCCCTCCTGATCGCCCTCGGCACGCCGTGGCTTGGGGTTCGATTTAACGCGCCAGACGGCAGCATCCTCCCCGAGCGCGTCCCGAGCCGCCAGGCGCTCGACGCGCTCACTGACGCATTCGGTGAAGGCTCGTTTAGCCCCATGACCGCCGCCGTGCGCACAGATGGCCCTGTCACGAGCGCTGCGAACATCAAGCTTCTTTATGACTGGGTGCAGGCGCTCCAGGCAGATCCGCGTGTGGCGCGCGTAGATTCCATTGTCTCGATTGATCCGCGGCTGACACTCACGCAGTACCAACTGCTCTACTCATCTTCTTCAATTGACGGCGCTGCTGGTGGCGATACTGGCAGTGCAGCACCGCCTGACCGTTACGCGGCGCAGATTCTGAGCTTCACCACCGCTGGCGATCTCACCACCGTCTCCATCACGCCAACGAATGGGCCGAATCGCCCAGAGTCACGCGCGCTGGTGGGTGAACTTCGCGCGGCGCATCCTGGAAGCATTGGCGCGGGCACGCCGTCTGCTATCACGCCGCCCGCTGGGCTCAAAGCACTCATTGGTGGTGGTGCGGCGGAGATTGTTGACGTGGTAGACACCATCTCCGGAGAATTCCCGCGCACCGCTGCGGTGGTGATCCTC
>CAJARA010000007.1 GCA_903944295.1 uncultured Chloroflexota bacterium
GATCGAAGTCTCCCTTGTGGTGATGGACTTCTTCTTCATGGGCGGCTCGATGGGCTCCGTGGTTGGAGAGAAGGTGGCGCGCGCCGCCGAACTCGCCACCGAACGCCGCCTTCCGCTGCTCATCGTCTCCGCCTCTGGTGGCGCACGCATGCAGGAGGGGACCTACGCGTTGATGCAGCTGCCGAAGACGCTCGCCGCGATTGCGCGACTGAAGTCGAGCGGCGGCACATTTATCAGCCTTCTCACCGATCCAACCACTGGCGGCACCATTGCATCATTCGGCGCACTCGGCGATCTGAATGTTGCGGAGCCGAATGCGTTGATTGGATTCAGCGGCGCGCGCGTCTCCGCTGGAACGATTGGCGACGAACTCCCCGCTGGTTTCCAGCGTTCAGAGTTTTTGTTGGAGACCGGTTTCATTGATGCGATCGTTGCGCGCGGCAACCTGCGGCCATGGATAATTCGCGCACTCAGCCTGTTGCAGCCACTTCCGGCTCCAGCCGTTCCGCTCTATCAGCAGATCAACATTCCGGGCGTTGGACTGATTGGTGGCGTGGTGAGCGGTGTTGCGCAGGGTGCTGGCACGATGATCGGCAGCGTCTTGGCGCCAGTTGCCGATGCCGCAACGCGCGTGGCGAATCGCGCCGATCAGATTCTTGAGAACCAGCGCGACCGACACCTTGCACCAGAGCTCGGGCCGCACCTTGAAGAGGAGGAGGCCTGGAGTCACGTGCGCCGTGCCCGAGATCCTGAGCGACCACGCACCGCAGAGTTCCTTGAGGCGTTGAACGCCGACTTTGTTGAGCTGCGTGGTGATCGACGCGCCGGTGATGACGGCGCGATTGTTGCTGGCATTGCGCGCATTGATGGACGACGCATTGTGGTGGTGGGAACGCAGAAGGGACGCGACACGGAGAGCAACATTCGTCGCGGCTTCGGCATGCCACACCCTGAGGGGTATCGGAAGGCGATGCGCGCCTTTGAGCTCGCCGAACGATTGCACCTCCCCGTCCTGACGCTCGTGGACACCCCGGGCGCCCACCCTGGCCCTGAGTCCGAGCAGCGCGGGATCGCCGAGGCGATCGCCGCCTCGATCAGCCGTATGACCGAACTGCGCACCCCAATCGTCACCGTGGTGACGGGGGAGGGTGGCTCGGGCGGCGCTCTCGCCATTGCCGCTGGCGACCGCGTCTACGCGCTGGAGCACGCCTACTACTCGGTGATCAGCCCAGAGGGGTGCGCCGCCATCCTCTTCCGCACATCTGAGAAGGCTCCCGCCGCGGCGCGCGCGCTGCGCATCACCGCCACAGAGCAGGTGGCACTCGGCGTGGTGGACGGCATCATTCCGGAGCCAGAGACGCTCTCGGCAGAATCCACGGTGACGCTGGCGCGCTCTATCTGGGAGACGGCGAGCGCCGCCTTTGACGAACTTGAATCAATGAAGGACCTCAACGAACTCCTCACCGCACGTTACGCGCGCTACCGCGCCTTTGGTGCGTTTGACGAAGCGCCAATCAAGAAGAAGGGGATCACCGGCGCGATCCGTTCACTCTTCGGCCTTGATCGCGACCTTGTTGGCGCTGGCGTTGGCGACGACTGGATCGATGAGATCGAGCGCGATAGTGCGGGGGCATAACGATGGCAAAGTATCGTGACCTTGCAAACGCGAACGTGAGCGGCGAAGGGAGAGCCGAAGAGCTCGGCGCACTCATCGACGCACTCCTCCCAGTCTTAGTTGACCGCCTCGCGGAGACGGGACTGGGAGAAATTGAAGTGGAGCGGAATGGCGCAACGGTGCGCGTTCGATCTGAGTCGCTCGGCGTACCGCAGGCCGCCGCGGCGCAGTCACCTTCAGCCGCACCTGCGGCGGCGCTGAGCTCTGTTAGCGCGGCGCGCAAGCGCGCGGTGCGTGCAACGGCGGTGGGCTTCCTGACGCTCTCCAAGGAGATTCACGTTGGCGCCAAGGTGGCGAAGGGTGCGCTCGTTGCCACGGTTGAGGTGCTCGGCATTCCAACGGAGGTTCGCGCAGAGCACGGTGGGATCGTGGCGGCGCTGAAGTCTGCCACTGGTGATCCGGTGGAGTACGGCCAGGAGATCTTCCTGCTTGAATCGATTGGCGAGGGTGCCAAGTGATCAAGCGCGTCCTGATTGCGAATCGTGGCGAAATTGCGCTGCGCATCCTGCGCGCCTGTCGCCAACTCGGCCTTGAGGCGGTGGTCGCCTACAGCGAAGCGGATGCCGACTCGCGCGCGGTGCTGGTTGCCGACGAAGCGGTCTGCATTGGACCGGCGGACGCGAAGCAGAGCTACCTCTCCGCCCCCGCGATCATCTCCGCGGCACTCGCCACCGGCTGCGACGCCATCCACCCGGGCTACGGCTTCCTCTCTGAGAATGCCGCGTTTGCTGAGGCGGTTGCGGCGCACAAGCTCACCTTCATTGGGCCATCGGCGCCGATCCTGGAGAAATTCCACTCCAAGGCGGCAACGCGCGCGCTGCTCGCAAAGCACGGCCTCCCAACGATTCCTGGCTCAGATGGCGTGGTGGCGGATGAGGCGGCGGCGCTGGATGCGGCGAAGAAGATTGGCTATCCGGTGATCCTCAAGGCGTCTGCGGGTGGCGGCGGGCGCGGGATGCGCGTGGCGCAGGACGCCGCCGAACTGAGCAAGAACTTCTCCATCTGCGCGCAAGAGGCGCAGTCCGCCTTCGGCGACGGATCGATATACCTAGAGAAGTATCTCAGCGCAACGCACCATGTTGAGGTGCAGATCGCCGTTGACAGTGAAGGGACGGCGCTCCACTTTGGCGAGCGCGACTGTTCACTGCAGCGCCGACACCAGAAGCTCGTTGAAGAGTCGCCATCCACGGCGCTCACACCGCGCGTCCGCGAAGAGTTCCTTGCGCGCGCCGCAAAGGCGATCGGCTCCGCCGGCTACCGCAACGTGGGGACGCTGGAATTCCTGGTTGGCCCAGACGGGAAGCCGTACTTCATTGAGATCAACTGCCGCATCCAGGTGGAGCATCCCGTCACTGAGGTCGTCACTGGCGTTGACCTTGTGGCGCTGCAGATCGCACTCGCTGGCGGCGCGCGCATGCCAATGCGGCAGACCGACATTCAGCCGCGCGGCCACGCCATTGAGTTCCGCATCACGGCGGAAGATCCTGCGCAAAACTTCCAGCCGCAGGCGGGAGAGATCAGCGCGTATCGTTCGCCGAGCGGCCCATGGGTGCGATTCGACTCGCACCTTTACGCAGGCTACGAGGTGCCGCCGTACTACGACAGCCTCCTCGGCAAGTTGATTGTCTGGGGGGCAACACGCGAAGAGGCGATCGCACGCTCCCGTGCCGCACTCCGCGAGCTGGAGATTGACGGTGTGGCGACCACGCGCGACTTCTTCCTCGGCCTCCTAGAGAGCCCGCTATTCCTGAGTGGTGGTGTCACCACGAGCATGCTCGACGACGTTGGCACTGCTGCCATCCTCGCCGCTGCGCCGCGTCGCTCAGGCGACCAGGCGGGTGCGTAGCATGGAGATCGCATGAGTGAGCCGCTTCTGAACCAGCAGCAGATTGAGGCGCTGATCCCGCATCGCGCGCCGTTTCTCTTGTTGAGCCGTGTCGTTTCTGAAGACCGCGCGGCGCAGCGTCTTGTGGCGGAGCTTGATGTCCGCGCCGATGCCTTCTGGGTCCCCGGCCACTTCCCACAGCCAGTCGGCCCGATCATGCCCGGCGTCCTCCAAGTCGAAGCACTCGCGCAGGCGATGGCGGTCTATGTGGCGCGTACCGAAGGGTTCGGCAACCGACTCGGCGTCTTCGCAAAGATTGAAGAGTGCCGCTTCACGCGCATGGTGGTCCCTGGCGAAACGTTGCAGCTGGAGATCGTGATGCAGAAGCTCGGCTCACGCATGGGGAGCGCCGTTGGAACCGCCTTCGTCAACGGCGAGAAGGCCTGCAGCGCAACGATTACGTTTGTCATTCCGCCAGAGAGCGCACTCCCGAACCCATCTGGGTCCACCGAGTCATAAGAGAGGAAGTCTACCAATGAAGCGCGTCCTTGTCATCTCCGACATCCACGGCAATCTCGCCGCACTCGAAGCGATCGTGGCGAAGTTCCCTGCGCTGAAGCCGGACCAGGTGGCAATCCTTGGCGATCACGCCCTCTTCGGGCCGAAGCCAACGGAGACGATTGACCTGATCCGTAAGTTGCAGTCGAGCGGTGCGCTTGTTACCGCCGGCACTGGCGACATTGCGGTGGCCGACCTTGATTACGCGGCGAGCTTCCCGAGCCTCGCCGGCGGACTGCCGCCAGCACTGAAGGCCTCAGTGGAGTGGGCGTCAGATGAACTTGATGACGATCGCATTGAGTGGCTGCGCTCCCTCCCAACCGAGCGTCGCATCCGTTACGGTGAGATCGGCGTGACCTTCTGCCACGCCTCACCAGGCTCGCGCACCATTCCGTTGAGCGCCGACCTTGATCCTTCCACCACGCTGGAGCTGATCGGCCAGACCGATGCGCGCCTTGTCTGCGTTGGCTTCACCCATCAGGCACGCGTCAAGGATTACGGCTGGAAGGTGATCGTGGACGCCGGATCTGCTGGACTCCCGTATGACGGCGAAGCCTCCGCCGCATTCGCCGTGATTGATATTGATCCAGAGGCCGCCACGATCAGCGCCGAGATTCATCGCGCAACCTATGACACGGACGCAGTGAGCGATGCGCTCACTGCGCGCGGACTCGCGGGTGACGCGTATCGCGCCGCCACCGTGCGCACAGGGAAGATGGTGCGATGAGCAGCGCGCATCGCGTTGTTGTCACCGGCATGGGGGCGCTCTCCCCACTCGGTCGCGGCGTGGATGCGCTCTGGAGCGGACTCCTTGCGGGACGCTCTGGCATTCGTCGCCTTGAAGGCCTCGACCTGACTGGACAAGAGGTGGACTTCGGCGGACAGGTGCCGAACTTTGATCCATCCGACATCCTTGAGGCGAAGCAGATCAAGCGACTCGATCGCTTCTCACACCTTGCGATCGCCGCATCCGTTGAAGCGCTCACCTCCGCAGGTCTCCCAGCGCGGCTGAGCGACGAGCTCGCCCTTGGCACCGCAACGATTATTGGCTCAGGACTTGGTGGTGCGACAACACTCTTTGAACAGGCGCTGAACTACGCCGAGAAGGGGGCGGGTCGCGTCTCACCATTCTTGATTCCCGGAGCGATCGGCAACATGGCGGCGGGCGAGGTTGCCATCCACGTCAACGCGCAAGGCCCATCGTTTGGTCCGGTCAGCGCCTGCGCCACCGCAGGTCACGCGATTGGCGAAGCGTACGAGACGATCCGTCGCGGTGATGCGGAGCGCGCGCTTGCTGGCGGCACCGAGGCGGCGCTGCATCCCGTAGTGATCGCCGGATTCAACAATATGCGTGCACTGTCACGGAGTGGGAGTAGCGCGGCGGGTGGCGATCCCGCCGCCGCATCACGACCATTCGACAGCGCGCGCGATGGCTTCGTAATGTCCGAAGGGGCTGGCATCCTTCTTCTTGAGCGACTCGACCTCGCCCTCGCACGCGGCGCCACGCCGCTCGCCGAGATCGTTGGCTACGGCGCATCGGCGGACGCGCAGCACATCACCCTTCCAGCCCCTGGCGGGTACGGCGCCGTGCGCGCCGCACGTCGCGCGCTGGAGAAGGCGGGCCGCTCGGGGGGCGAGATTGACCACGTCAATGCGCACGCCACCTCAACGCCAGAGGGCGACAAGGCGGAGCTCGACGCCATCCGCACCATCCTCAGCGGCGCAGCGGATGCCGCCGCAGCTGCATCAGTTGACCGCGCACAGCTGCGTGCCAGCATCACCGCAACCAAGGGGAACATCGGCCACACGCTCGGTGCCGCTGGTGCGCTCGGCGCCGCTGCCACCATCTGCGCGATGCGTGACAACCGCATCCACGCCACGCTCAACCTCAGCGCCCCTGATCCACTCGTTGGCGCGCTCGACATTGTCAGCGGCGCGCCGCGCGACCAGGAAGTTTCACTCGCCCTTGTGAATGCCTTCGGATTCGGTGGGCAGAACGCGGCACTGCTTTTTGCGAAATGGGCGGGCCGCTGATGCCAGAGAAGCGTCGCGAGCGACTACAGAAGAGCGCACGACGCGCGCTGGATGCGGCGCGCGAGGCGGCGCGACGCGCGCGCGGCAGCGCAGCAGAGGCGCAGCAGAGCAGTGGCATCAGCCCGGCGAAGCCATCCACGCCGCCAGTCGAGCGATTCACCACTGAGCGTCGTACGGCAGAGCGGAGCGAGCCACGCCCCGTTATCCAGACCACGCCACCACGACCGCGACGCGGCCAGCAGCGCCTCAATGCGCAACCGCCGGAGTTGCGCATCCCGCGTCAGACGGTGGAGCAGGCGCCGCTCACCAGCGACGAAGCGGATCTCGTGGAGCTGATCGACCGACTCGCCGCCGTTGCGGATGGGAGCGGCCTCGCCGAGATTGAACTCTCCTCTGGCGGCACTCGCGTGGTGGTGCGCAGCCGCGCCGCCGTTGCAGGCGCGCAGATCGTTCTGGCTGGCGGCGCACCTACGGCAACCGCTTATGCGGCGCCAACCGCCGTGCTATCAGCAGCCGCTACCCCCGCTGCAGCAGCAGCAGCCGCCGCTTCGGCCGCGCCGAGCGGCGTCTTCGTCAACGCGCCGCTCACCGGCATCTTCTACGCCGCAGCAACGCCCGGCGCTGATCCGATGATTGCGGTCGGCCAGACGATCAGCGTGGGTCAGCCGATCGGCCTGATTGAGGCGATGAAGCTCTTCAACGAGATTAAGTCGGATAAGGCGGGGCGCGTGCTGCGCATCGTGGCCGAAAACGGACGCCTGGTGAAGTCGAAGTCGCCGATCATTGAGCTTGAGCCATGAGTGGTGGCGACATGAACGAGCAGCGCATTGGTGGGACGACCGGACGCGCGCAGTTGCCGAACCGCACCACGCATATCACCGGCTGGGGGCATGAGGTGCCGTCCACGATCTTGACGAATGCCGATCTTGAGAAGATCGTGGAGACGAGCGACGAATGGATTACCACGCGCACCGGAATTCGTGAGCGCCGCATTGCGGCGGAGGGTGAGACAACCGCCTCTATGGCATCCATCGCGGCGGCGCGCGCACTCGCCGTTGCTGGGATCAGGGCCGATGACGTTGATCTGATCGTGGTGGCAACGCTGACGCCAGATCATTTGATGCCGAGCACCGCGGTGCTGGTGAAGGGGGCGATCGGCAGCACGCGCGCCGCCGCCTTCGACCTCTCCGCCGCCTGCTCCGGTTTTGCGTATGCCTACGCGGTTGCACACGGCTTCATCACCGCAGGGCTCGGGCAACGTGCACTCGTCATTGGCGCGGAGACACTCTCGCGATCCGTTGATTGGAGCGATCGCTCAACGTGTGTTCTTTTTGGCGACGGCGCAGGTGCGATTGTTCTTGAGGCGCTCGAACTCCCTGCAGGACAGGAGGGGACAACGCGTCCAGGGACGCTCAGCTTTGAACTCTCCGCCGATCCGAGCGGCGCCTATGCGCTCTGGATTCCAGGAGGCGCAGGTGACGAAGCCGATCCGCTGATCAAGATGGACGGCGCAAAAACATACGTCTACGCAACGCGCACCATGGCGGCGGTGGCAACCGCTGCAATTGAGCGCGCCGGCCTCACCCCGTCACAGGTGAACCTCGTGATTCCGCATCAGGCGAACATCCGCATCATTGAACACGTCTCCAAGGCGATCGACTATCCGATGGATCAGATCTTCGTCAACCTTGATAAGTACGGGAACACCTCGGCGGCGAGCATCCCGATCGCCCTCTCTGAAGCTGTGGCCGCAGGGCGACTGAAGCCTGGAGATGTCTTCTGCACCGTGGCGTTCGGTGGCGGCTACACCTCGGGCGCCTTTGTCACGCGCTGGGATGCCGATCCGGCACACGGCGCGCGTGCGGCGAGCGTTGACGCAAGCAAGATCGTCGTGGTTCGCCCCGAGGGTGGGGCCAAGGTGGATGTGGTCCCTGCGGCGCTTCGTGCGCACCTGGACGGACGCCGTCGCTAAGAGCAAACTGATCGGGAACAGTACGCTGATCAACATCAGCACGAAGGAGGCGGCATGTTTGAACTGAACGGATATTCGGCAATTGTCACGGGCGGCGCACGCGGCATTGGTCGCGCCATTGCGCTCGCACTCGCCGACGCTGGCGCCGACGTGCTGATCACCTACAAGGGGAACACCGCCGCCGCCGACGCCGTGATCGCTGAGATCGCCGCGAAGGGGCGCAAGGGGATCGCCCTGCAGGCTGACGCCGCCGATCCAGATGCTGCCGTTGCGGTGGTCGCCAAGGCGATTGAGGCCTTCGGCAAGGTTGATCTGCTCGTGAACAACGCGGGGATCACCCGCGACACGCTGATCCTGCGCATGACGCCAGAGCAGTGGCGCGAAGTGATCGACACGAATCTCTCTGGCGCCTTCTATATGACGAAGGCGGCGGTGAAGGAGATGCTGCGCGCCAAGAGCGGCCGCATCATCAACATCACGAGCGTCTCCGGTCAGGCGGGGAATGCCGGCCAGGCGAACTACAGCTCGGCGAAGGCGGGGATGATCGGCCTCACCAAGGCCACCGCGCGCGAGGTTGCGAGCCGCGGCATCACCGTGAACGCCGTAGCACCAGGCTTCATCACGACCGAACTCACCGCCGACCTCCCAGATGCCATCAAAGACGGCGTGAAGGCGCAGACGCCGCTCGGCAGGTTCGGCGAACCGCATGAGATCGCCGCCGCGGTGATCTATCTCGCATCGCGTGAGGCTTCGTACGTCACTGGCCAGGTGCTGGGGGTGGATGGCGGCCTGGTGATGATGTGACGCCCGCGGGACACCGCGGCGCGTCATACGCAGCAGCGCTCGCACTCCTCGCCGGGATCACGTTTTCCACCGCCACCTGGTCTGGCCTTGGGCCGCTCGCCGTCAAAACGCAGGCTGCGCGCGCCGCAGAGGGTGTGGCAGAGGCTACGAAACTTGATCCATCACTCCTCGGCAGCGATGGTCGCTACACGCTCCTCTTCTTAGGGAGCGATAAGCGCTGTCGCAAGATGTACTCACCGCTCGGCGCGGAGCGCTGCAGCAGCCTTGAGCCGAAGGTGGCAGCGGCGAGCGTTGACGGTGCACCGGCGAGCGCCCTCTATCCGTACATCTGGTCACCCGCCGCCGATGCGAAGCTTGATGCACCGCGCAACCGTGCTGGCACCGAGCGGACCGACGTGATGACCCTCCTCACGGTGAACCCGGAAACGGGTGAGTCGGCGGCGCTGAGCATCCCGCGCGACATGGCGAATTTCCCGCTGAAGCCCTCACTCTCACGCGACTTCTGCCGTCCTGGTCGGACACGCTTTAACCGAAAAGTGAATGCGCTCTTTGTCTATGCACAGCTCTGCATGAAGGAGACACCGAAGCTGCGCGCATGGGAGCGCTCCTCGCTCGCCGCAGAGAAAGTCCGTGAGAACCTTGCCTACGCGTTCAACATTGAGATTGACGACTGGGTGCTCACCACCTTCGGCACCGCCGATATCCTCGGCGCTACACTCGATACGCTCGCCCCTGGTCCAACACTCGTCCATCTCGACGACAAGAGCCGCTTCGCCTCCTGTCGGACGAACCGCCTTCGCACGGGGAGCGAGATGAGTTACGACGACGCCAACATCTCGTCGAACGCGAAGTACGGCGATCTCCTCTTCTTGCGACCAGGGAGCGTTGACCGGCTCGGCAGACGCTCAGGCTGGTATCACGCCAACTGCCGTGAGCCAGAGAGCAACGCAACGGTGCGCAGCACGAGTCCGAACTTCATTGCCGACTCTTGCCCTGTCATCGGCGCCTCTGCTGACGGCTGCATCTTTGATGTGCCGAGCAACTTATGGACCGGCTTCGCGCGCGCGCGAAAGTACGACGGCGATACGAACCGCATCCGTCGCGCGCAGCGCATCCTCTCAGCGATCACGCTCCGTGTAGTTGATGCGGGAGTTGAGGTTGCGAGCGCACTCGCCGCACTCGCCACCATGCGTTGGTACGCGTGGGCAGATCGCAACGCGGCGGGGGTGGTGAAAGACTGGAATCTTGGGCCGGCACTGGTGCGTAGCAGCATCGCACCTGCTGACGTGTCAACGATCTTCAGTTACGTAGCAGCGGCGAAAGACGAACTTGCTGCAGGGCCCGATGCGCCTGAGGGGTGGCGCTCGATGCTGCTTCTTGGTCAGCGCGTCACGCTGCCGAGCGGTACGCAGTGCCGCATCGCTACCGCATCACTCTTTGGGGCAGACACGTTCACCAGTCGCCTCGCCTGCACGCGCGCCTGGGTCGCAACAGGATTTGGGGCGGTCGCGCCCTAGGTTTGGCGCTCTAGTTCGCGAGGCCGAGCAGGTTCGCCACGAGCACCAGCACGTTCAGCACTCCTAAGAGCCCCACAGCACCCCAGCCAGTAAGGCGCAGCCATCGTGGGCTCGCATGCTCGCCGAGGAGCGCCTTGCTGCTGGCGAGGCTGACGATGAAGGCGAGCACGATGGGGAGGAAGAGGCCCTGCAGGTACTGGCTCCCCACGATCGCGCCGATCGGGTCGAGTCCGGGGATCATCACCACGCCCGCACCCACCACCAAGATGGCGGTGAAGATGCCGTAGAAGATCGGCGCCTCATGCAGCTTGCGATCAACGCCCGACTCAAAGCCGAACGCTTCGCTCAGCGCGAAGGCGGTGGTGAGCGGCATGATCGCCATCGCCAAGAGGCTCGCACCGAACAGCCCAGCGCCAAACAGGATGGTGGCGAAGGAGCCGGCGAGTGGCTCGAGTGCAATCGCCGCCTCTGCGGCGGAGCTGATTGCCTTCCCGCTCCCGGCGAGTGCGACCGCCGTGGCAATCACAATGCAGACCGCGATGAAGTTGGTCCAGATTGAACCGAGGATCGCATCGGCGCGCGCCGCACCGAGCTCCTCAACGCCGATCTCCTTCTCCGCAACCGCAGACTGCAGGTAGAACTGCATGTATGGGGTGACGGTGGTACCGACCACGGCGATCAGGAGGAGCGCCTCGGCGCCAGAGATGCCGCCGAGATCTGGCGAGGTGATGGATGCGGCGACCTCCGCCCAGTTTGGATTTGATAGCAGTGCGGCGGCGATGTAGGCCAAGAAGACGGCGGTGAGTGAAAGGAAGATGCGCTCCACGCTGCGATACGACCCCATCACCACGAGCAGCCAGACAGTGAGCGCGGCGAGCGGCGCCGTCACAAGGATCGGCACGCCGAAGATTGCGAGCGCCGACGATGCGCCTGCAACATTGGCGACCGTGTTGGCGAGGTTAGCGACGAGAAGCACGATCATGGCGAAGAGGGTCCAACGCACGCCGAAGCGCTCGCGGATCAGGTCGGTGAGCCCTTGTCCTGTCACCACGCCGAGGCGGGCAACCGACTCCTGGACGAGCGCAAGTAGGAGCGCCGTGAACGGGAGGATCCAGAGGAAGCGGAGCCCAGTAGAGGAGCCGAGTGTTGCGTAGGTGGTGATGCCACCCGCATCATTGCCGGCGACTCCGGCGATAAGGCCAGGTCCAACTACGGCGAGGAAGGCGAGCGGTCCGCGTCGACCGCGGAAGGTTTCGCGAAGGCGCAGGAACGGGAGGGCGCCGAGTGATGCGAAGCGTCGCGGCGCACCGCGTCCGAGTTCGAGTGGTGCAACGCTGCGGCGGTCAGCCATTGTTCTTGCTGCGCGTCGCTGACTTCGACTTTCGCTTTGCGGCAACGGCGGCGATGCTCCCTTCACGCAGGCGGCGTGGCATCTCGCGGCGCCACTCCTCTGGGAGGACGTCCCAGAGTGCATCGGATGCGGTGACAACGCCCATCAGGCGTCGCTTCTCATCGACTACAGGCACGGCTACAAGGCCGTAGCGGGTGACGACGCGCGCCACCTCTTCGGCGTGCGCGAGTAGCTCTACCGCAACGGGTTCGTCTTCCATCAGCTCGCTCACCTTGGTGCTTGGGTTGGCAAGGATCAGGTCGCGCAGCGTCACCTCGCCGAGAAGGTGTCGCTTCGCATCCACTACGTAGACGGCGAAGGCAACGTCGGCATCTGGTTGCAGGCGACGAATGGAGGCGAGCGCCTGTGCAACCGTTGCGGTTGGGCGCAGTGCAACATGCTCAGTGGTCATGATGCCGCCGGCGCTCATCTCTGGATGCGCGAGCAGCTCCTTCACATCTTCACGCTCCTCCTTTGCCATCAGGCGCAAGATTGCGGTGCGGCTCATCGGCGAAAGATCTGCAACGGCGTCCGCCGCTTCGTCTGGGCTCATCTCTTCTAGGAGATCGGCGGCGCGCTCCGGCTCAAGGTCTTCAAGAAGATCGGTGCGCGTCTCTGGCTCCAACTCTTCAAGCGCCTCAGCGGCAACCTCTTCGTCGAGCGAGTTGAAGATGTCGGCGCGGTCACGCGGCGTCAGCTGGTCGATGATCGTGGCGAGGTCGGCCGGATGCAGCTCAGAGAGGCCGGCGTGCGGCACCTTCAGGCGCATGCTCGCAATGGTGGAGCCGAGCGGGTCCACATCCTCCCAGTCGATGTATGAGGCGACGCGCGAGCGTCCGCCAGAGAGTCGTTC
The DNA here is from genome assembly GCA_903944295.1 of uncultured Chloroflexota bacterium. Lineage (GTDB taxonomy): Bacteria > Chloroflexota > Limnocylindria > Limnocylindrales > Limnocylindraceae > Limnocylindrus. The sequence continues at coordinate 12,629 of CAJARA010000007.1, forward strand.
GATCCAGTTGTCTGGGAGGCCGAGTCGGCGCAGGAGCCCCGCCGCGCCAACATCTACGGCAACGAGGCGCATCGCCCCCTCAACGAAGTCGAGCAGCACGTCGTTGGCACGCACCACCTTACGGCCATCAATGTCGACGATCTGCTTATCCAGCAGGTCGCCCTTGAGGAGGATCTCGTCCTTCCGCTTGCGGAAGCCGGTGATGTCGATGCGTTCGGTTGCAAGGCGCGCGCCGCTCGCGTCGAGTCGCTGCACGGAGCTCCATGGGAGGTAGATGCGTCGTCGCCCGGTACGCACCACAAGGCCGGTCACCGGTGGATGGCTCGTCCCAACCGCAACGATCAGGTCGTCAATCGAACCGATCGCGTCAGCGCTCCCGTCGCGCACGGGTCGTCCAATGAGTCGCGAGAGATGGAGCATCGTGCCCTCCGATGCTGGCTCCCGCCGGAGTCGGCAGGTTCACCTGCAGTCTACGCGGGGCAGCCCTCGGCGCGCTACCCTGCCATGAGAACGGAGGGATAGATGAGCAGTCGACGCGGCGTACGACGCCTCACGGTGCAACAGCTTGCCGCCTTCGCCGATACAACGGCCGAGTTTGGCGAGACCGAACTCACCCGACCCTGGGCTGAGACCCTCATCGCCGTTGGTGTTGCCGCCGTGATCGCCCACTTCAGTGAAGGGGGCGCCACCGTCCTTGCCGGCGCCGCCGCCGCCGCCCTCGCCGCCGTTGGCGTCAACGCGGTGCGTCGCACTGACGACAGCGATCTTCAGCCGGGATCAGAGATCGTCCTTGCTGGACTCGTTGGCCTTGCAACAGCGGGCCTGGCGCGCATTGTCCCCACGGGAGTTGGCCTCATCCTGGTCATCGTGATCGGCGCGCTCCTCTTGCGCGCGGTGGTGATCTGGGAGCTGCGCCTGCGCAGCCTCCCGAGCGGTGCAACGCGGCGCGATCGTGTTGGTGCCCTCGCCGTCTCCACGCTGATCCTCTTCGCCGCATCCATCGGTGTTGCGGCACTCGTCCCAGGGATCATCAGCGTCCCTGGGACGCCATCTGCGCGACCCGATGCTGTGGGGCCGTTCGCCGTCATTGCAACGGGGATTGGGAGCGCGATCGCCGCAGGGCTGCTGGCGGCGCGCATGGCGAGCCTGCGACGCGAGCGAACGAGCGGCATCGTGCGCGATGCACTCGGCGCGGCACTCCTTAATGGCCTCGCCTCCGCCGCATTCGCCGCGTTTGGCGCGGCGCGACTCGCCGGCCCCGCCGGCCTCGCCGTCCTCTTCTACGCCCGTGAACTCTGGGCCGCCGCCCCAGAAGGGGAGCGGAGCGACCCTCGCCTCCTCCTCGAGATTGCCGCCCTTGTGATCGCAACCGCCGCAGCGGTGCTCTGGATCGGGGTCTCCCTCTAGCGATCGGCTATCCTTCCCGAACGGCGCAGCGCCCGAATCCACAGCGCGCCCTTAATGAAGGAGGAGAACGTGACCCTCGCCAACGAGAGCCCCACCCAGAAGCCAGGGCGCGCGGCGCGCGACCATGCTGACGTTGCGCTGAAGGCCGCCGCCGAAGGGCGTTGGCAGGAGGCCGCCGACGCGAATCGCGCCGTGCTCGCCTTCGCCGCAGAGATCAAGGTGGAGGAGCGCATTGAGGCGCAGAATCGTTTGGCGAAGTGCCTCTGGGAGTTGGGCGATCTCGCCGGCTCCAAGAAGGAGTACCAGGTCACACTGACGCTTGACCCACTCAACCGAATCGCCGAGCGCAACCTTGAGCGACTGAAGGGTTTGATCAAGCAGGTCGGTAAGAAGACCACCCCAAGCTCCGAAGGGGCAACCACCCCAGCCGGCATCTTCATTCAAGAGGCGGGGACCACTGGGTTTGCGCACCTCACCAACGTTGCCGATGTTGCAACCCTCGCGCAGGTGAACCCTGGCGACGCGGTGGAGCTGCTCACCCTCAGCAACCGGCTGATCGCCAAAGCGAACGGGATTGAGATCGGTCGCGTGGAGCCGCGCATCGCTGCGCGACTGCTCAAGCTGATCGCGGACGGTAACGTCTACAGCGCGGGGATCACCTCGATTAGCGGTGGCGACATCCGCATCATCATTCGCGAAGAGAGCGTCAGCGCCAAGAACCTTGGGAAGGTCTCCTTCCCAACGGCAACGCGCACCAACGACGAGCGCCCATACACGAAGGGCTCCTTCTTCCGCGAAGACGAAGGCTTCAGCGATGATGATGACGACGACACGTATGAAGACGAGACGCCAGTGGCGGATCGCGTCACCGCCGAGCCACCAGAGAAGACGGCAGACGACGCCTTCCTCCCTGAGAGTGAAGAGGCCGGATCTTCCGAAGAGTAAGAGAACCCGCGAGCCGCAGGAGCTGGTGAGGGGCGCGTGGTACCGCATCTCCGCGACGCGCGGATGGCGCGAACTGTTGCCGCGGTTGCACGCGACGGCGCGCTCCTTCTTGATCTCAACGCCGATGAAGCATCACTCGCTGCCGCTGGTGCGCGCCAAGGCTGCCGCAGCGTGGTCCATTCGGCGGACCAACTCGCGGAGTGGGAGATCAGTGTTGCGCTGAGGCCACCGAGCGTCCGCAGCTTTGAGCTCGCCGTTGCGCAACTTCTTGAAGAGGTTGGCACGGAACTTGATGCCGGGTGGCGCGGCAGTTGCAGCGCCTGCGGTCAGCCGCTCCGCATCGCCGCCTGGCGCTGGGACGACACCTCCGCCGATACCGATCCGAATCGCCGTCCCACGGCACGTCGTGCAGTCTGCGCCGCGTGCAAGGGGCTCGGCAAGCGCGGCGATGCCTCAGCGATGCGGCCGGGTGAGGCGGCGGCGCAGGTCGCACTCGGCGGCGAACTTCGCAGCGAGCTGCTGACACTGCTCGGTCCCGATGCGCTGGCGCGCTGGACGCCGCGACAGCTCCAGGTGCTCGTTGCGTTGCAACGTGGCCTCGCCCGCTCTACAGAAGTGGCGACCTCACTCACGGCACTTCGCGTGGCGGTGGCACAGGCGGCGCTCCGGAGTGCGCGACCCGATCCAGCGCTGAACCCAGGCGCGAGCGCGCGACCGTGGTGGGAGATCGCACCGTGGCAGGCGCTTGCCGAAGCGGTTGATGATCAGCGACGCCAACTCCTCTTGGCAGAGGAGCTTCCACGTGACCTCACGCTGAGTAGCGATCTGGTCAACCTCGGCTATCCAGGTCGACCAGTGATTGCGTCGCGCGCCTCCGCTACTGCGCGGAGTGCGCTGATCTCACTTGGTACAACGAGTGGAGCGCGCGCCGTTCTCGTGCGGCTACGACTCGGCGACAACGTTCTCTCTCGCATCTTCCGACAACGGGCAACGCTTTTTTCTGGCGGTGCTGATCTGGTGACGGATGCGGCGACCAGTGCAGATTCAGAGAGCTCAACCGCTGTTGCTGCGGCCATCGCGCGACTCCTCGTTGCACTCGACCCGCTGATTCAAGATGGATCACTCGTTGTTGTTGAAGTTCCAGAGTCACTTTCGTCGCTTGCGGGCTGCCTCACCGCGGCGAGCATGGCGAGCGGGAGGGTGAGCGAGATTGAACGGTTCACACGCGAAGATGGCGTGAGCTGTCTCTCCATCACCATCACCACACCTCCAACACGTAGCCGCTCGGCCGGCGCACCTCGAGGCGGCGAGCGCGGTCCACTGCGCGGCGATGCGCTGCAGCGCGTCCTTGCCGACCTCGTGGTTGCGAGAGGCGAGCCCTGCACGCCAGCGCAACTCCTCACGCTCTACGCCCTGCACCGCTCATCGGGGGGCGGCCTGCTGGAGAGTGCGGACCTACTTGAAGAGTTCAACGAGATTCTCACGCTGCGCGATCAACTGCGCCCCCTCGGCTCTGCCGACCGACTGGTGCAGTGCGCCGACAACCGCATCTTTGTTGACGGGCGCACGGAGCGAGAGCGGCTTGGCGCCGCTGGCGGGGATGCCGACGATGCGGCGATCGCCGCCGCAGCCGCCGCAGGTCGCGCCGCAGGGAGTGTCCCGGAGAGGGACCGCCTCCTCACCGACGCACTTCGCGAGGCGTACTTTGTTGAGAGTGAGGAGGGGAGCGCGCCGCGCTGGGGCGCTACCAACGGCGGTGCCGATCGCGGTGCCGATCGCGCGGCGCAGATTGTGCTGCTGCTCGCGGTAGGTGCGGCGATGGGACTCCACACTGCGGTCGCCCCTGCACTTGCAGCGATTGAGGTGGATGGCCTGCCGCTCGGACGGCGTGTTGCACGCGACCCGATCGATTCATCACCGCCACTTCGCCACCGTTCCGACCGCGCCGCCTTTGATCAAATTGACGCGCTTCTCTTCCGTCGCGGCCGGAGCGTGATCATGTGTGAAGTTGCGTTGGGGCCGCTTCCACTTGCGACACTCCTCCTCGCGCGCCACAGTAAGGTTCCGAACGATCGTGAGGTGGTGCGACTCCTGATCACCGAGCGCGCACTCCTTCCGTTGGTTAAGTTGCGCCTCGCGCGCGATGAGCGCCTCGCCGCGGCGTGGGAGGAGCAGAACTGGCACGTGCTCGCAGCAGATCAGTTGGCGCTCCTTGCACGACTCCCTTCCCCGCGCCTCGCCGATCTTGAGGGCTACTTGGGAGATGCCCCGCCTGAGCGCGGGCTCGGTGCGCAGCTCGACCTCGCCTCGGCGGGCTGGAGCGACGCCCCCCAAGGTTCCACCGACCCCGTATCCTGACGCTACGACGATCCACGAACGGGTCGCAGTAGCCCCGGTACCCCCGGAAGGAGCCCACGTGTCCAAGCCACTCTCCGCCAACGATCAGGCCGTACAGAAGCTCGCCGATGAGCTCTGGAAGGAGATGCTCGCCGCCTCACCACTCTGGGGAACCTTCCTCGGGATTGAGGTGAACGACGGCGCACTCGATGACAACTCGGACGCGGCGCGTCTGCGCGACCGCGCCATGTGGGAGAAGTACGGCAAGGCGGCCGGTGCGATCGGCGACGATGGTCTTGATATTGAGTGGAAGATCACACGCGACCTGATGCGCGTTGGCGCGGAGATCGCCATTGAGAAGGACAACCACCGCATGGACCTCCTCTCATCCGTTGACCATATGGATGGCGTGCAGACGCTGCTTCCGCAGATCGCCACCTTCCAGGATGCGAAGACGCCAGAGAAGTTTGCAAAGCTGGTCAGCCGCCTCAAGGCCTTCCCGAAGTTCATGGACGGCTATATCGAACGCGTGACGGAGGCGGAGAAGCGCGGCCTTGTCGCCTCGAAGATCTCCACCGAGCGTCTCATTGCGCAGCTTGATGGCCTGATGGCGATCCCAGCGGCGCAGTCGCCGATCGTCACCGCTGCGAACGTAGCGGGTGATGCCGAGCGCGCCGAACTGGCGAAGATCGTTGCCGAGTATGTGGATCCGCAGATCAAGCGCTATTACGACGCGGTCTCCGGGAGTTACCGCACCAAGGCGCGCGAAGTGCCAGGACTCTGCTCTGCGCCGAACGGCGCCGAACTCTACAAGGTGGCGATCCGCAGCTGGACGGGACTCACCCTTGATCCGAAGGAGCTGCACGAGATCGGCCTGCAGGAGTGGGCGGAGATCCAGGAGGAGATGAAGGTCATCTCCACCAAGCTCGGCCACGGCGGCTCAATTGAGAAGCTGCGCGATGCGGCGGAGTCAGATCCAACGAATGTTGCCGTCTCAAAGGAGGCGCTCATCGTACGCATCAAGGAAGACATTGATCGTGGCTACGCGGCGGCGGGGAAGGTCTTCGGACGATTCCCTAAGGCTGGCTGCGACGTCAAGGCGGTTGAGGACTTCAAGGAGAAGGATGCACCCGCGGCGTACTACTTCAGCCCAGCGGCTGACGGTTCGCGCCCAGGGACGTACTACGTGAACGGCTACGACCTGCCGTCGCGCTTCTTACACGCCCTCGCACCAACCACGTATCACGAAGCGATTCCGGGCCACCACTTCCAGATCGCACTGGAGATGGAGCTCGAGTTCCTTCCTGATCTTCGCAAGCACGCCTCGCACCTTGCGGGGAACGCCTACGTTGAAGGGTGGGGCCTCTACTCCGAGCGACTTGCCGATGAGCTCGGGCTCTATCGCAGCGAGATGGAGCGCTTCGGCATGTTGCAGGGTCAGGCGCACCGCGCCGCACGACTCGTCGTGGACACCGGCATCCACGCGTTCGGTTGGACGCGCGATAAGGGCGTGGAGTTCATGGAGTCGGTCGGCCTGCCGCGCACAGATGCGGAGATCGAGACCGATCGCTACATCGCCTGGCCAGCGCAGGCGCTCTGCTACAAGGTTGGGCAGCGCGCCATCCAGCGCACACGCAAGGCGATCGAGCAGCGCGACGGCGCGAAGTTCGACATCAAGTCGTTCCACGATCACGCGATTGGGCACGGCCAGATTCCGCTGCCGGTCTTTGAGGCCGAGATGCCGAACTGGGTTAAGCCAACCGCGTGAGCAGGCGGGGCGGCGCCGCAGGCGCACTGCGCGGTGCCTCCCAGCGCACGATCGGGATCCTCGCCGCAATCGGTGCGGCGACGGCCTGGGGGCTCGGCGCAACCACGTCGGACTACGTCCTCTCTTCGGGGATGGGGAACGATACGTTCCTCGTCCTTGAACTGAGCGTCGGCTTCGTCGTGCTGATGGTGATCGGCGCGCTGCGCGGTCAGCTTGGCGGTTTCCGTCACCCCGGCCTCACACGTGCCGCCGCCACAGGGCTGATTGAGCCGTGGGGCGCCTACACGCTCGGCAACATCGGCATCATCTTCAGTAGCGGCGCATTTGTTGCCCTCGTCTCATCACTGAATCCGGTGCTCGTTGCCCTCCTGGCGCTCCCATTCCTTGGTGAGCGGGTGAGCGGCACGGCGGCGGCGCTGATGGTCGTCTCCATTGGCGGCGTTGGGCTGGTGATCGGCGGCGATGCATTCGGCGGATCGCTCGATCCGCTCGGCATCCTCTTCTCCGTATTTGGCCTCCTCTGTGGCGCGACCTATTCGCTCGTCTCTTCCAAACTGGTACGCACCGTTCCCGTCCTCCCACTCGTGGCGTCGCAACTCCTCGTTGCAGCGCTCGCCTCTGCTGCGGTCCTTGCCGTTCGCGTTGGAGTTCTCAGTGGTGATCCAGGGATCCCAACCGAGTTCTCCGTCTGGGCGGTAGCAGTTGCCACTGGCATCTTCGGTGGCGCCGCGCCGTTTATCCTCTTCCTCGAATCCACCAAGCGCATCCCTACCACCACCACCGCGCAGTTCGGCACACTCGTTCCTGTGATCGCCCTTGTTGGTGGCGTCCTCTTCCTCGGCGATCAGCCATCCGGATTCCAGCTGCTCGGCACCGCGATCGTGGTCGCCGCCCTCTCCGCACTCGCGCGGTATACCCGAGCGCACTAGTGCCGCGACGCGCTGACGACCTCTCCACCGCAACCCGGCTCTCCGTTGTCAGCATCGTCTGGAGTTCCCTCGTGGGCGCCGTCGCGGTCTTCGCTGCGCTGCAGAGCGGCGCGCTCTCGCTGCTCGGATTCGGCGTCAACGCGCTCATCGATGCGTCAGCATCGGCGGCGCTGGTCTGGCGCTTTGCCGTTGAGGTGCGCGCGCCACGACGAGCCGAACGAGTGGAGCGGGCGGCGGAGCGTGTTGTTGGCGCCGCCCTCTCTGCGCTTGGTATCTACCTCATCGCAGGGTCAGTACAGGCGCTCGCTGCAGGGGTGCACCCTGAAGGGAGCGATCTTGGCCTTGCGCTCCTCTGCGCCTCGCTCGTCGTGCAGCCACCGCTCGCACTGCTGAAGCGACGCGTTGCGATCCGTCTTCGCAGTGGCGCACTCCGCGCCGATAGCTTCCTCACCGCCATCGGTGCGCTCCTTGCGCTCCTGAGCCTGATTGGGCTCGCCGCCACGGCGCAGTTCGGCGTTGGTTGGGCAGATGCGGTCGCGGCGCTCGCCGTTGGGCTGATAGTGCTCCGTGAAGGGGCGACCAGCCTCGGCCTTAGCCGCCAGAGCCTCAGGCGCCGATAACCGCTCGCGCGAGAAGGGCTGCCTTACGCGCACGTCCAACCACCGGTCGGTGTGGACGCCGCGCGCCGTATCCATCGCGCTCAATCTGGCGCAGGATCTCTCGATAGAGGAGTGCTGCGGCGCGGATTGAGC
>CAJARA010000008.1 GCA_903944295.1 uncultured Chloroflexota bacterium
ACGGCGCAGAACGCAACGATCATTGCGGCGCACATCAGCAGCCAAGATCTAGTGATCACCACGGCGCTCATCCCAGGCCGTAAGGCGCCGATCCTTGTGACGGACGCAATGCTCGCCACGATGCGACCGGGCTCTGTTGTGGTGGATATCGCCGCCGAATCTGGCGGCAACGTTGAAGGGGTGGTCTCTGGTGAGACGGTGCTGAAGCACGGGGTGCACTTGATTGGCGCCGCCAACCTTCCAGCAAGCGTCCCACTGCACGCGTCGCAGATGTTTGCCACCAACGTGCGCACGCTGATCACGCACCTCACCGCTGAAGACAAGAGCCTCAAGATTGACGCAGCTGATGAGATCGCTGGGCCGATGTTGATCACCAACGCTGGCGAACCTGTGAAGCGATAGGAGTAAGAAGATGATCAGTGCAGTTGCAACGGCACTCGGTGCAGCAACCGTCGCCATCACGCTGATGAGCGGCGGCTTCACCGCAGCGGAGAGCACCGCAGCGAGTGGCACGCTGATCGATGCGCAGATCGTAGAGGTCTACGTCTTCTTGCTCGCTGCGTTCACCGGATTCCAGATCATCACCAAGGTGCCGCCGCTCCTCCACACACCGCTGATGGCGGCCACCAACGCAATCTCCGCAATCAGCTTGGTCGCGAGCATTGTGATTGCCGGATCTGAGCGTCCGCTCTACATCAACATCATGGGGGCGATCGCCGTAGCCGCAGCCACCGTGAACGTGGTCGGTGGATTCGTCATTACCGACCGCATGCTGAAGATGTTCAAGAAGACGGAGGCGCCAAAGTGAACCCGCAGATCGGCGCCCTCTTCGTGCAGGTTGCCTATATCGCCGCCTCTGCCGCCTTCATCCTTGGCCTTCGCGGACTAACCAAGCCAGACACCGCGCGTCGCGGCATGCAGCTCGCCGCGGCGGGCATGCTCCTCGCCATCATCGGCACGCTGTTGAACCACGAGATCATCACCTACGAGTTCATCATCATCGGACTCGTTGTTGGTTCAGTGATCGGCCTCCCGATGGGCCTGTTGGTCCCAATGACCGCCATGCCGCAACGCATCGCCGTCAGTCACATGTTCGGCGCCCTCGCCGTCACCCTTGTCGGCATCGCCGAGTTCCTTCACTACCGCGATCTCCCTGGCGGTCCAGGCGTGGTGAAGATGGTGGCGCTCGGCTTTGAGACGATCTTCGGCGCACTCACCATCACGGGATCCTTCATGGCGTTCGGCAAACTCCAGGGGATCATCTCCGGGAAGCCGATCACCTTCCCAGGCCAGAAGATCATCAACGCGGTGATCTTTGTTGGCGCGATCGGGCTCTGGATCTTCTTAGTCGCCACGCAGTCTGGCGGCCCTGGCACAGGTGCCGATAACGGGGTCCTCCTCTTCGGCCTGATGACCCTCCTCGCCCTCGTGATCGGCGTCACGCTCGTGCTGCCGATCGGCGGCGCAGACATGCCGGTCGTGGTCTCCCTCCTCAACTCGTATGCGGGACTCGCGGCGAGCGCCACGGGCTTTGCGATCGGCAACAACATCCTGATCGTCGCAGGCGCCTTGGATGGCGCGAGCGGCTTCATCCTCTCGATCCTCATGTCAAAGGCAATGAATCGCAGCTTCGCAAACGTCCTCTTTGGTGCGTTTGGTGGCGAGAAGGCGGCCGCCTCGGTGAAGAGCGCCGAGGGTCTCACCACGCGCAGCATCAGCGCCGAAGATGCCGCAATGCGCATCGGCTACGCGCGCAACGTGATCATCATTCCTGGATACGGCATGGCGGTGGCGCAGGCGCAACACGCCGTACGCGAACTCGCCGAACTGATTGAGAAGCGCGGCGGGCGCGTACGATTCGCCATTCATCCAGTCGCTGGTCGCATGCCGGGACATATGAATGTGCTCCTGGCGGAAGCGAATGTTCCGTACGACCACCTCTTTGATCTTGAAGAGATCAACGAAGAGTTCCACACCTGTGACGTTGCACTCGTGATTGGCGCAAATGACGTCACAAACCCCGCCGCAAAGAGCGACCCTGCCTCACCGATCTACGGCATGCCAATCCTCAACGTGCAGGATGCGGAGCAGGTGATCGTGGTGAAGCGCGGTATGGCCACAGGCTTCGCCGGCATTGAGAACGAACTCTTCTACCTTGAGAAGACCTCCATGCTCTTCGGCGACGCGAAGGGTGTCCTCTCGCAGGTGGTCTCCGAGATCAAGGGGCTCTAGTGAACCCTGTCGCACGGGTGGTCTCCACCGTTGCGCTCGCAGCAACCGCCTTCTTCACGCTTACCGCCTTCCAAACACTCCCAGCAGATGCACAACTCGCCATTCACTGGAACGTTGACGGCATCGCTGACGGCTTTGCCGGACGCGAGGCGCTCCTCCTCCTCCCAGCCATCTTTGGTCTCACGGCACTGTTGACTGCGCTCGCGATCCGCTTTGATCCGAAGCGCGACAACATCGTGCGCAGCGCCGAAGCGCTCGGCTACGTTGCGATGGGGCTCGTCCTGCTCTTTGCTGTCACGCAGTCGGCGATCATTAACTCAGGCTACGGCGAAGCGGCGCGACTCGATCACGCCATCCCCGTTGTTCTCGGTGCACTCTTCGTGTTGCTCGGGTACGCGGCGCCGCAGATCAAACAGAACTACACGATTGGCGTGCGCCTTCCGTGGACGCTGGAGAGCGTTGGAGCGTGGGATGCGGCGCACATCACCGTTGGACGCGCGTGGATCGTGACCGGCACAGTGACGGCGCTACTCGGCCTGATTCCTACAGAAATCGTTGATCTTGGCGCTGCGCCACTCCTCGTCTTCTTCGTCGGCCT
>CAJARA010000009.1 GCA_903944295.1 uncultured Chloroflexota bacterium
ATTGAGACGCCGATCATTCCACTCAACCTGGTTGCCGCGGCGGAGGCGAGCTTCATTGCGCGCTCCGTTGACACGCACTCCGAGCATCTGCAGGAGATGATGCACCGAGCCGGCGAGCACACTGGTGCCGCCTTCCTTGAGGTGCTGCAGAACTGCAACATCTTCAACGACGGCGCATGGCGCGACTTCACCGACAAGTCGGTCAAGGAAGATCGTATGCTGGTGTTGAAGCACGGCGAGCCGATGATCTTCGGCGCCGAGAAGAACAAGGGGATCCGCCTCAACGGGCTGCAGCCTGAAGTGGTGACGATCGGCGAGAACGGCGTCACCGTTGCCGACCTCTGGGTCCACGACGAAACAGATCAAGATGCGACGCGTACGCAGATCCTGAGTCGCATGTGGTGGCCAGACTTCCCGGTTCCGGTTGGCGTCTTCCGCCGCGTGCCGCGACCAACGCACGACCAGCTGCTCGTGGCACAGATTGACGAGGCGAAGGCGGCGCGTGCTGCGAAGGGTCCCGTTGATCTGCAGCGACTCCTCTCCGGCGGGGAGACCTGGACCGTCTCTTGAGCGAACAGGCGCAGGGCGCTCCACACCTCTACATACTCGCCGACGATCTGATCTGGGCGACGCGACTCGCCGGTCAGGGTCGCACCCTTGGCGCGCAGGTGACCACGCTGAAAGGCGTTGCAGAACTTCGTGACCTTCTGTCGCGCGGAGCAGTGGGCACACGCGATCTGATTGCGATCGACACGACCACGCGCGCTGAAGAGCCAATCGCCCTGGTACGCGAGGCGGCGGTCGCTGGCCGTGTTCTCGCCCTCGTGCAGCACGACGATCCAGCCCTTCGTGCCGCCGCACTCGAGGCGGGGGCGCTGCGCGCTACGCCGTACCGCGCCCTCTTTGAGCGCGGACATGCGATCCTCGCAGAGTTGCTCGACCTGCCACTCCCCACCGTGGGGAGCCTGGAGGCGCCGAGCCCAAGCGGAGGTGTCGTTTCATGAGTGACCGAAGCGCCGAGATCAGCACCGCCTACGCCGCCGCCCTGCCGAGCCTTGGCGCGGGCCACGCCCTTGAGGCGCGCCTGATCGGTCCCGCCGCGTATGCCGCGCGACTCTCCGCCGCGCGCGACGCGGTGAACGACGCGGGACTCGATGCCGTTCTGCTCGGCTTCGGTGCCGACATGCGCTACCTCACCGGCTACGTTGCGCCAGCACTGGAGCGACTCACGATGCTCGTGGTCCCCGCGCGCGGCGAGGCGACACTGATCGTGCCGCGACTTGAAGCTGGCATGGCGGGCGACGCGCCAGCGATGCGCGGCGGCCACGTTGCCACCATCCCGTTCGGCGAGACTGACGACCCATTCGCACTCGTCGCCACGGCGGTGCGCGCCGGTGCGCGCGCGGGCAACTCAACAATTGGCGTTGCGATCTCTGACCGACTCTGGGCAACCTTCGTCTTGCGCATTGAGGCGGCGCTTGCACGCGGCGGCGCAACGGCGAAGATGCGCCTCGCCTCTGACGCCATTGGGAAGCTGCGCATGGTGAAGGCGCCAGAAGAGGCGGCCCTCCTGCGTGCCGCCGGTCGCGCCGTTGACACGGTGGTGACGGCGATCACCAGCGGCAAACTCGTTGGCCGAACGGAGAACGACGTAGCGCGCGAGGTGCGCGAGCGACTCACCAGCGCTGGGCACGAGGTTGCCTCATTCGCCATTGTTGGCTCGGGCAAGAACTCCGCCTCACCGCACCATGAAGCCTCAGCTAAGGTGATTGAGGCGGGCGACGCGATTGTCCTGGACATTGGCGGGCAGTTTGGTGGCTACGGATCAGACACCACGCGCACGATCTGGGTGACCGGCCCGAACGGCGCCGTTCCACCAACCGACGACTTCCTGCACCGCTACGCGATCCTGAAGCAGGCGCATCAGGCGGCAACGGATCACGTGCGTCCAGGCGTCAGCTGTGAATCGGTGGACCAGGCGGCACGCGCCGTGATCGAAGCCGCCGGACTTGGGGAGCGCTTCTTCCATCGCACCGGACACGGCATCGGCCTTGAAGAGCATGAGGATCCATACATCGTCAAAGGCAACGCCACGAAGCTCGTCCCAGGTCACGCCTTCAGCATTGAGCCTGGCATCTACGTTGAGGGGCTGAACGGTGCGCGCATCGAAGATATCGTCCTCTGCGGTGAGAGCGCCGTTGATCAACTGAACCTTACGAGCCGGGAACTCTATGTGGTGGCCGGGTGAGCGACGCGCCAGTCAACAGCGCACCGCAACTGCAGAAGCAGGCAACGGCGGCACAGCTGCGCCGCATGGTGAAGTCGCGCCCGTATCTTCCAGTGCATGAGATTCGTCGCACCTACGGACTCCCTGGCGACGAAGATCTCACCGTGAAGATCTCAACGCCAGATGGTGACGCATGGATTGGCCTCCCTGATCGCGAAGCGAAGCTGATTGAGACTCTTGTCAAGCAGGGTGAGGTCGGCCTGATCTTTCACGAGATGCCCCGCGCGCGCGTGGTGCTCGGTATTCACGGCGCAACGCTGCACGCGTAACGCAACGCGCGAAAAACTAGTCGACCAGCACCCCTTCACTCGCCAGCAGCGCGCGCTTAAAGTCGAGCGGCGCCTTCCCGCCGGGTCGCCATCGACTCCCCGCGCCACCGCCGTATCCGCCGATCCCACGCGCCGAAAGGACGCGGTGGCAGGGGAGCAGCAGCGGAATCGGATTCTTGCCGAGCGCACCGCCAACCGCACGCGCTGCGCGTGGTGAGCCGGTCGCCACGGCAAGTTCGCCGTAACTCACGCTGCTGCCGCGCCGAATCTTTGCGAGCGCCATCAAGACGCTGCGTTCAAACGGTGTGCAGTCAGATAGGTCACTCGCGGCGATCAGTTCGCGCGCGCGAACCTCGCCACGCAGCACACCGCGCATCAGTTGCGCAAGGTCGCGCTCGCTACGAATAGGTCCACGAGCGCGCGTGTCGCTCGATTGAGAGAGCTCCGGAAGCGGCGCGCGCGGATCGAGTGCGATGGCGCGGATGCGGCCGTTGCGGACCAGCACGGGGAGCGGCCCCCAGGGGCTGCTCCAGCGCATCACGACCACCGTATTGAGCACGGATCTTGCCATGCGGAGAGCCTAGCGCCCCGAGAGGCTCTATACTCCCCAGGAGTATGCAAAATGTAAGCGCACCAACGGCTCCCGCGGTGGTGGATACGGCCGAGATCGCCCTCCCCATCACGGGGATGACCTGCGCCTCGTGCGTCAATCGCATCGACCGATTCCTGCGCAAGGCGGATGGTGTCAGCGAGGTGAGCGTCAACCTTGCCACCGAGAGCGCCACGATCCGCTACCTCCCAGAGATCACTGGCGCCGCCGATCTTGCGCGCGTCATCTCAAACGCCGGCTACGAAGTTCCTGCCGCGGCGCTCGACCTTGCGGGGCGAAACAACGAAGGCGAACGCGAAGCGGCACGCGAGGCGATGGAGCTCACACGCGTTGCGGCGCGTGAGCGCGAGAAGCAAGCACTCCTGCGCGGCGGAGTTGCCGCAACCGCCTTCGGCCTCATCGCAATGATCTTCATGCTGCAGCCGTGGCTCTTCATCTCCATGGAGCGCATCAACTGGATCCTGATCGTGCCCTCAACGCTGGTGCAGTTCGTTATTGGTTGGCGCTTCCATGCACGCGCGCTCCGTGCACTTAGACACGGCAGCCTCACCATGGAGACGCTCGTCAGCCTCGGCACAACATCTGCATGGGCATGGTCCGTTGCCATCACTCTCTTCCATGATCAGCTGATGCGCGTTGGCGTGCCAGCGCATGCCACCTGGGACGCAGCGGCACTCATCCTTGGATTCGTCTCACTCGGTCGCTGGCTTGAGGCGCGCGCCAAGGACGCCTCCACCAGTGCGGTACGCAGCCTCCTTGCACTGCGGCCAGAGAGTGCAGAACTGCTAACGAGCGCAAGCGATCCAGCAGGAAAAAGCGTCCCGCGCACCAGCGTCATTGCTGGCGATCTCCTGCTGGTGCGTCCAGGTGGCCGCGTTCCAGTGGACGGCGTCATCATCAGCGGTCGCGCCGCGATTGACGAATCACTTCTCACCGGTGAATCGGCGCCAGTGGAGCGCGGCGAAGGCGATCGTGTAGTTGCTGGCGCGCTCCTCACTGATGCGTCGCTCGTGATGCGTGCCACCGCCGTTGGGGAGGGGACGACGCTTGCGCGCATTGTCGCCGCCGTGGAGAAGGCGCAGGCATCAAAGCCTGCCATTGCGCGACTCGCCGATCGCATCTCGGAGATCTTCGTCCCCACGATCATCCTGATCAGCATCCTCACCTTCGTCGGCTGGTATCTCTTCGGCGCGGAGCCGAAGCTCGTCCGCGCGGTTGCTACCGCTATCGCCGTGCTTGTGGTTGCCTGCCCGTGTGCAATGGGACTCGCCACGCCCACCGCCGTGATCGTGGGGATGGGTCGCGGCGCAGAGGCGGGGATCCTGGTCCGCGACGCGGCGCTGCTCGAGAGCGCTGGCAAGATGAAGGCGATCCTCTGGGATAAGACGGGCACTCTCACCACCGGATCACTGCAACTCGCCGCACTCCGCCCGCATCCAGCCGGCCCCTTTGCCAGCGATCCCGACGCGCTCCTTCGCGCCGTTGCCGCCGCAGAGGCGCGATCCGAGCACCCGCTCGCACGTGGCGTGGTTGCCGCCGCAGCTGCTCGCAGCGTGGCGCTTCCAACCGCAACCGATGTTGAACTTGTCCCAGGTCGCGGCCTTCGCGCAACGGTGGACGGTCGCCGTCTTGAGATCGGCAATAAGGGCATGTTCAGCAGCAGTGACGCAGCAAGCGCACTCGACGCGTGGGCGAGCGAGGCGGCGGAGTCTGGCGCAACACCGCTCTACGTGATTGCAGACAGCACCCCCGCCGGCATCATCAGCCTCGCCGATTCGGTGCGACCTGAATCTGCCGCCGCCATTCGCGCACTCGCTGATCGCGGCATCATCTCGTGGATCGTCTCTGGTGATCGCCAGGAGGTGGTGAATGCCGTCGCGAACGCCGTGGGCGTGCCCCGTGATCAAGCACTCGGTGGCATCTTGCCGAGCGGCAAGGCTGACGTCGTCGAAAAAGTCCGCGCAACACACGGCAGCGTGGGGATGGTCGGTGATGGCATCAACGACGCACCCGCACTCGCCGCCGCCGACGTTGGCATTGCGGTGGGTGGCGGCACCGAAGTGGCGAGTGAAGCGGCCGCCGCAACCCTCTCGAGTGGCAGCCCGAGCGCCGTCCCAGCACTTGTGGATCTCGCCCGCGCCACGACACGAACGATTCGCCAGAACCTCGCCTGGGCTTTCGGCTACAACCTGCTCCTCGTCCCACTCGCCGCCGGCCTCGCCCTCCCAGCCTTCGGCATTGGGCTCGACCCCGCCCTCGCCGCCGCCGCGATGGGCCTCTCCAGCGTCAGCGTGGTCGCCAACTCCCTGCGCCTGCGGAGGCTGAAGCTCACCTCCTAACGCGCCGCATTGGAAATGCGGTTTGGGGGCAACCCCATCGAGGGTTCGAATCCCTCTCTCTCCGCCACTCCTTCCCGCACGAAACGCCACCATTCCGTAGTTCGGGACGGTCTCCTCATCGACGCCGCCGTGGCGAGCGCCTACCTGGAGACCAGATACTAATAACGGCTTATAGGGCGACTCTTGTTTTTCTTTAATCTCTGTACTAAAATTTAGATATGACCGACTATACAAATACAAATATTTCCGACCCAGCTATTAAGAAAATGCTGGATGATTACTTCGAAGTAATGCACAAGCAAGATATGAACTTGTTTGACACTGTTTTTCACAAGGACTGTGCCTTGTATTCAGCCCAGACCGGTGAAATCTCACTACGTCCATATCTTGTTTATAGAGACGTCGTTGTAAATCGCAAGTCTCCTTTCGATACCGGCAACACACGTCGTGACAAGGTTTTAATGTTTGATCAGATATCTCCAACACTGGCCGTAGTCCGAGTCCAGCTAGAAATGTTTGGTGGAGTTATGCAGGATTACCTAAACATTGTCTTTATCGATGGTCGATGGATGATTCTGGCAAAGATGTGGGAAAGAGTCGGCGACTCAGTCGATTAATTCCGGCTTATTGGGCGACTCTTCTTTGGTGGGACTTTGGGTGGGATCTCCAATCCCTCCAGATCCCTCAAGAGTCCTCCAAACACCGGCATCTGACCTCAGCAGGCCCTAGGAGACCCTCCGATCCCTCCTCGGGGGCGAATTGGAAATGCGGTTTGGGGGCAACCCCATCGAGGGTTCGAATCCCTCTCTCTCCGCCACTACTGCTCGCTGCACTGTGAATACCGAGTAACACTTCTTTTCATCAGGTAGGCGCAGATGAAACTGCCCTCAACCTCCTAGATCACGGTGGCACAACACTACACGTAACCTGTTTTGAACTAGCATGCCTTTTGGGGAACCAACGGTTCGATATAGAGAGCCTGATGGCCGCATTACCAGTCGTGCACGCTTAAGGATGTCGGGTACATATGCAATGAAAGGCAGTGAATAGATGCTCACTCGAAAAGATCTATCAATTTTGTTGGTCACGCTGTATATCGGCACAGTGACTGTCGGGTTCAGCTACCTCATTGGCTTCGCTACCCAAGCTGGCATTCTCATCCCCGCCTCTATCCCGCTTGGTGTTGCGTTGGTTGGTCTGTTTGCGTGGCTCTCGCCCAGAATCCAGTTAACAGCGTGGGCCGTAGCAACGGCGTGGCTTCTATCATCAGTGTACTTAGGCACTTCTGACATCGAATATCTCATGCTGATTCTTATCGTAGTCGCGGCAATAGCGGGAGTCTTCTGGTCTCCTTGGTTTCTGGCGGGAGCCTGGATGATTCATCCTCTCTGGGACCTGATCCCTAGAAATCTACCGGACCATCAGCATGATCTTCCATGCGCTTGTCTCCTCTACGATCTAGTAATAGGTGTCTACCTCATCTTTAGAATTCGCGCCAAGTTCTTTGATGGCGCGATTGTTGAATCAAGAGATGGCTCAAAGATGTTCTCAACTGGACTCGGTCGCACAAGTGCAGCGCTCATGATGCTGGTCGTGCTTGTCGTGCAGATCTTTATTGTGGGATCCCTCTCAATGGAATCGTACTCCCTATGGTTTGCAGCTCCCGTCGCGATCGCCCTTGCCGTTTCAACTCTGTGGCTGCCAACTCAAGGCCAAAAGCTGTTCTGGTCGGCGTTCACTGCTTGGACAGGGATGACCTTTGCCCATTCAGGTGAGATGTTGGAGATAGCGGTCTTTGGCATCATGGTTCTGCTGGCTGTCATCGGCTTTAGAAGGTCACCGTACATTTGGGCCGGAGCTTGGATTTTCCATGGCCTCTGGCACTTCCTGCCCCGCCAGCACCTCTCACACGATGCCGCATTGCTGATGGGCCACTGGATGGATCCATCAGCAGGCGCAGTGTTTGGAGTATCAATTGGGTTGTACCTGCTCTGGTTTGGATGGAAGACTAAGCACGCTTAGTGTTCGTTCCTTTCAGCGACTAACGCCGCCTCCACCATCTGGTGGGGGCGGTGCTGTTTCTGGGTGGGGTTCGTGGTGGGATCTCCGATCCCTCCAGATCCCTCAGGATTCCTCCAGACACCTGCATCTGACCTCAGCAGGCCCTAGGAGACCTTCCGATCCCTCCTCGGGGGCGAATTGGAAATGCGGTTTGGGGGTCATCCCCTGCAGGGCTTGAAACTCGCTTCTTCCATCTGAAGCCTGAGGCACGACGAACTAAGTAGTCAGGGTCCTGCTGGTGGTGCGCTCTGCGCGCTACCCGAGGAACGGCCGCAGCTCAACCTTTCGATTACAGGCGGCTGAGCCTTCTTGGGCAAACGCTTTGGCCTGTTCTTCGGACTCTGCGCTGATGACCCAGAAACCGCTGTAGTGCTCGGGGGCGGTGAAGAGAGAGCCTTGGGTCTCAATCCCTGCGCCGGCGCGGTTGTCGATCAGGGTGGCGCGGCTCGGTTCTGCGATCCCTGCCGCGAGCAGCAGGTGGTTCCCCGCGCTGAGCCGGTTGTTGAACGCGTCAATTGCCTCCATCTCGTTGCCTGTGGCTGAGCTGCTCGTGTCATCAATAACGAAGATGATGAAGCGCATCGGCGTTAGCGTAGTTTCCCAAAGAGGGCCGAGGCGTTCTGGCCACCGAAGCCGAAGCCGTTGATGAGGACGCGGTCGACTGGCTGGTTGGTGCGCGCGGTATTCGGGACGTAGTCCAAGTCACAGTCGGGGTCTGGTGTCTCCAGGTTGATCGTTGGTGGGATGGTCCCTGTCTCGATTGCCTTAATGGCGGCGAGGCCGGCAACGGCACCTGCGCCTCCGAGGAGGTGGCCAACCATGCTCTTTGGTGAGCTGATCGGGATCTTGTAGGCGTGATCACCGAGTGCGCGCTTGATCGCCTTGGTTTCTGTGAGGTCATTCAGCGGGGTGCTGGTGCCGTGCGCCACGATGTAGCTGATGTCGGTGACCTGTGCGCCACCATCTTTGATCGCCTTCGTCATGGAGGCGGCGGCGCCGCGGCCGGTTGGCTCTGGTGCAGAGATATGGAAGGCGTCGGCGGTTGCGCCAGCGCCAAGAAGCTCGGCGCGGATGGGGGCGTTGCGCGCCTTTGCGTGTGCGAGTGACTCAACAACGAAGACGGCGCCGCCTTCGCCGAAGAGGAAGCCGTCGCGGTTCTTGTCGAATGGTCGGCTCGCACGCGTTGGATCATCATTGCGCTTGCTGAGCGCCCCCATGTTGCCGAGTGCGGCGAACGCCATTGGGAGGAGTGGCGCCTCAACGCCGCCAGCAATGACGATGTCCGCCTCGCCGCTACGGATGAGACGCAGCGCGTCCTGGAAGGCGAGGACGCCGGTGGCGCAGGCGGCCGCCTGCGTGATGGCGGGGCCGGTGAGGCCGTACTTCATGCTGACGAGGCAGGCACCCATGCTTGGGCTGAGTGCGGGGATGGCGAAGGCACTGACGAAGCGGCCGCCCTTCTCGCGGAAGGCGTCGCTCCCCATCGTGACCTGCTCAATTCCACCGCCACCCGTGTTGATGACGGTGGCGACGCGGTCGCGGCGCTCTGCGTCCCACTCGTGGATGTTGGCGAGCCCTGCGTCTTCAATTGCCTCCGTTGCGGCGGCAACGGCGAACTGGACGAAGCGGCTCATGCGGCGCGCCATCTTCATCTCCATCGTCTTGGTTGGATCGAAATCTTTCACCTCGGCGGCAATCTGCACCTCGTTGGCGGATGGATCGAAGTGTGTGATGCGGCCAGCGCCTGAGGTGCCGGCGATCAGCGCCGACCAGTAGCTGGCGGCGCTATTGCCGATCGGCGTGATCGCGCCGTAGCCGGTGATGACGGCGCGCTGTGCGTCGCTCCGTGGTGCGTTCTGCTCTGTCATCTCGCCTCCTACTTCCCGGTCCAGTGTCGCAGCACCACGGCGCCATTGTGGCCGCCGAGTCCGATGTTGTTGCTGATCGCCGCGCGGAGCGGTGCCTGGCGTGTCTCGAGCGCCACGGTGAGGTTGCACTCTGGGTCAACGTTGCGGGTGTTCAGCGTCCCTGGGATCGTCTGGTGGTGGAGGGAGAGGGTGGTGAAGATCGCCTCCACCGCGCCCGCCGCACCCATCAGGTGTCCGGTGAGTGACTTTGTTGCGGAGATTGGGATCTGCGCCGCGCGAGCGCCGAGTGCGCTGTGGAAGGCAAGCGCCTCGCGCGCGTCGCCAACTGGGGTGCTCGTCCCGTGTGGGTTGATCATGTCGATCTCCGAGGCGTCGATCTTGCCGCGCTGCAGTGCCCACTTAATAGAGCGCGCCGCACCGGCGCCGCCTTCAATCGGCTGGATCATGTCGTGCGCGTCCGCAGATGAGCCGTAGCCAACGACTTCTGCGTAAATCGTTGCGCCGCGCGCCTTGGCGTGCTCAAGGTCTTCCACGATGAATGCTCCAGAACCTTCGCCCAAGACGAAGCCTGCGCGATCCAGGTCAAAGGGTCGCGACGTGGAGCTTGGCCCTTCGCCGTCACGGGGCGCGCCCAAGCCGCGCATATTCATGAAGCCGATATGCGCCACCTCAATGAGTGGATTCTCCGTGGAGCCCGAGATGACGGCGGTGACATCGCCGCGCTTAATCGCTTCCGCCGCCTCGCCCAGCGCATGCGTGCCGGTGGCGCAGGCGGAGACGACCGCCATGTTGTGCCCCACGGCGCCCGTCTCAATGGCGATCATGCCGGAGGTGCTGTCCACCAAGCCGTGGGCAATAAAGGTTGGCGCCACGCTGCGTGGCCCCTTCTCCTTCCAGGCCATCTGGTTCTCAATGAAGAGCCCCTGCCCGCCAGCACCAGAACCGAAGACCACACCGATCTCCTCACGGTTTGCGTCAGTGATTTCCAGACCCGAGTGCGTGAGCGCCTGCTTTGCGGCGGCAACGCCCCAGTGGATCTCGGGCCCTGTGCGGCGTACCGACTTGGCGTCAAGCCAGGCGGCGGGATCAAAGTTCCGTACTTCACCAGCAACAACGTACGGCGCATAGGGGGTTGGATCCCAGTGCGTGATGCGATCAAGACCACTCTTCATCTGTGTCAGTGACGACCACGCGGCGGCAATATCGTTGCCGATCGGCGAGACGATGCCAAGACCGGTGATGACGACGCGTCGCGTGTGATCTGGTTCGCGCATGATGCCTCCTAGCTCGCTACTGCCGCTGTTGTTGTTGCTGTTACTGCGCTGCGTGGCAGTTCATCAATGGAAAGGATCTCGGCGCCGGTTGCCGATGGGATGCGCTTCACGAGGCCGCTGAGCACCCGGCCGTAGCCAACCTCAACGTAGCGTTGCGTTCCGGCGGCGGCGGTTGCGCCAATTGCGGCGATCCAGTCAACGCCAGTTGTGAGATGGTCGGAGAGTTCGCGGCGCAGCTCTGCGGCGGTGCGAATCGGTGTTGCCGTTGCATTGGCGAGCATGGTGATCTTCGGGTCGTGGACGGTGACGGCGTTAAGTGCGTCGCGCATTCCCGCCGCCGCCTCTTCCATGAGTGGTGAGTGACTGGCGATGCTCACCTGCAGCCGCACGGCGCGCTTTGCGCCAGCGGCGGATGCGGCGGCAACGGCGTGTTCAATCGCGGCAACTTCGCCAGAGAGGACGATCTGCCCTGGAGAGTTGCGATTCGCCAAGACGAGTACGCCGTGCGCCGCACCTTCAGCGACGATGCGCGACTCTTCAGATTCGGGGAGCCCGAGGATCGCCGCCATGGCGCCAGGGCGTCCGCCGCCAGATGTCTGCATCAGCTCGCCGCGCCTGCGCGAGAGTTTCACCGCGTCGCCAATGCTGAGCGCGCCCGCAGCAACGGCGGCGGCGTACTGCCCAGCCGAGTGTCCGGCGGCAAAGATCGGTGTCTCCAGCGTTTCGCCGCGCGCCGCGGCACGTTCGCGCGCCGCCTCAAGGAGTGCAATGGAGATGATCAGGATTGCGGGCTGCGCCTGCTCGGTGCGCTCGAGCGCTTCTGCTGGGCCGGTCGCAATGAGTGCGCCGATCTTCTCGCCGAGTGCCTCTTCGGCTTCGGCCAGGACGGCACGTGCGGCGGGGGAGGCGGCGAGGGCTTCGTTACCCATGCCGACCGCCTGCGAGCCCTGCCCAGGGAAGATCCACGTCGTGATTGGGGACATGCGGGCATCGTAAAGGGGCGGTCGCGGCGAGTGGGGTAATCTATGCGTATATGCATACATCTAAGAAACGTCGCCTCCCGGATCTCACCCGCGCCGCCGAAGGGCTGCGCAGCAGAATCTCCACTCAGACGCGGAGCGGTCTCGGCCGCGAGCTCGATGAGGTGGCGAAACGACGCCAAAGCCTCGGTGAGATCGGTGGTCGCATCGTCTCTATTCGCAGGCTCTGGCGTGAGCTCGTCCTCTCCACCGCCCAGCAGCTCGCGCCGACTGATCTCTCGCTGGCGCAGGTCGCCGCGCTCTATCTCCTCGCCGATGGTCGCGCGCGCAACGTTGCAGAGATCGCTGCAGAACTCGGTCGATCGCACTCGGCCACCAGTCGGCTCGTTGCCGGACTTGTTACGCGCAAACTATTGCGTGTGATCAGCGCCGATGATCGGCGTCGTCGTGTGCACCTTCTTGCGGTGGCGGGCGAAGCGATGCTCACCGCGATTGATCGCGGTCGCGCCGAACAGTTCGTTGGCGTGGTGCGACGACTACCGGCTGCGGAGCGGGGACTTGTTGCGGCGGCGGTTGCTGCGCTTGCGACGCGCGCGCCGGTTACTCCCCCGCGTAGCCCAGGGTGACGTCGTAGAGGACCTCAACGCCCCAGGCGAGCGCCTCTTCTGAGACGCGCTCGTCAACGCCGTGGAAGCGCTCCATGAAGCGCTCCTTCGGATCCAACAGATACGGCGAGAACCCGTAGGTTGGGATCCCAGCAGGGACGGTGATCTTGGCGTCGGTGGCGTACGGCGCAACCGCTGGCATCAGGATCGCTTCGCTGTCGCGCGCGCGAATCGCAGCGGAGGCGATGCCGAGAATCTCGTGATCCATCGGATTACTCACCGCATGTCCGTACTCGGTGAGTTCCGCCTTCACGAATGGTGCAAGGTCTGCGCCGATGCGCTCCATCATTGCAACCTGCGCCTGCTCGCGTGTGGTTCCTGGAAGGATGCGGCTATCTACCGTCAGTGTTGCGGAGCCAGGGAGCACGTTGGAGCGAATCCCTGAAGCGATGATCGTTGGGGCGAACGTGTCGCGTAGCACGGCGCGGAGTGCACGGAGCAGCTCAGGGGCGCAGCCGGCGGTTGGTGCCTCGCTGTTGAGTGGGATCGCGTCGCTGAAGGTCTTCTCGGCGAGGAGGCGTTCCAGGCGCTTGATCGCCTGCTCAGGGAGTGCGGCACGGAGTGCGCCGATGAGCGCCTCGTTCTCCGCGACGAGCTGCACGGGGCCAGGGACCGAGACGCGCTCCACGATCTGCGCGGCGCGCAGGAGGGCGTTATCGCTATCTGGCATGGAGGCGTGCCCCCAGCGGCCGCTCACCGTGATGGCGAATCGGGCGAAGCCCTTCTCGGCAACCTGCAGCGGATAGATGCGGCGGCCGGCGGCGGTGATCGTCATGCCTCCCGCTTCGGTGAGGCCAACCGCGGCGTCGAGCCAGTGCTTTCGATCGCGCAGGACGAGTGCAATCCCATCTTCGCCACCCGTCTCCTCATCCGCCGTGGCGGTGAGGATGATGTCGCGGCGGAGTCCTGGGATCGGATCTTTGGCTGGATTCAGACCAGCGGCGCGTGCGCGGGCGCAGAGGAGTCGAATCACGCCAACTTGCACGGCGAGCGCCCCCTTCATGTCGACTGCGCCGCGACCCCAGACGTAGCCGTCCTTTACGACGCCTTCAAATGGGTTCACCGTCCAGCCGTCTTGATTCGCGGGGACAACGTCAAGGTGCGCGAAGAGGAGGAGTGCTCCGTTCTCCTTGTCGCGTGGGTCAAGTGTTGGGTTGGCGGCAGATGCACTTCCGCGCAGGCGCACGCTGACGTTGCCGCGATCGGGGATCGGCTCAAAGAACTCTGGCGCAAGTCCTTCGCGCTTCAGCAGTTCAATCAGCACCTTGGCGGCGCGTGTCTCATTTCCTGGCGGGTTGACGCTCTCGGCGCGAATGAGCTGCACCAGATCCTGCGACGCTTCGGCGCCGATCTTCTTGAGGAGCGCTGGATCAACGGAGGCGGAGGGGAGCCCTTTTGGGAATCGCTCGGCGGCGGTTGCGGTGAACTGTGAGCTGCTCAATTTAGCCTCCGATTCTCTGGGCGATGATGTCGAGGATCGTGAAGATGATGGCGGTTCCCACGAGCCCGCCCACAATCAGTTTCACGCCGAAGAGGCCGCGGCGCTCCTGCTCCGCTGCACGCTCAGGATCCGGCGCCTCGCTCCCTGGGATGACGGGGACGTCCAAGCCGCGGAGCCCCTTGCGCGGGTCACGTGGGTCGACGGGCCTCTTTGAGCTCATGACGCCTCCTACTTTTCTGCCGCGGTGTCGAGTGCGCGCTTCAGTCGCCTCCCTGTGGTGATGGCGCCGTCCGAGGCGCTGCTGACGAGTGCGGCGTACTTTGCCCAGACGCCCCCGTTGTAGTGCGGCGCTGGTGCGCGCCATGCGGCGCGGCGCGTAGCGAGCGACGCCGCATCAACTTCAAGTCGTAGTTCGTGCGCGGCAACATCAATGGTGATCGTGTCGCCCTCTTCAATCAGGCCGATCGGTCCACCGAGCGCCGCCTCTGGTGCGATGTGCGCCACCATGAATCCGTGCGTTGCGCCTGAGAAGCGACCATCGGTGATCAGCGCCACTTCGTCGCCGAGTCCCTGGCCAACGAGTGCGGCGGTGACGGCGAGCATCTCGCGCATCCCCGGTCCGCCGACCGGCCCTTCGTAGCGAATCACCACCACGTCACCCGCCTTGATGCCGTTGGCGCGAATTGCGGCGAAGGCCGCCTCTTCGCCATTGAAGACGCGCGCTGGCCCGCTGTGATGGCGTCGCGCATGTCCGGCGAGCTTCACGATTGCACCTTCTGGTGCGAGTGAGCCGCGCAGCACCGTGAGTCCGCCGTTCGGCGACATCGGTTTGTCAATCGGGAAGATCACCTTCTGGTTCGGCGCCTCCTTGGCGCTCGCAGCAATCTCGCCAATGGTGCGCCCATCAACGGTGCGCTCGTTAAGGTGCAGCATCTTGCCGGCGGCGAGTTCGCGCAGCACCAGAGCGATGCCCCCCGCCTTGTGCAGGTCGAGTGCGGCATAGCTTCCCCCTGGGATCAAGTTCCCGATCACTGGCGTTGATTCGCCGAGTCGCTCGAACGCTTCGATCTCCAGCGGCAGGTCGAACTCGCGCGCGATGGCGAGCAGGTGCAGTACGGCGTTGGTTGACCCTGCGGTTGCACCAACGGCGCGAATCGCGTTCTCGAGCGCCTTCTCCGTAACGAGCGCGCGTGGACGAATATCGTCGCGCACCAGTTGCACGGCGATCTCGCCGGAACGTTCAGCGGCGGCGATCTTCTCTGGGTCTGGTGCTGGGATGCCGTTCAGTCCGGCGGGGGAGAGGCCGAGCACCTCCATCGCCATGCTCATCGTGTTGGCGGTGAACTGGCCGCCGCATGCGCCAGGACCTGGGCAGGCGACGTTTTCCAGCGCCCAGAGCTCTTCGGCGCTGATCTTTCCGGCGCGATACGCACCGACCGCCTCAAAGACGCTCTGCACGGTGACGTCCTTCCCATTGAAGGAGCCCGGAAGGATTGTGCCGTTGTAGAGGATGAGTCCCGGAATGTTAAGTCGGCCGAGCGCCATTGCGGCGCCTGGGCTCGTCTTGTCGCAGCCGGTGAGGCAGACGATCCCGTCAAAGCTGTGCCCTGCGGCAACAAGTTCAATGGAGTCGGCGATGATCTCGCGCGAGATCAGCGATGCCTTCATCCCTTCGGTCCCCATCGCCACGCCGTCTGAGACGGAGATGGTGCCGAACTCCATCGGCGTGCCGCCGGCGCGCCGAATGCCGCGCTTCACCGCATCGGCGAGCTCGCGCTGGTTGTAGTTGCATGGCATCGTC
>CAJARA010000010.1 GCA_903944295.1 uncultured Chloroflexota bacterium
AGTGGACTGAGGTCCTTCGCTGGGTGATCCGTTGCATCAATCGTGATCGAGTCCATCGCAATCGTGCCAACCACCGGGAGTCGCACCCCACGCACGAGCACCTCGGCGCGGTCCTTGTCGTGATACGAGATCCCATCTGCATAGCCGATCGGCAGGGTGATGATGCGTGATGGACGCTTCGCGACGAAATGCGGGCCGTAGCCCACGCCGTGTCCAACAGGGAGCGTTGCGATTCGAACCGGGCGAGCGATCAGCTGATAGACCGGGTCCAATCCAATATCGGCGGCAGATGAGGTAGAGCGCAGTGCATTCGGCACCACGCCGAAGAGGGCAATCCCCACGCGCGCAACGTGCTCCGCCCCACCAATGGTGAGTAGTCCACCAGAGCCGACGAGGTGACGCTCGAGCCCCACGCTGAGGCCGCCAGCTGCAGGCTCGGCGAGATGATCAGCGACTTCGTTCAGTCGTTCGGCCTGCTTCTCAGAACGGGGGATATCCTCTGCGGCGGTGAGGTGGCTCCAGATGCCGCGGAGCGTGATGCGATCACTCGCAGCGCGGAGCAGCGACAACTGCTCCTTCAGTTCGTCTGGAAGGATGCCGTCACGACCGAGTCCCGTATCAACCTCCACATCAACGATCAGTGGCGACACACCACGAAGATCTGCGGCGAGCAGTTCAGCAACGACGGCGGGAGAGGTTGCGGGGACGCCGATCTCGAGCTGCGCCGCTTCGCGCAAGTACTCGCTCGGGACGCGCCAGAGGACACGAAGCGGTGCGCTGAACCCTGCGCGCCGAAGTTGGAGCGCCTCATCAACGGTCGCCACCAGCACTGAGCGCGCACCGGCGGCGATCGAGGCGCGAGCGATCTGCACCGCGCCAAGGCCATACGCGTTTGACTTCAGCACAACGTCAAGGTGGCCACCCTCGGGGAGGCGCGCCTTCAGGCTGCGCACGTTGTTCGCGATCGCATCGAGGCTCACCTCAACCCATGCGGCGCGAGCGAGCGGCGGTAGCCCCGCGGCGAGGAGCGCCTCAGGGATACCCATACTTATGCCTCGCGTGCGGTGCGCTGGCCGAACGCGACAGCGACGGCGTATTCGCGCTCATGCGTGATGGAGACGGCGATCGCGGCGATGCCGAGCTGCTCGGCGCGTTGCGCTGCGTTGCCGTGGAGTCGCACTGTTGGCTGTCCGGTGGGGAGCCGCTCAATCTCAATCTCACGCCAGCCGATCCCGCGAACCCCAAGGCCGAGCACCTTGGAGACCGCCTCCTTCGCCGCCCAGCGACCGGCCATGTTTTCTGGTCGTGCGCGGACATAGGAGCGCTCAGCTCCGGTCAAGACGCGCGCCTCAAATCGAGTGGGGTGACGTTGAAGGACGCCGGCGATCCGCTCCACGCGCACGATATCGACCCCCAGGGCGGGGAGCTCGTGCTGGTACGACGTCTCGCGCAACATGCGCGTAGTCTACCGCTCGCTCAGGAGCGACGGCCGAGGAGGCTGGCGGCGGCGCCAAGAAGACGCTCCGCTGCCGACGCCACCACCGCAGCATCGGGTCCCTCCGCCATGACGCGAAGGAGTGGCTCAGTGCCTGACGGACGCACCAAGATGCGGCCGCCCCCCTCTCCGAGGAGCGCCTCCACCTCGCGCAGGACCTCGGTAAATCGTGGGTCGGCAAGGAGCGACTCCGCCTCGCCCTCCTCCACGCGTATCACCCGCTGCACCTGCGGATCAAGCGGAAGTGCCGCCGCGAGTTGCGAGAGTGGTTGATTCGCGCGCGCACGGAGGGCGATCACCTCAATTGCGCTGATCAGTCCATCACCAGTTGGCGCGTGCTCTGGGAAGAGGAGGTGGCCGCTCTTCTCGCCACCGAACCCCTCACCCTTACCGGAGAGCGCCTCAGCAATATGGCGATCCCCCACTGGGGTGCGCTGGAGCTTGATCCCCGCCGCGGCGAGATGCCGTTCAATGCCGCTGTTGGTCAAGATCGTCGCCACCACCTGATCCGAGTGTGGGAGGCCACGCGCCTTTCGGTCGAGCGCAATGAGGCCGATCACTACGTCACCATCAACCAGCTGACCGCGCTCATCCACTACGGCACATCGATCGGCGTCGCCGTCTAGGGCGATCCCAATATCAACGCCGCTAGCGAGGACGCGTGCGCCCAACGCTTCCGGTGAGGTGGCCCCGACCGCATCATTAATAACGCCGTCTCCAAGCGCCATCCCCTCAACCTTGGCGCCAGTTGCGGTGAGTGCCGCTACGGCGAACGGTGCACCTGCACCGTTTGCAGCATCAACAAGGACACGGATGGCTGCGGCGGCGGAGTCTGGTGCCGCTACGGCGGCGGTGGCGGCGAGCTGTGCTGTGTATCGCGCGCGATACGACTCCCCTTCAGCGGTCGAGCTCGCACCGCGTACCTGGTCCGACGCGGTGTCAGCGCCGCGTGCAAGCTCAGCATCAATCGCCGCCTCGAGCTCACGCTCCACCGCATCGGCAATCTTGCGGCCGTCGCGGCCGAGTACCTTCAGCCCGTTGTATTCCACTGGGTTATGCGATGCGGTCACCACCACACCACATGATGCGGTCGGCTCACTCGCAACCACTGCGGCGAGCCCAGGTGTTGGAATGACGCCAAGATCGATCGCGTGTGCACCAGCAGCGTTCGCCCCTGCTGCAAGTGCAGCGCTGAGCCCTGCGCCGCTCGGTCGCGTGTCGCGACCGATCAGGATGGTTCCACCTGGGAAGCGCGCGGCAAGGGCGCGCCCGAGCGCGTATGCGATTGGATCGGTGAGACTCTCCCCCGCGATGCCGCGGATTCCGTCGGTGCCGAAGCGGACCGCGGTCATCAGCAGCGCAGCTGCGCTAGATCAGCGCTTCGTGAACTGCTTCGCCTTGCGAGCGCGTCGGAGGCCGTACTTCTTTCGCTCCTTGGCGCGCGGGTCGCGCGTCAGGAAACCGGCCTGGCGAAGTGGGAGTCGGAAGGCCTCAGGGTCTGCAGAGAGGAGTGCGCGCGAGATGCCGTGGCGGATCGCGCCAGCCTGCCCGGAGATGCCACCACCCTCAACCTTCACCATCGCGTTGAAGCGACCTTCGGTTCCAGTGACGCGGTACGGAGCGAAGACCTCGGCCTGCGGAATAGCGCCGCCGAAGTGCTCAACGTAGGTGCGTCCGTTGATGACGATCTGTCCCTCACCCGCAACCAAGCGCACGCGTGCGATGGAGGTCTTGCGGCGGCCAGTTCCCTGGTAGTACGGCAGATTGCTCACGCTCTTCTCCTTCGGGGTCATGCGAGGGGCTTCGGCTGCTGTGGTGCGTGTGGATGATCAGGGCCAGCGTAGATCTTCAACTTGGTGATCTGCGCATTGGCGAGCTTCGTCTTTGGGAGCATCCCCTTGACGGCGCGTCGGATCGCCTCAGTTGGCTTGCGCTGAATCAGGTCGCCGAGCACCTCTTCCTTATGGCCACCTGGGTGACCTGAGTGCGAGTGGTACTTCTTGCTGAGGAGCCGGTCGCCCGTCACAACAAGCTTCTCAGCGTTGATCACGATCACGAAGTCGCCAGTATCCATATGGTCGGCGTAGGTTGGCTTCCCCTTGCCGAGGAGGGTGGTGGCAATCTTCGTTGCGAGGCGGCCGAGGGTTTGCCCCGCAGCGTCAACCACGTACCAGTTGCGCTCGATCTCTGCGGCGCGAGGCGTCCACGTCTTCATGTTCACATCAACCTCCTAGACGAGCTCAATCTGGACGAGTGGCGAAGAGTCACCCTGGCGAATGCCGATCTTGGTGATCCTGCAGTAGCCAGAGGTGCGGTCGGCATACTTTGGCACGATCTCATCGAAGAGCTTATCCACGACGAGCGGCTCGTTTGGTAGCGCAGCGATCACCGCGCGACGCGCGCTGAGGCCGCCCTTCTTGGCGAGCGTGATGATCTGCTCAACCTGCGGACGAATCTCCTTCGCCTTCGCCTCGGTCGTCTGGATGCGCTCATAGCGCAAGACGGAGACGATCAAGTTCTTGTACAAGGCGAGCCGGGGCCCCTGCTTTCGGGAGAGCTTGCGACCGCCAATTGCGTGCGACGTCATCTCAGGCCTTCACTTCCGCGTCGTCGCCTTCGTCATCGCCTTCGTCGTCTTCGTCGTCAAAGGCATCAAGGGGCAGCGTGCTCTCTGGCACATCGAAGCCGCGCTCCACAAGCTTCTCGCGAACCTCGGTGAGGCTCTTCTGGCCAAAGTTGCGCAGCTTCAGGAGCTCTGCCTCGCCGCCATCAAGCGCGGTGAGGAGCTGGCCAACCTTGACGATCCCTGCGCGCTTCAACGAGTTGTAGGCGCGCATCGGGAGGTCGAGGTCTTCAATGGACATGTCGAGCAGGTTGCCGCCGACCGCAGCGGCTGGTGCCGGTGCTGGCACTTCGCCAAGCCCAGAGAATGCGGAGAACTGGCCAACGAGGATTGCCGCCGCCTTGCGTACCGCCTCCTCTGGCGTGATGGTGCCGTCGGTCTCAATCTCAAGAATCAACTTCTCGCGGTCAACGTCCTGGCCAACACGCGTGTTCTCAACGGTGAAGTTCACCTTGCGCACTGGCGTGAAGATGGCATCAACCGCCATCACGCCGCGTGGTCGTGCCTCACCATCTGGATCCGCCTCAAGGCGATCAGCGGAGACGTAGCCAACGCCAGTCTCAACAACAAGGAAGGCTTCGATCGACGTCTTGTCCGAGTCCAGCGTCATGAGGATCTGCTCTGGGTTGACGATCTCCACCTGGCCGTTTGGCGTGATGTCGCCAGCGGTGACCGGGCCTGCCCCCTTCTTGTTGAGCGTCAGCTCAACGCGACCGGTGGCGAAGCTGCGTAGTCGAATCTTCTTAACGTTGAGAAGGATCTGTACGACATCCTCGCGGACGCCTGGGAGTGCAGAGAACTCCTGCTGGACGCCAGTGATCTGGACAGCGGTGACCGCAGCCCCTTCAAGCGACCCGAGCAGTACGCGACGCAGGGCGTTGCCGAGCGTGACGCCGTAGCCAGGGGCGAACGGGCCAGCCTCGTACTTGCCGTAGGAGCCGAGCTCCTCGAGCGGGGCGATTCGTGAAGTCACTGCGTCTGTCATCTGCCTCTCCTCTCTTATCGCGAGTAGAACTCAACGACGAGTTGCTCGTTGAAGTCGCCCGGCATCTGATCGCGGCGCGGAACCGCCACCACATGGCCGGTGAGCTTTGGTGCATCAATGCGCAGCCACTCCTGCGTTGCAGCGCTCTTCAGGGTCTCGGCCGCCTCCTTGAATGGCGTGAGCTCGGCGCGCCCAGCGCGCAACGAGACCTCGTCGCCAGGCTTGAGCGCGTACGACGGGATGTCCACCGCGCCACCGTTCACCGCAAAGTGACCGTGGGTGATGAACTGTCGCGCCTGGTCGCGCGAGGTGGCGAAGCCGAGGCGGAAGACCACGTTGTCAAAGCGGAGCTCGAGGAGTCGCAGGAGGTGCTCACCGGTCACGTCGGTGCCGCGCTCCGCCTCTTCAAAGAGTCGGCGGAACTGCGTCTCGCCGAGGCGATAGACGCGGCGCATCTTCTGCTTCTCGCGCAACTGGAGACCGTAGTCACCCACCTTGCGGCGGCGTACGGCGTGCATGCCTGGAGGTGTTGGACGGCGCTCAAAGGAGCACTTCTTGGTATAGCAACGCGCGCCCTTCAAGAAGAGCTTCGCCCCCTCGCGGCGGCACTGACGGCAGACTGGACCCGTATCGCGACCCATGGGTCTCCCTTCCTAGACTCGACGCTTCTTTGGAGGACGGCAGCCGTTATGCGGCAGCGGCGTCACATCGGTGATGGCGGTGATGTCGAGACCTGCGGTCTGCAGGCCGCGGATCGCCTGCTCGCGACCGGCACCTGGACCCTTGACGAAGACTTCAACGGAGCGAAGGCCATGCTCCATCGCCTTGCGCGCGGCAGCTTCGGCGCCGAGCGATGCGGCGTACGGTGTGCTCTTGCGCGAGCCCTTGAAGCCGGCGACACCGCCCGAGCCCCATGAGAGCACAGCGCCCGTTGGATCAGTAATGGAGATCAGGGTGTTGTTGAACGAGGCGGCAATGTGTGCCTGACCAACGGGGACGTTCTTCTTCTCGCGGCGACGCGTCTTCGCTGGGCGCTTCTCCATCTCAGCCATCGTCTACTCCCTCGCCTTACTTCTTCTCAATCTTCTTGCCGGCGACGGTCTTACGTGCGCCTCGGCGTTGACGTGCATTCGTCTTGGTGCGCTGACCGCGCGACGGCAAGTTCTTACGGTGGCGCGTGCCACGGTAGGTGCCGACTTCAATGAGGCGCTTGATGTTCATGGCGATCTCACGGCGCAGGTCGCCCTCGATCTTCTGCCCCTTGTCGACCACTTCGCGAAGGCGATTGATCTGCTCTTCGGAGAGGTCCTTGACGCGGATGTCTGGGCTGATGGAGGTCTGCTTCAGGATCTTCTGGCTGGTGGTAAGGCCAATGCCGAAGATGTAGGTGAGGGCGATCTCAACACGCTTCTCGCGTGGAATATCAACGCCGGCGATTCGTGCCATGGCCCTATCCCTGCCGCTGCTTGTGCTTCGGATTTTCGCAAATGACCATGACGCGTCCGTGCCGCTTAATCACGAGGCACTTGTCGCATCGAACCTTTACCGAGGCAGAAACCTTCACGTCGTCTCCTGTACTGCTACTTCAATCGGTAGGTGATCCGACCCTGTGTCAGATCGTATGGCGAGAGTTCAACCTTTACCCGATCACCTGGAAGGATTCGGATGAAATTCGTCCGAAGCTTCCCGCTGATATAGGCACGAATCCGATGGCCATTTTCGAGTTCAATGACGAACGATGTGTTCGGCAGTGGCTCGACCACGGTACCTTCGACTTCGATTGAATCCTTCTTCGCCAACAACCCCCCGTTTCAGACTGCGGTGCTGCCCCCTGGCGAGCCAGGGGACGAGTGGGGAGAGCCCCCAAACGCACGAACGCGGAGGATAGCAGAGCCCAGCCCCCCTCGCAACGAAGCCCCCTTCGTGGGGTTGAGCTCCGCCACGCTCAGGGCCTGGTGAGGAGGAGCGGCCCCTCTGGGGTGATCGCGATCGAGTCCTCGAAGTGGGCGGCGAGGCTCCCATCAATTGTTACAACAGTCCACTCATCGTCCATCACCCCCACCTCTGGGGAGCCGAGGGTGAGCATCGGCTCGATCGCCAGGCAGTGGCCAGGGGCGAGGGTGAGGCTCTTCCGCCCCGTCCGGTAGTTCGGCACCTGGGGGGCCTCATGCATGGCGCGGCCGATCCCATGCCCCACATACGGCCGCACGATCCCGAGCTTCGCGGCGAGCGCCACATCCTCTATGGCCGCCGAGACCTCCTCAATCGTTGCCCCTGGTCGCGCCGCGGCAATGCCGGCGTCAAGCGCCTCCCGCGTCACGCGGATCAGTCGCGCCGCCTCAGGGGGCGCCTCCCCTACGTAGAAGCTGCGTGCGGCGTCAGCATGCCAGCCGTCAATGATCGCCCCTGCGTCCACTGAGACGAGTGCTCCGAGTTTGATCTCACGCTCGCCCGGGATTCCGTGCACCACCTCGTTATCAATGGAGAGGCAGATCACACTAGGGAAGCCGTGATACCCCTTGAAGTTGGAGCTGGCACCCGCGGCGAGGATGTGGCGTTCAGCGGCGGCGTCAATCTCTGCCGTACTTGCCCCCGGTACTGCAAGCTCCTCAACGAGCGCAAGAACTTCGGCAACAACGGCGCCAGCGCGGCGCATCAGCGCCACCTCGGCTGGGCTCTTTCGCGTAATGCCGCTCATCTGCTGCCGCTCATTGCTCTCGTCGCTCGCGCCGCGCTACGCGCTGAAGCCAACCGCGGCGGCGGTGGCGGCAAGGCGCGACTGAATCTCTGAAATCTCGCCGACCCCCTCCACCACCTGCAGGCGACCTGATGCGCGGTAGAGCTCCACCACATCGTTGAGCGCGGCGAGCTGATTCTCTAGTCGAGCGGCAACTGTGGCCGGTGCGTCGTCACTTCGCGTGATGAGGGCCGCGCCGCACGCATCGCAGCGATCCGCAACAGTTGGCGGGCGGTGCGCGACGTGATAGGAGCGACCACAGTCTGGGCAGACGCGCCGGCCAGTGAGGCGCGCGGTGAGGATGGAGACGTCAACGTTGAGAAGGATCGCCGAGATCGTTCGTCCGCTGGAGGCGAAGGCGGCGTCAAGCGCTGCGACCTGCGCCGGGTTGCGTGGAAAGCCATCAAGGATCACGCGCTGCGCAGCGTCAGGTTTCGCGAGTCGTGCGCTGATCATGCCGATCGTCACCTCATCAGGGACGAGCTTTCCTGCATCAATGAACGAAGAGGCGGTGCGACCGAGTTCGCTCCCCGCAGCAATCTCCGCGCGGAAGAGGTCGCCCGTGGCCACATGTGCGGCGCCAGTGGCGGCGGCGAGTGCCTCCGCCTGCGTCCCCTTCCCTGCGCCCGGGGCGCCGAGAAGGACCAAGATCACTTGATAAAGCCCTCGTAGTTTCGCATCAGCATCTGTGCCTCAAGCTGCTTCATCGTCTCAACCACCACGCTCACGGCAATCAACAGGCCGGTGCCGCCGAGGCTTACGCCGAGGCCGCCAAGGTCACCGAAGAGTGCGCCGAGTGCGTACGGGGAGACGGCGACGATGCCGAGGAAGAGTGAGCCGAGCAGGGTGATCCGTGTGACAACCTTGCCGAGATACTCCTCGGTTGGCTTCCCTGGACGAATCCCTGGAACGTAGCCGCCATTCTTTCGCAATTGATCGGCGGTCTCATCCGCCTTGAAGGTGAACGCGGTGTAGAAGTAGGTGAAGGCAACGGTGAGCAAGAAGTAGAACGGGAGATAGACGATCTCGTTCTGTGGCCCAAGCGTGTTGACAATCCAGGTTGCACCAGCGGCGACCCACTCAACCTGCGACGCGGTGAAGTAGCCGGCGATCTGTGCCGGGAAGAGGAGGATGCTCATGGAGAAGATGATCGGGATCACGCCC
>CAJARA010000011.1 GCA_903944295.1 uncultured Chloroflexota bacterium
GCGCGCAACTCGTCAATGCCACCGGTGTGGTCCACGTGAATGTGCGTGATCAGCGCGCCATCAAGGCGCTCCAGCCCAACGCGAAGCGCCTGCTGCCGAAGATCCATTCCTGGATCAATCACCACGGCGCACGACGTATCCGTCGCAGTGTCGCGCCACTCCAAGAGAAGCGAACTGCGCAGCCGCTGGTTACGAGCATCTCTTGAGAGACAGACCTCGCAGCGACAGCCAACGCGCGGCACACCACGCGATGCGCCCGTGCCGAGGAGTGTGAGTCGCGTAGCCGCACCATCCGACTCCGAGACTGGAGTGTCGCTCGCTGCACGATCCGATGCGCCGCGAGATCGCGCCACGTCATCTGGTCGACGCACCACCCATGCTGGACCGCCGCGCAGTGCACGATCAAGCCCTTCGTTCGCGAGCGCATCAGCCTGGCCGTTCTGCTCGCGAGGGACATGCGCCGCACTCCATTGCGTGAAGCGCTCAAGTCGCGCGCGCGCCTCGTCACAGAGCGGTGCAAGCTTCGCATCTCGCACACGCCAACGGCCGTTGAGCTGCTCAACAACGAGCTTGCTATCTAGTAGGAGTCGCAGCTCAGATGCGCCGAGCTCGGCGGCGAGTTCAATCGCCGAGATGACCGCCTTCCACTCCGCCACATTGTTCGTCGTCGTCCCGATCGCGGCGGAGATGGTTGCATCAGGGAGTGCATCTGGTCGGTCAGACCCATCGCGTGACGCGTCATAAAGTGCAACGCCAATTGATGCTGGACCAGGATTCCCCCGGCAGGCGCCGTCTGTCCTGCCGATCAGCGAGCGCATGACGCGCTAGCCGCGCGAACCGATCGCCGAAGAGACTTCAAGGATCGCCTTCGTGATGTTGATCCCGCGCGGGCAGGCATCAACGCAGTTGAAGGTGGTACGACAGCGCCACACGCCATCTTCGTTACTCAAGATCTCAAGACGCTCGTCAGCCCCCTGATCACGTGAGTCAAAGATAAATCGGTGCGCGTTCACGATTGCCGCAGGGCCAACGTATTCGGGCTGCGCCCAGAAGCTCGGGCAGGAGCTCGTGCATGCCGCACAGAGGATGCACTTGGTGGTGTCGTCATAAACGTCGCGCTGCTCCTGTGACTGCAAGCGCTCCCCTGTCCCCTCTGGCTCGTCGGCGACGAGGAACGGAAGGACGGATCGGTACTTGCCAAAGAACTCATCCATATCGACCACGAGATCCTTCACCACGGGGAGGCCTGGGAGCGGAGCGACGCTGATGCTCTTCCCAAGCTGCTCAACGCGCACCTTGCAGGCCAAGCGATTCCGCCCGTTAATGAGCAGCGCGTCGGAGCCGCACACTCCGTGGGCGCACGAGCGTCGGAAGGTGATGCTCCCGTCGAGCAGCTCCTTTGCGCGCGTCAGTACGTCAAGGACGCGATCCATCGGCTCAACTGGGACGCGGTAGGTCTCCCAGTGCGGTGCGCTATCTCGCTCAGGATCAAAACGCTGGATCTTCAGCTCAACATCCATCACGCCTCCTAATACACGCGTGGCTTCGGCTCAAACTTGGTGATCGTCACCGGCTTGTAGTCAAGCTTGGTAGCGGGTGCCTGATCAGCGCCGCGCCAGACCATCGTATGTGCCAAGAACTTCGCATCATCGCGCTCTGGGTAGTCTTCGCGGCTGTGCGCGCCACGCGACTCTTTTCGCGCAAGGGCGGAGACGGCGGTTGCCTCAGATACATCAAGCAGGTAACCAAGCTCACGCGCCTCAAGCAGGTCCGTATTGAAGACGCTCCCCGTATCCTCAACGCGCACGTGCTGGTACTCCCCCTTCAGTCGCTGGATCTCTTTCACGGCGCTGGTGAGGAGTGTCTCGTCTCGATACACGCCTACGTTCTCCATCATCACGTCGGCCAGCGCACGGCGGATCTCCGCTGGGCGCACCCCCTCGGGTCGGGTGGAGAGGGCGAGCATCTCCTCGCGGATCGCTCGTTCAGCCCCCGCAACGTGCTTCGGGGCGGTGGTTGACTTGCAGATCTCGGCCATCCGCTTCCCGGCGCGCTTGCCAAAGACGAGGAGGTCTACGAGCGAGTTTGTCCCAAGGCGATTCGCGCCATGGACGCTGACGCAGGCAACTTCACCAGCGGCGAAGAGACCAGGGACGACGCCACCTGCGGCGTTCGCAAGCACCTCGGTCTCAAGGTTCGTTGGCACGCCACCCATCGCGTAGTGCGCCGTTGGCTGCACTGGCACCGGCTCGCTGATCGGCTCAACGCCCTGATAGACGCGCGCGAAATCTGTGATGTCTGGGAGCTTCTCTTCGATCACCTTGCGGCCAAGGTGCCGCACATCAAGGTACACGTAGTCCTTCCCGTCAATGCCGCGTCCGGCGCGAATCTCCTGATACATGGCGCGCGAGATCATGTCGCGCGGCGCGAGCTCCATCAGC
>CAJARA010000012.1 GCA_903944295.1 uncultured Chloroflexota bacterium
CCAATCACGACACAGATTGCTTCGGCAGACGGTCACGAGTTCTGGCCCGCCGAGGAGTATCACCAGCGCTACTTAGAGAAAAACCCAAAGGGCTACGACTGCCACGCCAGCACAGGGGTGCGATTCCCTTCGGAGCTTGCGCCAGAGATTGTGGTGAGCGGCGCGTATCCGGTGGTGATTGATGAAGCCGCCCTGCGTTCGCGTGTTGATGAACTTTCGTTTGAGGTGTTGCGCCGCGCCGCAACGGAGCAGCCGTTCGTTGGCGAGTACACCGACACAGAGACCGTTGGCGTCTACAAGTGCAAGGCGTGTGACAACGAACTCTTCCGCAGCGAGACCAAGTTCCACTCCGGTTGTGGCTGGCCGTCGTTCTATGCGCCTACCTCATCTGATGCTGTTGAACTGATTGAAGATCGCTCGCTCGCACCGCGTGTTCGCACAGAGGTGCGCTGCGCGAAGTGCGGTTCACATCTTGGTCACGTCTTTGAGGGCGAGGGCTACGAGGTCCCCACCGATCAGCGCTGGTGCATTAATAGCGTCTCGCTCGTTCTACAGCCGAAGTAGCGATGGCGGCGGCGAAGCCTGTTCGCGAGATCATCAAGTACGCGGACGGCACGGTGAAGGCGCGCGGCTCGCGACTGAACGGTGAGATGCACGGCGCATGGAGCTTCTTTCGTCTTGATGGCTCACTGATGCGCTCCGGCCGATTCGATCGCGGCCGCCAGGTTGGCGTCTGGAAGACGTTCACCCGTGATGGCGCGCTCGTGAAGGGCACCGACTTCGGCGCGTAGCGTCTAGGCTGTACGCATGGCACTCACCATTGGCATTGTTGGTCTCCCGAACGTGGGCAAGTCCACGCTCTTCAACGCGCTCACCAAGAACAACGTGCTCGCCGCGAACTACCCCTTCGCCACCATTGAACCGAACGTTGGCGTGGTGAACCTTCCTGACTCGCGTCTGGATGAGCTCGCCAAGATCTTCGGCTCGGAGAAGCTGCTTCCAGCACCTGTCTCATTTGTTGACATCGCTGGCATCGTGCGCGGCGCATCTACGGGCGAAGGGCTCGGCAACAAGTTCCTCTCACACATTCGCGAAGCGGATGCGATTGCGCAGGTGGTGCGCGGCTTCGCCGACGAAGACATCATCCACGTTGACGGGAAGGTGGACGCGAAGAGCGACATCGGCACCATCAACACCGAGCTCATCTTCGCCGACCTTGAAACCCTGGAGAAGGCGCGCGGCCGCTACGAAAAAGAGGTGAAGGGGAAGAAGCTGGACGCCGAAGTGTTGACGGTGGTTGACGCCGCCGTTGCCGCGCTGAATCGCGGGGAGCCGCTCTCCACCACCGGTCTGGATATCTCGTTGATTAAGGAGCTCGGCCTCCTCACCGCGAAGCCGATCATCTACGTCTTCAACGTGGACGAAGCGGTGCTCACATCTGCTGCAAAGCGCGCCGAACTTGCCGCACTCGTGGCGCCGGCAGAGGCGGTCTTCCTGGACGCCAAGATCGAATCGGAACTCGTGGACATGTCCGAGAGCGAAGCGGCCGAACTGCTCGCCTCCATGGGCCAGAACGAATCAGGACTCCACCAGTTGGCGCGCATCGGCTTCGGCGCACTCGGCCTGCAGACGTATCTCACCGCCGGACCAAAGGAGGCGCGCGCCTGGACCATCCACAAGGGTTGGACCGCACCACAGGCGGCGGGCGTGATCCACACCGACTTCCAGCGCGGCTTCATCAAGGCCGAGATCGTCTCGTTTGACGACTTAATTAGTGCAGGTTCCATGAACGCCGCCAAGGCGGCGGGCAAGGTGCGCATGGAAGGCAAGGAATACATCATGCGCGACGGCGACGTGGTGGAGTTCCGCTTCAACGTATGAGGTTCAACCTGCGCAGCCTCCTCCCCCAGAACCCACACACGTATGTTGGGATCCGCCTTGTTCGCCCCCTTACGCTGCTCGTCTTGCTGCCGGTCGTTGTGCGGAGCTGCATTCATCTCTTTTCGGCCGATGGCGGGGCGCAGAGCATCGCTGGCATCGACATCAGCGTTGCTGGTGGTAGCAACATCGTTGCCCTCTTTCATCAGTGGGGCGCAATACAGCTCATCCTCGCCGCGTTGCTGTCTGTGCTGTTCTTCCGGTATCCCGGCTTCACACCGCTCGTCTTGCTGACGCTCCTTGCCGATCCTGTGATGCGAGAAGTCGCAGGGACGATCGCGCCAGTCACCGCCGTTGGGACGCCGCCAGGCGCCGCCCTCAACGCACCGGCGTTTATCGTGGTCTTTGCGCTCTTGCTTCTCTCACTGGTTGAACGTGGAGGAAAGCGGCGTGTCTAGCGCGTCACTATGCGCGACAACAATGTGGTGGAGTTCCGCTTTAATGTTTAGCGGTCTGCCATCAAACTTCGAGCGTGCCCAGAAGCTGGACGAATCAAACGCCTGACGTGGCGAGTGAGGACTGGCACAATGAGCCCTGAAGAGATCATCTTGCACATCGG
>CAJARA010000013.1 GCA_903944295.1 uncultured Chloroflexota bacterium
CTTCACCCCGTCGCGGCGACGCCAGGCTACTGGCGGAGATCCTGCAGCGATGATCTCATCAGCTCCGGCCGACTCAGCCATTCGAACAAGTGAGCCGAGCGCGGCGCGCAGCGTCTGTTCATCACGTGGCGTGGTGCGGTACTCAATCTTTGCGAAGCCGTTACGCGTCTCACTGACCTTGCCCCCTCCGTCGTCTTTTGCGATCGCCAGAAAAGGGGAGATGTACGGAGCGAGGCTCATCAGGCGTTGGTGCTCGTCACGACTCGTCCACGGGATGCCGAGTGAGAGGAGGCCAGGGTGCCCTGGCGCACTTTCAATGATGTAGCCGTTGCGATCTTCTGTCGGCTCAATGAACTCTTCGCTCTTTGCCGCCTGCATGGTGCCGCGCCACATCTCGATCTTCTCGGGGAAGATGCCCGCGGCGAGCGTCACCGGATGGAGTCGTAGGTTCTGGCCAATGGCGGGGTGCGTGAGTCCACTGCGGCGTAGGAGGAGTGGCGTACGGAGTGCGCCCCCACTGACCACTACTTGCGGCGCGATGATCTCCAGCGTGCGCGGCGCACCTGCGCGCGTTCCGTACGTTGTGACTGCGCCACGGACGGCACCATTACTGATGATCAGCCGCTCAGCCTTGCAGTCCGGGATGAGATGCGCGCCAGCCTCCAGTGCCTGGGGGAGGTGCAGTCGGAGTGTGGACTGCTTTGAGCCGCGCTTACACCCGAACGGGCAGGTGCCACAGTCGCCGCACTCAGCGCGGTTCATCTGGATCTTCTCACCGCTCCACCCGCGCGCCTCCGAGCCGCGGATCAGCGCCGCATCCTTTGGTGGCATCTTCTTTGATGGCTGCGCACCAACTTCGCGCAGCACATCGTCTAGGTCACTCTTGAACGCGGCCGACGTGATCTCCTCAACGCCGTGCTGCTCTTCCCACTCGTCGCGAACGCGATCCGGGATTGGGATTGAAGTCATCCAGTTGACGGTCGTACCGCCACCAACGGTGCCGCCAGCAAGGATCGCAATGTGTGCGTCAGCCGTGGCGGTGAATCCGGAGTCGAGGTAGAGCCGCTCGTATGCATCGCGCTCCTTTGTGGGGAAGCTCCGCTCGTCATACAGGGCACCCGCTTCAATCACCAGGACACGCTTTCCCGCACGGGCGAGGTCGCGTGCCACCGCACCACCGCCGGCCCCAGAGCCGATCACCAGCACATCCACCGCAATGCGTTGCGCCTGCTTTGGATCAAACGCAACGATCTTGCTGACGTCGCGCGTTGTTGGATTCGGTTGCGGGTTGTATCCAATTGCTTGTAGCCGTGCGGGGAGGTCAGGGTCTCCAGGCTCATCAGCATCTGCATATGCCAGGAAGCAGAGCAACTTTCGTAAGGCTGACGCGGCACTGCGCAGCAGAGGGATTGGGTGTTGCACCCAGTGCTTCAAGTAGGCGTCACGACCCTTTCCGCGCAGGCTGCTGAACTTCACCGCACGTCCGCCAATGAGGAGGCTCCCAGCGCTCGTCTCAATTAGTCGCAGCACTAGTCGAAGTTGGCTGACGAGTTCTGGATCAACGACCGTTGCAAAGGCGCGCTCGGCCGCCTGTGCGCGCGCCGCACCGCCGCCAGGAACGAAGCCTTCGGCAAGGGCGGCGAGGGTGCGCCGTTCGGCTGGGGTCAGGATCTCCTGATCCTTCGGGGTCCGCTTCACCTTGCTCATACGCCTATCTTGCCGTGTTCGCGCTCGTATGGCTGACGTGTGGCGCCTGCTGCGCTACGATCACAGCCGTTGGCGCGTGGCCAAGCGGTAAGGCACCTGCCTCTGGAGCAGGGGATCCTAGGTTCGAATCCTAGCGCGCCAGCCAACTCCTCTGATCTATTGCTGCACGCTATTTCAGTGCGGCGAGCCACTCCTGTATTGCGCGAGTGAAGGCTTCAGGGTCCTCTTCAAATGGCACATGGCCGAGCCCCGGCAGCACCACGTATGTGGCAGCGGGGAGCGCGTCGCGCAGCGACTCGCCCGCGGTGATCGGCACCCAGCTGTCTTCAGAACCCCAGAGAATCAGCGTGGGAATCGGTGCGCCAGCGCGCGACACAATCTGCGCGATTGGTTGAGTGAGCGCGTTCTTGCTCCCGTCTCGCAGCACGCCGAGCAGCGCGGCGTCCCACTCAGGGAGTCGTGACGCGGCGGCATATCCACGGATCATCTCTGGCGTTGCGGCGGATTTGACGGCGAACGCAGAGCTGAGCAGTTCGCCGAACGTTGCTTCTGTAAAGGCACTGCGAATCAAGATGCGCGCGGCGCGGCGGAGAGGCGAGGCTTGCAGGGCCGAAGTTGCGGGGCCGTCGCCGAAAGATGCGCCGATCGCGGCGTCAATCAGCGCGAGTCCACGCACGCGTTCAGGTGCGAGGGCAGCAACCCACGAGACGACGTTCCCGCCCATGCTGTGCCCTGCGAGCACCGCCTGGTTAATCTGCATCTGGTCCATCGCGGCAAGAACAAATCTCGCGTGAGACGCGTGATCATACGCACCACCCCAGCCCTTCTCAGCGAGTCCGAATCCTGGGAGGTCGAGCGCAACTACGTACCAGCCGCTGGCGGCGAGCGGTTCCATGACGTGTCGCCAGCCGAAGGTGCTCCCACCGAAACCGTGGATTAGGACGAGCGCTGGATCGCTGCTGCGGCCCGCGGTTGCAACCACGGTGCGGCGTCCCTCAACGCTGACAACCGTGGCGTTTGGCGCTGCGCCAGTGGCAAGGAGTGATTCGGCGCTGGCGTCCGCCCCCGCCGGTACATCCAGCAGGAACGGAATCAGGGCGAGGACGAGGAGCCCCTGGAGGAGCCGCCGCAGTGCTGTTCTCATCTGCCAAGTATCGCCGATCTGCCGTTAACCTTTCGGCGCTATCCTCTGGCCCATGACAGCACCGCGCGTCCTCTTCCTCTGTACGCATAACTCGGCCCGCTCGCAGATGGCCGAGGCGCTGCTCCGTTCACGCTCCCGCGGACGCGTGGAGGTGGAGAGCGCTGGCACGGAGAAGACACTTGTGCGACCCCTCGCGCTGAAGGCGCTCGAAGAGATTGGGATTGACGCATCCGCGCAGACGAGCAAGACGCTCGAGCGATTCATTGATGAGCAGTTCGATTACGTGATTACGGTCTGCGACGCGGCTAACGACGCCTGCCCAACCTTCCCCAACGCCGGCGCCCGCGAGCACTGGTCACTCCCAGACCCATCCAAGGCGACAGGGAGTGAGGAGCAGCAACTAGAGGTGTACCGCGAGGTGCGAGACGATCTAGAACTGCGCATCATGGAGTTGCTGCGGCGGATGGAGCCGAGCCTAGTAGATCTTCGGGGAGGTATTGACAGGGTTGCTCCACCTCAGTAAAAATCGGAGCATTGACGGCGTCGCAGATGAAGTCGCCGCGAAGTAGTTTGAGGTGCGAAATGCGTTTGCGCGTAGCCGGTGTCTTTGCGGCTCTCCTTATGCTGGTGGTTGGTTTCGTAACTACACCAAACGCTGAGGCCCGTGGCAGAGCAGGACTACTCGTCACGGTGTACAACTTTCCATCTACATACGATTGGCGCGACTGGGAGGAGAGCTCACCGTGGACTCGGAGCCGTTCCCTCAGGAGACCCTGCTTGACTACAACGTTTACTCAGATCTTTCATGATTGGGGCGAAGGGAGCGTCGGGCGACGTTGCAACGATGACGACTTCTTGGTGCGCTACCAAGGTTTCATTAGGGTGCCAACCACC
>CAJARA010000014.1 GCA_903944295.1 uncultured Chloroflexota bacterium
ATCATCAACCTCAGTGAGATGCTCAACCCAGAGCTGGTCAATGCTGCGTAAGATCACGGCGCGCTCAACTTTTGGCCACATCTCTTCGCCGATCTCCTGCGCCTTGCGCTCGAGCGCTTCATCTGCAACAACCGCAACCGCTTCATAGAGGATCGAATCTTCAACGATCGCCTCCAGCGATGCTGGGGGCTGCACACCAAGTCGCTGCAGTTCTGTTGCAAGTGTGGCGCGGTTCCAATCGCCTGGAAGCCCTGGAGGGCAGTGTGTAGCAGCG
Organism: uncultured Chloroflexota bacterium; assembly: GCA_903944295.1. GTDB lineage: Bacteria > Chloroflexota > Limnocylindria > Limnocylindrales > Limnocylindraceae > Limnocylindrus. The sequence goes on from CAJARA010000014.1 coordinate 275, forward strand.
AGTGCGCGCACCTCGGCGTGCAGCGCATCTTGAATGGTGAGCGCAAGATCTTCACCGCGCAGCACACGATCGCGCTCGCCGTAGACAGTGGCGCGCTGCATGTTGATCACGTCGTCAAACTCAACGACGCGCTTTCGCACATCAAAGTTGTAGCCCTCAACGCGCGTCTGCGCCCCCTCAATGGTGCGGCTCACCATTGCCGATTCCAGCGCCTGACTCTCGTCAAAACCGAGGCGATCCATGAGTCCAACGACACGCTCACCAGCGAAGCGCTTCATCAGGTCATCTTCAAGCGAGAGGTAGAAGCGCGATGAGCCTGGATCGCCTTGGCGGCCGGCGCGACCACGCAGCTGGTTATCAATGCGTCGTGATTCGTGTCGCTCCGTGCCGATGATTCGGAGTCCACCGGCGGCAAGGACAACTTCACGATCGGTGCTACAAGATCGCTCCGCCTCCGCAAGCGCAGCGGCGTAGGTCTCCGCATCAACTTCGGCAGGGTTGAGGCCCTTGATACGCAGTGCTTCTGATGCGAGCCCGGCTGGATTTCCGCCAAGCACGATGTCCGTACCGCGACCGGCCATGTTGGTTGCAATCGTCACCGCACCCGAGCGGCCCGCCTGCGCAACGATCGGTGCTTCACGCTCGTGCTGCTTGGCGTTCAAGACGTTGTGCTTTACCCCTTCGCGCTTCAGTAGCCCCGCGAGGTGCTCAGAGCGTTCAACCGACGTTGTGCCAACGAGTACCGGTTGACCTGCGGCGATGCGCTCCTTGATGTGTTCAATGATCGCCGTATCTTTTGCCCGCTCTGTTCGATAGACAAGATCAGGTTCGTCAACGCGAATCATTGGCCGATGTGTAGGGATTGAGGTGACGTCAAGCTTGTAGATCTTGCTGAACTCTTCCGCCTCAGTCATCGCGGTGCCAGTCATGCCGGCGAGCTTCCCGTACAAGCGGAAGTAGTTCTGGAAGGTGATCGTCGCCATCGTCACCGACTCTCGCTGGACGCGGAGCCCCTCTTTCGCTTCGATCGCCTGATGCAGACCCTCTGACCATCGGCGACCTGGCATCTTGCGACCAGTGAACTCATCAACGATGACGATCTCGCCATCTTCAACGATGTAATCGCGATCGCGCTTGAAGAGTGCGTGTGCGCGGAGTGCCGACTCAAAGTGACGTGCCATCAGCGGATCACCGCCGTAGAGGTTCTCTACGCCGACCATCTTCTCAACCTTTGCGACGCCCTCTTCTGTTGAAGAGACCGCCTTATCTTTGACGTCAACGAAGTAGTCACCACCGTCGGTGGCCCCCTCTGGTCGCTCGCGAAGGCGAGGGACGAGCTTGGCGAATACTTGATAGAGGTCCTGCGACTCACCCGCCTGACCGCTGATGATCAGCGGCGTTCGCGCCTCGTCAATGAGGATGTTGTCCACCTCATCCACGATCGCGAAGGCGTGGCCACGCTGCACCCGCGCCTCGAGCTCGGTGACCATGTTGTCGCGCAGGTAGTCGAAGCCGAACTCGTTATTCGTGCCGTAGGTGACGTCCGCGGCGTACGCCTCACGACGGGTGACTGGGCGAAGGCGTGCGGTGCGCTCCTCGCCGCTATGGAAATCGGCATCAAAGATGTACGACGTGTCATGGGTGATGACGCCGAGCGAGAGGCCGAGGAAGGCGAAGAGCGGACCCATCCACTGCGCGTCGCGTCGCGCGAGGTAGTCGTTGACTGTGATCACGTGGACGCCAGCGCCGGTGAGCGCATTGACGGCGGCGGCGAGCGGGCCGACAAGCGTCTTCCCTTCACCAGTGCGCATCTCCGGAATCTTCCCTTGATGCAGAACGATCGCACCCAAGATCTGCACGTCGTATGGGCGCAGCTTGATCGTTCGTCGGGCCGCTTCGCGAGCCGCAGCGAGAACTTCTGGAAGCGCTTCGTCGAGCGCGGCACGTTGCGCGTCGCCGCTCAGCGCGCGAAGTTGCGCAGCGATCGCATCCATTCGTGCACGGATATCTTCGGCGCTCGCCGCCTCCATCTCATCTGCGCGCGCGTTGACGGCGGTGAGGATTGGCGAGAGGCGACCGATCTCGCGGTCGTTGGAGTCAATAAGACGAGAGAGAAAGCCGAAGACCATCTGCGGCCCCTAGCGCCAGAAGCCGGAGCCGTACCCCAGCATCAGGATGCCAAATGTGAGCGCGCCGAGAACGAGCCAATAGAGCACGCTCGCCGGACGACTCGTTGGGTTCATCTCTGGGTTCTTCAGTGGTGCCGCGTTCCATCGCGGGCTGCGAAGTGAGCTGCGCCAGTCGGCACTCTTCTCTTCTGGGTGCGCGCTCACCACGCCGCGCTCGTCTGGTCGGTGCAACTTCAGCGTCACGGCTACTTCGCTCGGCGCTTTGAGTTCTGTCCACCACCGTTGCTGCCCGGTGATGGGAGTCCGGCATGTTCGCCATCCCAGAAGACCATCTCCTCAGCCATTGAGGCCTCCTTGCCGAAGAGCGCACCGACTGACTCACCAAGGTGGATGCGCTTGATTGCTTCGCCGAAGAGTGGCGCAGAGGAGAGGCGCTTGATCTTTGGGCTACTGACGCCATCGGGCATTGGGATGGAGTCGGTAACGATCACTTCTCGTACCGATGACCCGTTGATGCGCTCAATGGCGGGGCCGGAGAAGACGCCGTGCGTTGCGCAGGCGGTGACTTCAATTGCGCCCGCCTTCTCGATGGCGCGGATGGTCTCAATGAGCGTTCCTGCGGTGTCAATCTCATCGTCAACGATCACGACACGCTTCCCCTTCACGTCACCGATGACGTTGAGGACCTCTGCGTGATCATCATTCCCTTCGCGTCGCTTCTCAACGATCGCGAGCGGCGCGTCGAGCAGTTCTGCAAATGTTCGCGCGCGCTTTGCAAAGCCGAGGTCGGTCACCACCGCAAGGTTCTCGGTGCCGTTCTGTCGGATGTAGTTGGAGAGCATATGCACCGCTGTGAGCTCATCTACTGGGACGTTGAAGAATCCCTGCAGCTGTCCCTGATGGAGGTCCATGGTGAGGATGCGATTTGCGCCGGCTACTTGCAGCATGTCCGCAACGAGCCGTGCGGTGATTGGGACGCGCGGCTGGTCTTTCTTATCTGATCGGCCGTAGCCGTAGTACGGGATGACGGCGGTGATGCGTCCGGCTGATGCGCGCTTGAACGCGTCAATCATGATCAGTAACTCCATGATGGAGCTGCTCACCGGGCGAGAGGTTGGCTGCACGATGAAGACGTCCTTCTCTCGCGCGTTATCAAGGATCTTGACGAAGATGTTCTCGTTGGCGAAGGCGAATACCTCCGCCTTGCCGAGCTCGCGTCCGAGGTAGCGCGCGATCTTGCCGGCTAACTCCCGGTTCGCATTCCCTGTGTAGACGTCGATTGAATCTGCCCTCATCGCCGTCCTCCGATCCCTATCGCCGCTTTGTAGGTTTCGTCTTCGCCTTCACCTTAGCCGCTGGCTTGGCCTTCCCCTTCGGGACGGCTGTCTTGGCCGCCTTTGGTGCCGCCTTTCTGCCCCCCTTTACTGCAGGGGCCACCCGTGCGGGCGCCTCGCCGTCCTCGCCGGCAACGTCGCGCTGTGCGAGCCCCGTGCGGAAGGCGGCGATCCCAGCGACCTTATCCCCCTCGCGGAGGGTCATCACGCGGACACCCTGGGAGCTGCCGTCATTACGGGTGGCGATGCTCTCAAGCTTCGTGCGCACCACCTGCCCTTCGGCGCTGATGAGGATCACCTCTTCATCCGCCTCGCTCACCTGGCGAACGGCGACCACCGGCCCCGTCTTACGTCCTTCAAGCGGGATGAGGCGGACACCCTGGGTGCCGCGATGCTTGCGACTGAAGGCCTGGACTGGGACGCGCTTCCCAAAGCCCGTCTCCGTAAGGACGAGAAGGTCGGCGCCCGGCTCAACGATGGCGGCGGCAACCACAAGGTCGCCCACACGTGCAAGTCGAATACCAATCACGCCGCCGGCGGAGCGGCCCATCGGTCGCGCCTCCTTCTCATGGAAGCGGCAGATGCGACCCTGTCGCGTGGCGAGCACGATGTCGTCTTCACCAGACGTTGGGATCACCTGCGCAAGCTCATCACCCTTATCAAGGGTGATCGCAATAATTCCTGATGAACGAACCTTCTCAAACTGTTCGAGCGCTGTCTTCTTAATGACACCCTTCTTCGTAGAGAAGGCGAGGTAACCGCCCGCGGTGAAGTTCTGCAGGATGACGGTGGCAACCGGAACTTCGCCCGACTCTACCTGCACGCCCGGCAGATTGACGATTGGAATCCCCTTGTTCTGACGCGATGCGTCAGGGATCTCGTGCACCTTCGTGCTGAAGCAGCGACCCTTATTAGTAAAGAAGAAGGCCCAGTCATGCGTGTTCGCAACCTGGAGCGACTTCACCGCATCCTCTTCACGCGTGGTCATGCCGCGCACGCCCTTCCCGCCGCGATGCTGCTGGCGGTATGCGGTGAGCGGCTGACGCTTGATATAACCGCGACCACTGATGGTGATCACCACATCTTCGTCGGCAATGAGGTCCTCATCAGACATCTCGCGCGTGGCGTCTTGTGCAATGCGTGTGCGGCGCTTGTCGCCGAACTTCTCCTTGAGCTTGGCGTACTCGGCGGAGATGATCTTGGAGACGCGCTTCGGGTTGGCAAGGATGTCTTGGAGCTCCTTGATCAGCGCGAGCACTTCCAGGTACTCGTCTTCAATCTTCTTGCGTTCAAGTGCGGCGAGCCGGGCGAGGCGCATATCCAAGATTGCCTGTGCCTGCAGCTCGCTCAACTTGAACTTGGCCATCAACTGTTCGCGCGCAACGTCAACATCTGCTGCGGCGCGGATGGTCTTAATCACGGCATCAAGGTTGTCCAGCGCAATCTTCAAGCCTTCCAAGATGTGCGCGCGCTCTTGCGCCTTCTTCAGCTCAAACTCCGTGCGACGGCGGACGATGATGCGGCGATGTTCGATATGGTGCTGCAGGACGGACTTCAGCGAGAGCGTCTGCGGCTGACCATCAACGAGCGCAAGCATGTTCATGCTGAACGCGGCGCGGAGCGGGGTGAGCTTCAGTAGTTTGTTAAGCACCTTGTGCGGATTCCCGTCGCGCTTCACCTCAACGTAGATGCGCATCCCGTCGCGGTCGGACTCGTCACGCAGGTCGGCGATGCCGTCAATGCGACCCTCTTTGACGAGGTCGGCGATCTTCTCAACGAGTGACGCTTTGTTCACCTGATACGGAAGCTCGTGGATGATGATCGCGGTGCGATCGCCGCGCGCCTCTTCGAAGGTGGTCTTCCCTTCAACAACGACGCGACCACGGCCGTGCGCATACATCTGGCGAATCGCGTCAACACGCTCCAACTTTCCGGTGAGCGGATTCTTGACGTTGTCATAACGGTAGAGAACACCGCCAGTTGGGAAGTCGGGCGCAAGGACGAAGGCGCTCAACTCTTCGGCGGTGAGTTGTGGGTTCTCTACGAGAGCGATCGCCGCATCGGCAATCTCGCCAAGGTTGTGCGGCGGAATGTTGGTGGCCATACCAACGGCAATTCCGGACGAACCGTTAATGAGCAAGTTCGGCATGCGCGACGGAAGGACGCTCGGCTCCTTCTGTGTGCCGTCGTAGTTCGGTGTGAAGTCAACCGTCTCGTGATCAATGTCGGCGAGCATCTCGCCAGCGATGGCGGTGAGTCGCGCCTCGGTGTAGCGCATCGCGGCGGCGGAGTCGCCGTCAACAGAACCGAAGTTTCCCTGCCCATCAACGAGTGGGTGACGCATGGAGAAGTCCTGCGCCAGGCGGACGAGTGCGTCGTAGAGGGCGCCGTCGCCGTGTGGGTGGTACTTACCCATTACCTCACCCACGATCGCGGCGCACTTGCGGTAGGCGGAGCTGCCGGAGAGGCCCATCTCGCCCATCGTGTAGAGGATGCGGCGGTGGACTGGCTTGAGGCCGTCACGCACGTCTGGAAGGGCGCGCGCCACGATCACGCTCATGGCGTAATCGAGGTAGCTCGTGCGCATCTCGTCTTCAATACGAATCGACTTAACAGTGGTGACGCTGACGCCGTTTGGGCTAATCCCGTCTGCGCCGTTATCTACGCTCTTATCTGCCATCTCGTCACCCCCTTTCCTTCTGCTATCTGTCGCGGATTAAACATCGAGGTTCTGGACCTTGCGCGCCTCGGCCTTGATGAAGTCGCGGCGCGGCTCAACGCGCTCGCCCATCAGCATCTCAAAGATCTCGTTCGCCGCCGCCGCATCTTCAATGCGTGCCTGCAGGAAGACGCGATTCTCTGGATTCATTGCCGTCTCCCAAAGCTGTTCGGCGTTCATTTCGCCGAGCCCCTTGAAGCGCTGCACGTTGACGTTCTTTGTCTTGAATGAGGCAACAGCGGCGTCGCGCTCCTTCTCTGAGGATGCGTACTTTGTCTCCTTGCCAGTGCTGACGCGATACAGCGGTGGCTGCGCAATGTAGAGGTAGCCCGCTTCAATGATGGCGGGCATGTAGCGATAGAAGAAGGTGAGCAGCAGCGTGCGAATATGCGCGCCGTCTACGTCTGCGTCGGTCATGATGATGACGCGGTGGTATCGCAGTTTGGCAAGGTCAAAGGAGCTGCTGCTGTCTTGAATCCCTGCGCCGAGCGCAACGATCAGCGTGCGAATGTTGTCGCTCCCCAAGATTTTGTCGATGCGCGCCTTCTCCACGTTAAGCAGCTTGCCGCGCAGCGGGAAGATCGCTTGGAAGCGACGATCGCGTCCCTGCTTTGCAGAACCACCGGCTGACTCGCCCTCCACAATGTAGAGCTCTGACTTCGCCGGATCGCGCTCTTGACAGTCGGCGAGCTTTCCTGGAAGTGCGCTCCCCTCGAGTGCACCCTTGCGCAACACCAAGTCGCGTGCCTTGCGCGCCGCCTCGCGACCGCGCGCCGCATTCAGCGCCTGGCGAATTACTTCTTTGCCGTCGCCCGGATTCTCTTCAAGGAACTGCAGTACACCAGCGTTCACCGCGGTCTGCACGATCCCCTTCACCTCGGCGGTGCCGAGCTTTGCTTTGGTCTGTCCTTCGAACTGCGGATCAACAAGCTTGACGGAGATAACAGCGGTGAGACCTTCGCGCACATCTTCACCGGTGAGGTTCGGATCGTTGTCTTTGATCGCGCCATTCTTGCGGCCCCAGTCGTTCAGTGAGCTGGTGAGCGCGGCACGGAAGCCGGTGACGTGTGTTCCGCCATCAACGGTGTTGATGTTGTTTGCAAACGCGAGCAGCGTTTCAGACCAAGAGTCGCCCTGATACTGGAACGCAACCTCAACACTTGTTGTCCCATCAACGCGTTCCAAATACACCGGGCGCTCGTGTGTCACCTTGCGCTTACGATTCAAGTGACGAACGAACGAGACGATGCCACCCTGGAAGTAGAAGGTTGCTTCGCGATCTGCGCGATCATCAATCAGCGTGAGCCAGAGGCCCTTGTTGAGATATGCAGATTCACGCAAGCGATTAGAGAGCGTCTCAAATGAATACTCTGTTGACGAGAAGACTTCTGGGTCTGGCAAGAAGACGGTGCGCGTTCCACGTCGCGCATGTGCTGGTCCAACTTTGGTCACCTTCATCTTCGGCTTGCCGCGTTCGTACTCTTGCGCCCAGATAAATCCATCACGCGAAGATTCAACGCGCAGCTTTACACTCAGTGCATTAACAACGGAGACACCAACGCCGTGCAGCCCACCAGAAACTTTGTATCCGTCGCCGCCAAACTTTCCTCCGGCATGCAACACGGTGTGCACTACTTCAAGTGCGTCCTTACCAGTTGAATGTTTTCCAACTGGAACACCGCGACCGTCATCGGTGACTTCAATGGAGTTGTCTTTATGAATGCGCACAACGATGCGCGTGGCGTGTCCCGCCATCGCTTCGTCAACGGAGTTGTCGACGACTTCGTAGACAAGGTGGTGTAGGCCGCGCTCATCGGTTGAGCCGATGTACATGCCTGGGCGCTTGCGGACCGCCTCCAGTCCCTCAAGGACCTGGATGCTTGAGGCGCCGTAGTCGCCCCCCTTCTTCGCCGCCTTTGGGGCAGATTTCTCCGAAGAACTGGGTTTTTCTGATTTCTTGGCGATCGCAGATCCGCTTTTTTGACCCGCCACTAGCTTTCCCCCTTGATCTGGTCGACCAGCCTGGTCAACTCTTCCGCCGAGTAGTACTCAATCACGATCTGACCCCCCGCTCCGGCCGGTTTAATCCGCACCGGCGTGCCGAGCGCCTGTTCAAGTGACCGCTGAACCGCCGTGAGCTCCGCCCCTGAGGCCGTTCCACGCTCTTTCTTGGGGGTAATTGTACCCCGACCCGCTTCGCGGATGGTTGAGGCGGCCGCCTCGGCACCGCGTACCGTCACTCCGTCGCGCACAAAGCTGCGGGCGAGCCAGGCCTGCTCGCTCTCTGGGAGCCCAACAAGTGCCCGCGCATGCCCTTCACTCAGGCGACCGGCGGTAACCTCCTCCTGGACGCCTGCGGCGAGGTCAAGGAGGCGCATCGTATTTGCAACCGTCGCGCGTGCCTTCCCCGCCACGCTGGCGATCTGCTCCTGGGTCATGCCGAACTCGTCGGCGAGGCGGCGGTAGGCCTGCGCCGTTTCAATCGGGGAGAGGTCGCTGCGCTGCACGTTTTCGATCAGCGCGAGCTCAAGGCGTGACTGATTGTTGACTGTACGGACAACGGCGGGGATCGTGGTGCGGCCGGCGAGCTTTGAGGCACGGAGGCGTCGCTCCCCAGCGATCAGCGTGAAGCCATTTGCCCCCTCTTCAACAAGGATCGGCTGGATGACGCCGTGCTCACGGATGCTCTCTGCGAGCTGCTCGAGCTCAGTCTGGTTGAAGGTGCTGCGCGGCTGGTAGGCGTTCGCCTTGATCTTGCTGATCGGAATCTCCAGCGCCCCCGCACGGACGGCCCCAGCGGCGCTCGCCGCCTCAGGAATCAGTGCCCCAAGGCCTCGTCCCAGGCCCGTTACCTTCTTCACCACGATCGAACCCCCCTCTTCCTCATGCCGCACTCCCAAAGACGCGGCTCGCGAACTCGTTCGCCGCCTGAGCATACGATTCAGCCCCAGAGCTCCCTGGCGCGTAGCTACGGATCGAGATACCGTGGCTCGGCGCTTCGGCGAGGCGCACGGAGCGCGGCACCCGAGCACGGTAGACGAGGTCGCCGAAGTGGCTCTCCACCTCACGCACCACGTCGCCACCAAGTTTCGTGCGTGGATCGAGCATGGTCAAGAGGAGGCCGTTCACCTCAAGGTCGGGGTTGAGCCGGTCACGCACAAGGCGAATCGTCGCCATCAGCTGCGAGAGGCCCTCAAGGGCGTAGTACTCGCACTGCACCGGCACGAGCACGGAATCCGCCACCGCAAAGGCGCTAATCGTGACGAGCCCAAGGGAGGGGGGTGTGTCCACGAGCACAACCTCGGCGTCTCCAGCGAGGCGGAGGCCGGCGGCGAGTTGCCGCTCACCGCTCTCATCGCCCGCGGCGAGCTCAACATCGATCCCTGCAAGGTCTGCAGAGCCAGGGATCAGGCTCAGGTTCGGCACGGAGGTCGGCTGAGCGAGTTCGTGCGCAGGACGTCGCCCAACGAGGAGGTCATATGCAGTGGGTGCGCCTGGCGTTGTAACAAAGCCAAGGCCGCTGGTGAGGTTGCGCTGTGGGTCAAGGTCAACCACGAGGACTTTATGCCCGG
>CAJARA010000015.1 GCA_903944295.1 uncultured Chloroflexota bacterium
AGCTCTTCGCCAGGCTCTACGCGGAGCCGGTAAAGGAGGCGCTGATTGCGCAGCGCATCGCAGAGATTCACGCCACAGGTTCGCCAGCAATGATCGCGGCAACGCCGCAGGCGATCGGCAAGTTTGGCGACGCAATCATTACGGGTGGCGCAGACCTTCTGGTAATCCAGAGTCAGGTCTCATCGGCGCGGCATATTGCCACTGGCTACGCACCGCTGGAGCTTGCCGACTTTGTGAAGCGGAGTAGCATCCCCGTTGCAGTGGGGAACACCACCAACGCCGAGGCGGCGTATTCACTGATGGAGCAGGGGGCCGCGGCGATCTTCGTTGGCGTTGGCCCTGGTAATGCATGCACCACGCGCGAGGTGCTCGGCATCGGCGTGCCGCAGGTCACCGCGGTGAGCGACGTTGCCGGTGCGCGCGATGCCTATATGAAGGCGACCGGCCGCTACGTGCCAGTGGTGGCTGACGGCGGCATTCGAAAGGGCGGCGAGATCGCCAAGGCGCTCGCCGTTGGTGCGGATGCGGTGATGATCGGTTCGCCGCTTGCGCGATCTACCGAAGCGCCAGGTGGCGGGTTCAACTGGGGGATGGCCGCCTCATCGCCAACGCTGCCGCGCGGCACCCGCATTGAGGTGGGGATTGCGGGGAGCATGGAGCAGATCCTCAACGGGCCATCGCGCGTCACCGATGGGAGCGAGAACCTTGTTGGCGCGGTGCGTCAATCTGCCGCCGCACTCGGTGTCCAGACGCTTGCCGCCTTCCGCGACGTTGAGGTGATCTACGCGCCGGCCGCAGCGACCGAAGGGAAGAGTTGGCAGCGTGGCCGCTGAAGCTGGTACCACGGCGAGCGTGCGCGCGGCCGGAGTTGAGACGGGAGGCATCCTCGTCTTGGATTTTGGAAGCCAGTTCGCGCAACTGATCACACGCCGCGTTCGCGAGATGAACGTGTATGCGGCGCTCGTGCCATTTGATCTTCCAGTCAGCGAGATCCTGGCGCGCAAGCCGGCCGGCATCATCCTGAGCGGCAGCCCCTTCTCAGTCTATGACGACGCGGGGCCAAAGCCGGACGCCGCCCTCTGGAGTGCTGGCGTTCCGATCCTTGGCGTCTGCTACGGCGTGCAACTGATGGCGCAGCAGCTCGGTGGTCGCGTTGGCCCTTCGGATCGACGTGAGTATGGTCCTGCCGACATCAGTATTAGCGGGGCAACAAGCCCGCTCTTTGACGGTCTCGGCGCTTCCGGTGCAGAGCGCGTCTGGATGAGTCACGGCGACTCGATCATTGATGCACCACCCGGCTTTACGGCGCTTGCAACAACCGACTCCACGCCGTTCGCGGCGCTTGCCGACACGACGCGCAACCTCTGGGGGATCCAGTTCCATCCGGAGGTGGTGCACACCCCGAGCGGGAAGCGGCTGCTGCAGAACTTCGTGCTCGGGATCGCGAAGGCGAAGGCGACCTGGACGCCAGGGCGACTTGCTGACGACGCAGTCGCGGCAATTCAGGCGCAGGTCGGCCCAACGGATCGCGTCCTCTGTGCGCTTTCTGGCGGCGTGGATTCGGCGGTTGCCGCGGCGCTCGTCCATAAGGCGATCGGTGATCGCCTCACCTGCGTCTATGTAGATCACGGGCTGATGCGAAAGCGTGAGTCGGAGATCCTGCGCGAAGTCTTCGCCGAACAGCTCGGTATGAAGATCATCATGGTGGAGGCGCAGGAGCGATTCCAGCATGCGCTTGAAGGAGTGGTTGATCCTGAAGCGAAGCGGAAGATTATCGGCCGAGAATTCATTCGCGTCTTTGAAGAGGAGTCGGCTCGGGCGGGCGATTTCAAGTTCCTTGCGCAGGGGACGCTCTACCCGGATGTGATCGAGTCAACCTCAAAGGAGACGAAGTCGGCGCAGAAGATCAAGACGCACCACAACGTGGGCGGCCTCCCTGACGACCTGAAGTTTGAACTCGTTGAGCCACTCCGCGCGCTCTTCAAGGACGAAGTGCGCGCCGTTGGCCTGCAGCTTGGACTCCCTGAGAGCGTGATCTTGCGTCAGCCCTTCCCGGGTCCCGGCCTTGCGATTCGCATCCTTGGCGAGGTGACCCGCGAGCGACTCGACACACTGCGCGAAGCGGACTGGATCGTGATTGATGAGATCAAGGCGGCGGGGCTGTATCGCAGCATCTGGCAGTCGTTCGCCGTGTTGACGCCACTTCACTCAGTTGGTGTGATGGGTGATGGCCGAACGTACGGCAATGTGCTGGCGATTCGCGCGGTGACGAGTGAAGACGGGATGACCGCTGATTGGGCCCGCCTCCCGTATGACCTGATGGCAAAAATTTCTTCGCGCATCGTGAACGAAGTGCCGAACGTGACGCGCGTTGTCTACGACATCACCTCCAAGCCGCCCGCAACGATCGAGTGGGAGTGAGCAACGGAGTGGAGAACACGGCGGAGCGGCTGCCGCTCCCAGGGACGAGCTTTTTGAAGGTGCGACCGATCGTGATTGAGGGGCGCGCGGAGGGGGAGATCCGCGCCGGATCTGCGCAGCCGAGCATGATGCCGGACGGTTGGTGGATTGCCCTCTTCTGGGTGCAAGACGGTGACGGCGTGGTGAGCTGCCGCGAGGTTGCGCCGCTCTCCGGACCTCCGCCGATCGCACCGCTTGAACGTTATGGAGCCTTAATGACGAACGGCCTCGGCGACCTCCTCGCAGTAGAGGAGGGGCGCTCCTGCCTCAAGTTGCGACTCGTTGGCGAGGCGGCGCAGTCGAGCGAGCCGTGGCGCCGCCCCCTCGCACTCCAGCTTGCGGCGAAGTGGGATCCGATGCGAGTCGCTACGATGACTGGGTCAAAGGTCGCTGAAGCGGCGCTCGATGCGTTTGCGCGAGCCGTTGAGGTAGCGCACCGGCCGTAAGGGTGAACAACACGGAGGAGACGACGTGACGGATCCGTTCAAGGACTTCCTTGAGGAGCTCGAGCGCCGACGCAGTGGCGGCGAGAGCCCAGCCGCGGACAGTGCCAGTGCGGACAGCTCCGACGAAGGCACCACACCCCCTTCGCGCCCCCGCGCACGACGCCCCGCCTCTGGTGGCGGCACCAACTTCACGCGGCCCAAGTTGAGCCTGCGCTCACTCTTCTTCCCGATCCTCGTTGGACTCTTCTTCATTGGCGGTCCGATCATCGGGCTGCTCACCGACGCGCGATGGTTTGAATCGCTCGGCGCAGGGGCGCTCTTCTGGCAGCGACTACAGATTCAGGGGACGCTCCTCGTCGTCGCCGCGCTCGCTGCGCTCGCTTTCCTACTGATTACCGTTCTCCTCGCTGGACTGATCTCGCGTCGCCAAGGGGGCGGTGACGCTTCCGACACGCGGCAGCAGACGAGCGAGACGCGTCAAGATCGGCCACCACTCGTCAACGAGCGCGGGCAGATCCGCATCGACGGAATCGGTGATGCCCTGCGTGATCTCTTCGCCTCCAGTGGCGGAGCGAACCTGGGTGGCGAAGGCTCTGCCGTGGTGCGCGTTGGGAACGGTGCGCTGCGCGTTGCCGCGGTAATCGTTGCGCTGATTATCGGTGCGCAGGTCGCCGCGAACTGGGAGGCGATCAGCCTCTGGCAGCACGCCGTCACGTTTGATCCGAGCGGCACTCCAGTGGTGGATCCGGCCTTCGGTCGTGACATCTCCTTCTATCTCTTTGAGCTACCGATCTTGCGCCTGGCGCAAGGGATCGTGGTGACGCTGCTGCTTGCAGGAACGATCCTCACGGCGCTGCGCTACCTCCCATCCATTGGTGCTCGTGGACTCGGCTTCGTTGGCGCGCTCCCGCGCCTCCACCTCGCCCTCCTCGTTGGCGGCATCCTCCTCGCCACCGCATATGGCTATCAGCTGGATAAGCTGGAACTTGTCTACTCGTCCACTGGTGTTGCCACCGGCCTCTCCTACGCGGATCAAGCAGCTCGACTCCCAGGCCTGGACATCCTTACTGGGATCGCCGCACTCGCCGCCGCCTTCCTCATTGGAGCGGCACTGACCCGTTCCACCTGGCCACTCGTCCTAACCGGCGTTGTCTGGATCGGCGCATCGGGGATCTTCGGTGGCATCTATCCAGAGTTTGTGCAGCGCTTCCAGGTGCAGCCGAACGAGTTCGCGCTTGAGGAGCCATACATTGCCAACAACATCAAGATGACGCGACTCGCCTTTGGACTGGACGGCTGGAGCGAGGCGCAGTACGACGGCGAAGCGGAGTTGACGCCAGAGGCGATCGCGAAGGACGCCGCCACATTTGCTGACGCGCGTCTCTGGGACTACCGACCGTTGCAGCAGACCCTCGACCAGCTGCAGACGGTTCGCCAGTACTACAACTTCTCGGACGTGGACGTTGATCGATACGAAATCAACGGCGAGCAGCGACTTGTGATGCTCTCCGCGCGCGAACTCAATCCACAGCGCGCGCTGCAGTCCTCAACCTGGGTGAATCGTCGCATCGCCTTCACGCACGGCATTGGCGTGGCGATGGTCCCTGTTGCTGGCGTCGCATCTGGTGGTCTCCCGCAGCTGATCATTCGCGACATCCCACCCGTTTCAACAGACGGTGCTCCCGTGGTGACGGAGCCGCGCATCTACTTCGGTGAGTTGGATGATGACTGGGTGGTCGTTGGCGCCAAGACGCCTGAGTTTGACTATCCGGTCGGTGAGGGTGCGGATGATGGAACAACTGCAACTGACGCCACCACCACCTGGAGTGGGAGCGGCGGCATCTCGCTGAAGACGTTTGCGGACCGGCTCCTCTTTGCGGCGCGCCTCGGCGACTTCAACCTTCTGATCAGTGATCAAATTACGGCGGAGAGCCAGCTTCTCTGGCGCCGCACCATTAGTGAACGCATCAGCGCCCTCGCCCCATTTGTCAGCTGGGATAGCGATCCGTACCTTGTGATCCGTGAGGATGGCGGCCTCAGCTACATGGTTGACGGCTATACGGTGAGTGATCGCTTCCCGAACGCGCAGTTCTTCGATCCATCCGTCTTGGCATCGAACAGCTTTGATCGACCGGCAAACTACATTCGCAACAGCATCAAGGCGACGGTGGATCTCTATACCGGCGAGACGAAGATCTACATCGCCGACGCATCAGATCCGCTCGCTCGTGCCTGGAGCGGCGTCTTCCCTGGCCTCCTCCGCCCACT
>CAJARA010000016.1 GCA_903944295.1 uncultured Chloroflexota bacterium
AGTCGCTTTGCGGTGCTCATCGTTCGTCCTCCCTCATAGCGGTTGTGATCATGTTGACCACCACCAGTTCGCACGATTCTATATGGCTGCCTCCGCTGCAACGCCACGTGGCGCGGAACTAGAGCTGGATCTCCTCGCCCGATCGGAGCAGCCGCTTCGGGAGGCCGCTCAAGATGTGCACCGCCCCCTGCCCCTCCACGCGCCAGTGGTCACCCCCACTCGCCTTGACCAGCGCCGTGAGGTCTTCAATGCCGAGCAGGATTCCGTCGCCAGAGCTCCCCTTAAAGGCGAGCTGAAAGATGCGATTGAAGTGCGGCAGGACCTGGATCTCTGGTGTGAGGGCAAGCCCCTCTGTTGCTGCGCCAAAGTGCAACCGAAACGATGGGACGTGGCGCGCCATCACCATGGCGCCAGCACTACAGCCAGCGAGCGCGCCGCCTGAGCGCCAGTGGGCTTCGATCGCGGCGCCAACCCGCGTGCCGCGCAGCGACTCGGCGAGGTAGCGCGGATCGCCACCAGACATATAGACGAGCGCGGCGTCCTGGATCTGTGCCGCAAGCTGCGCATCATCGGCATGCTCGCGGTTCAGCACTGGGAGGAAGGTGGTCTCCACCCCGATGCGCCTCCCCTGCTCTGCGCCGAGGGTGCGCCAGTACTCCAACCGGTCGGCGCTCTCACGCCCCGCCGCCGTAGGGATCTGAATGTATGCGCGCCGCTTCCCACGCTGAACGGCATCCTCAATCAGCGCCGCCTCAAGCGACTGCATCTGCGGGAGATATTCGCCGGAACCAACAAGTGCCAGCGCACCTGTCGCGCGAGCGGAGTGAGAGGTGATCGTGTGGCCCGCTACTTGCGACCGCGCAGGCGGCTCACCCAGGCGCCGAAGCGCTCGCGTTGCGCGTACGCAACGGCGGCGGCGAGGAGGAGGACGAAGTTGAGTGTCCAGGCGCCAGCGGCGGAGAGGAAGCCGATCTGCTGGCCGACTTCACCAGGGAGTGCGAGTCCTGGCACGGTGAGACCGAAGAGTCCGGCGCGGAAGACTGGCGCCTTCGGTGATGTGCCAGCGCTGAGCGCGGTCGTTGCCGATGCACCGCTCGCATCCTCGCCGCCGAGAAGGAGCGCGTGTGGTCCAACCACCACGCCGCTCGCGTTGACGCGCAGCTGATCGGCGGGGAGGTTCACCTGGTCAACGGTGTGCCATGTGGTGATGCCGGTCGCGGCGGCTGGTGCGGTCCAGTAGACGCTGCCGATCGCCACGCCGTCCTGCACGCCGCCCGCAACGTAGAGGGTGCCGTTTGCACTCCAGAGCGCCGCACCTTCGCGTGGCGTTGGGAGATCCCCTTCGCCGCTGGTGGCGCTCCACTTGTAGATGCTGCCGATCGCCGCATCACCCTGCTCGTCAGGTGTTGCGGGGGCTGGCGCGCTGTGGCCTGTTGCTGGGCTCTTCGCCACGGCGATGTCGCCACGGAGCGAGACGCCGGTCACGCCGTCTGCATCTCGTCCGCCCCAGAGCCAGATCGCATCGCCCACCAGTACCGCAGCGGCGTTGGCGCGCGGCTCAGGGAGCGATGACATCTCCTCCCATGCGCCGAGCGTTCCGTCGCTCTGCAGCGTGGACTTCCAGACGCTCGTCTGCGGTGTGTAGTTCTGATCTGCGCCGCCGAGCAGGATGAGTCCATCGCTCACCGTCACAACGGATGCCCCGTTACGTGGTGCAGGGAGCTGGAGTGCGTCAACCAGGGTCCACGTTGTGATGAGACCGGTGACGGTGTCTGGCTTCCCCGCGTAGACCGTGGTGGTTGCACTCTCTGTTGCCGAGGTACCGCCAATTACATACGCGGTGCCGGCGAGATATGCGGCGGCGCTGAGTGCGCGCGGCTCTGGAAGTGGCGCTGCGGCGCTCCAGGTGCTCAGTCCATCTGGACCGATCGCTGCGGTGGCAACGTTGGCAATGTTGGCAAACTCATCTTTTGCATCTGCTGCTCGACCACCAACGTAATAGAGATGCGTCCCCGCCTGGAGCAGTGCGCCACCCTCACCCGCTCCGGGGAGTGCTGCGGCGGGTCCGCCCTTCCACGGGATCAGCGCGCCTGCGGGTGCTGGGCATGGGAGCCCCTCATTCTCGGCGGGGCAGATGTTGACCAACGAAACAGCATTCAGTCCAAGATCAACGGTTGGTGAGACGGTGAGGTAGTAGGCGCGGTCTGGGATGTATCCGAGCAACAGGATGATGACGAGCGTCCAGAGCACGGCGCGGAAGGTGGCCCAGCCCCAGCCAGCGGCATCGAACAGTCCAAAAAGCACGCGGCGCGGCGCAGCGCTGAGCGGCGCAACCGACGATCCGCTGATGGGCGCTGGAAGGTTGCTCATCACTTCACCGTCAGCGTGCCGACCATGTTCGGATGCACAGTGCAGATGAAGACGTAACTGCCAGCGTTTAGTGCAGGGATGTCATACGTCTGCTTCGCAATACCAGGGAAGATCGCGCCGGCGTAGAGCTCCTTCCCTACGGAGCCGACAGAGCCTTCATGAATTGCAACGTTGTGCGGGATCCCTGCATCCTGGTTGTCAAAGAGGATCTGGAAACTCTTCCCTCCATCCACGGTGAGTGTGGTGAGATCAAACTTCACACCCATCGCCACGATCGTGTACGAACCACCCATCCCGCCACTCGGTGCGACGGATGGACTGGCAGAACCCCCGGATGGCGCCGGAGATGGAGAGACGGCGAAGGCATCCTTCCAGCAGGCTGGTACTGGCGTTGCATCTGCCGCAGGCACATAGGCCGGATCGCGCCAGCCGGTGACCTTCACGAGTTCGCCAGTTGCTGGATCGCGTACTTCAATCTCGTCGGTGTTGCTGGCGCGCACCCAGGCGATCAACTCTTCAATCTCGCGATAGTTCAGCGGTCCGCCGTTGCTATCTGCCCAGACTCCCATCAGCGAGTTCGCGTCACCACAAACGTAGCGACCACCAACGGTCAGCACGTTCTTGAGATACGCAGGCGTCAGGTGTGAGAGGAGCTTCCCTTGGTCATTCAGAACCGGCCCAATACCGCCCTGTCCCTGTGCCCCATGGCAGCGTGCGCAGTTCGCCTCATAGAGGTTGTAGCCGCGCTTCACCGTCTCCAGATACTGCTCTTCACGCGCCGCCTCGAGCCGCGATGATCCTACGGCGCCAGGGAGTCCCTGGTCGTAGAAGGCGTAGACGATGACGAAGAGGGTGACGATCGCAACGCCGAGGAGTGCCGCCATGCGCGCCGAGCCGCTCTGGCTGACGATCTTCGCCACGCGCTCAGCGGTGAGGCCGTGCGTCTGAATCGGCGCGGGGCTGGAGAGGCGCGGCGTTGGCGGCACGCGCTTCTCGCTCGGAGCTGGAAGGTTGCGCTGCTCGTCTGTCATTTAGATGCACCCCGTTGCGGCGCGCGGCGCCTCAATGCCTGGCTGGCCAAGCGGGATCGGCATATTGCCCAGGTTGATCTTCCCCGTGTCCAGCGTCAGCACGCCATTCGCATCAACAGTGAGCGAGAAGCGATCCATGCCGCGCGGTGCAGGACCAACGCCGTCCGCCTTGGTGCCGAGTCGGTCGTAGCGACTGCCGTGGCAGGCGCACTCGAGCCAGTAGGTCTTGATGCACGGATTCGGCTTGCAGCCAAGGTGCGGGCAGCGCTGATAGAGGGCGCGGACATTGAGTGCCGTTCCGTCGCCAGTGAGATCTTCACCGGAGACGAACTCTGGTCGCGTGGCGTCAACGAGCATGATGAAGGCGCGTGCCTCCTGGAAGTAGACCGGGTAGCCCTCGGCGAATGGGAGGCCAGCGTTCTGATTCTTCAGTGTGTCGAATGTGCCGACCTGAACCTTGCCGCCGAATCCGCCCTCAAGGTTTGGCCAGAGGAAGCCGAGCGTCCCCGCCGTCACCTCAAGCAGCCAGAGCCCAAAGCCTGCGCCGATCGTGGTGCGCATCAGTCGGCGTCGCGAGATCCCCTGCACCTCTTCGTGGCGTAGCGCTTTGATGGTCTGCGCGGTCAGCGCCTTCGACTGATCTGCTGGCTCAACTTGGTAGTGGCTCATCAGTTCGCTCCCATCACAGGCTGAAGAAGAAGCCGTTGACCCACGGCAGGATGAAGGAGTAGCCAGGACCGCGGAAGAAGATGCCGATGAAGGTCACAACAAGTCCGAGCGCCCAGAGGATGGAGAAGAGCGAAACCTCAAGCTTCCGATCCGATGGTCGCGTGCTGTGAATGTTGCGGCGATCCAGATACGGGATCAGCGCGCTGCCAACAAGGATGCCGATCGGCGAGAGCGCGCCAGCAACCGTTGGATGGAAGTAGGCGAGCAACTCTTGCAGGCCCAAGAAGTACCAGGGCGCCTTAGCAACGGCGGGTGTGACGTTTGGATTGGCGAGCTCTTCAAGTGGTGCATTGATGAAGAGGCCGAGCAGGAGGAGCAGGATGCTCATCGCCACGGCGGCAAAGAACTCAATCGTGAGCAGGTGTGGCCAGGTCATCACCGTGTCATCTGGCTCTTTCTGAACGCGGACAACCGCGTCCTGCTTCACCAGCGCAAGGAGTCGATACGGTCGTGCCGCCATTGGGACGCGCTGCTTATCAATCTCCGTACGTCGCGACGGATCAACCGGCGCAACGGGTGCTGGGCGCTGCTCGTCGCTCATCGCTGCGCCTCGCTCATAGTGGCCCGCTGATTCCGCCGTCCTTGCGGATCCGCCAGAAGTGGACCGCCAGGAAGACTGCGGCGAGAAGCGGGAGCACCATCACGTGCAGCACGTAGAAGCGCAGCAGTGTGTTCTGACCCACCTCAAGTCCGCCGAGGAGGAGGAGCTTGGACGGCGTATTGAAAAGCGGCGCGTAGCCGGCCATGTTCGAACCGATCGTGATCGCCCAGTAGGCGATCTGGTCCCACGGCAGCAGGTAGCCGGTGAAGCTGAGCATGATCGTCAGGAAGAGGAGGAGGACGCCAACCACCCAGTTGAATTCGCGTGGTGGCTTATATGCGCCGTGATAGAAGACGCGCATCATGTGGAGGAAGACGAAGAAGACCATCAGGTGCGCACCCCATCGATGGATGTTGCGCGTGATCTGGCCGAACGGGACGAGCGTCTGAATCTTCAGGATGTCGGAATACGCCTGCGTTGCCGACGGGGCGTAGAAGAACATCAGGTAGACGCCCGTGACGGTGAGGACGAGGAAGAGGAAGAAGCTCAAGCCGCCAAGGCAGAAGGTGTAGGCGAACTTCACGGCGTGCTGTCGCACGCGCACCGGATGAAGGTGGAGGAAGACGTTGTTCATCACCGCATAGGCGCGGCTCCGCTCGTCGTTCGGGTAGGAGTTGCGGAAGATGGAGCGCCACGCGGACGAGCGGCGGATCGCCTGGTCTACGCGTCCGATAAGGCTCACTGTGCCCCTCCCCCTGTGCCGGCGACTCCGGCCAACTGCCCATCTCGGTAGGACTCCTTATAGAGGCGACCGTCCGAGCTGATCTCCTGTAGTTCGAACTTCTCCATCGTAATGGCGTCGAACGGACAGCGCTTGACGCAGAGGGCGCAGCGGATACAGCGCTCCTCGTCCAGGATCATCGCCCCCCCGTTCTCCCAGCCGTACGCCTCGGAGAGCTCAGGGAGCGCCCCCTCAGACTTGAGTTGATTGATGTCCACCATATGGATGACCCCCTCAGGGCAGACGTCGGCACAGGCGCCGCAGAGGACGCAGCGCATCGGGTCAAACCAGATGTTGTAGTTGCACATCAGGCAGCGGGTGCTCTCCGCAACCGCCTGCTGCGCGCCGTACCCGAGCTCCACCTGTGTGGTGAAGTTCACCGTGGCATCCCCTGAAGGGAGTCGCTCGGCGAGTGGCAAGACGGGGATGTGTTGACGTGGGATGCGATCGTAGAACTCTGGCATGTCGTGGCGCCAGGAACTGGTGATGCGCACATTCGCATCCACCACAACTTGCGTTGCGCCAGCAAGGTAGCGATCAATCGCATAGGCGCACTTCTTGGCGTGACCCGCCGCCTCAATCATGGTGGCGGGGCCGGTCACAAAGTCACCACAGGCCCAGACGCCGCGAATGTTGGTGGCGTACGTTGCGGGGTCTACCTTCACGCGACCGCGTGCAACTTCAAAGCTGCTCTGCACAGGAAGGAAGGTGAGGTCGGCCGCCTGCGATACGGCGGGGATCACCGTGTCCGCCTTCAAGATGTACTCCGACCCTTCAATTGGAACTGGGCTGCGTCGACCAGATGCGTCTGGTTCGCCGAGACGATTCTTGATCATGCGCACGCCAGTGATCTTCCCGTTCTCGCCGATCAACTCGAGTGGTGAGACAAGGAAGGCCATGTCCACACCTTCGCGCTCCGTCTCGCCGAGCTCCTCTTCGTCAACAACGAGCTCTGAACGAGTACGGCGATAGGCAATAGTGACGTGATCCGCACCGTGGCGAAGCGAGGTGCGCGCGCAGTCCATGGCGGTGTACCCGCCTCCGATTACCACCACGTCGCGACCAACGCTGAGCGGATCGCCAAGGTTGGCGGTCTTCATAAAGTCAACGCCGTAGACGAGCCCCTCAAGGTCGCTCCCTGGCACATCGAGTGCAACGGGGTCCATGGCGCCAGCGCAGATAGCGATCGCGTTGAAGTCGCTCTGGAGCTGCTCAAAGGTGATGTCGCGACCGATCTGCGTGTTGTAGACGAACTTCACGCCGAGCTGCTCAATCAGGCGCACGTCGGTCTCAATCGCTTCGCGTGGGAGGCGGAAGGCGGGGACGCCGATCAACATCGTGCCGCCGCCGTACGGGAGGCTGTCATAGACGGTGACCTGGTAGCCCTTGACGGCGAGTTCACGCGCAACGGAGAGACCGGCAGGACCGGCGCCAACCACCGCCACGCGCTCGGCGCGCGGCGTGATCTGCGGTGCAACGTCAGGGATGCCAGAGGCGGCGTGCCACTCCACCAAGAAGCGCTTCATGGCGCGGATCGCGAGTGGGCGATCAATGTCGCCGCGGCGACAGGCGCGCTCGCATGGGGCGGAGCAGACGTAGGAGCACATTGCGGCGATCGGATTCGGGTCGCGGGAGAGGAGGTAGCCCTCTTCGAACTTCCCCTCGGCGGCGAGATTCAGGTAGCCGCGGCAGTTGGTGCCAACGGGGCAGGCCTCTTGGCACTCAATGTTGCATTGAAGCCACGAAGCATCGACCGGTTGTACCAGGAAGTCCTGCGTCTGAAGAGTCACAGTCAACCTTTCTCACTGACGACGTGGACGCTGAATCTCTGCTCAAATTCTAGCAGGGGCTCCTCGTGGACGCCTTCGGCGAAAACCAGCCGCTGGGGTCAGATTTCGTGCGGGGTTAGCCTCGTTGTGCCGTGATCTCCGCGAGCACTTCCGCCGCATGGCCGGTGGGGGTGACGCTCCCCCAGACGCGTGCAATGTGGCCGCTCGGGTTGATCAGGAACGTGACGCGATGCGTCCCAGTGAAGGTCCGCTCGCCGACTGTCCGCTCCCCCCAGACGCCGTACGCCTCGGCAACGGTGTGGCCGAGGTCAGCGAGGATCGGGAAGTTGAGCGAGAACTTGTCGCGGAAGGCGGCCTTGCTCTCCTGGTCGTCTGGGCTTACGCCCCAGACAATTGCGCCGGCCTCTTGCAGTGCGCGCTCTGCGTCGCGGAACTCACACGCTTCAATCGTGCAGCCCGGAGTGTCGTCCTTTGGATAGAAGTAGAGGGCGAGCCAGCTCCCCTTGGCAGCGGTGAGTGACCGCTCCACGCCATCTGCGTCGCGCAGCGCGAAGTGCGGCGCTACGTCGCCTGCAACCGGTCGCGCGTCGAGTGGACTCATGAACCGAGTGTAATCGCCTCACCGACGACGCGCGCACCGCTGAAGAGGAGCCCGCCGGCGCTGAGCAGAATCAGCAGCAAATCAGCTCGCCCGAAGCGCGAGGGTCGCAGCGCCGTGGCGGGTTGCAGCCGTGATGGGAGACGAACGGCGCGGACCTCAAGGGCGGTGGCGAGGCACGGTACTGCGCGGATCGCCGCATCAAAGAGGTCGGCGAGCAAGAACGGGTCAACGCCAGGCTTTGCCAAGCGGCGAATGGCGCGACGCTCGCGCGCCTCGCTCATCAGTGGTGGGAGCGTTGCGGCGCTAGTAAGAAGTGTCAGCGTTGGCGCAAACGGTGCGCGCAGGTGCTGCATGGCGGCATCGGCGAGGCGGAGCGGTTCGAACGGTCGCAACAAGACGAGGCTCCCTGCGGCAAAAGCCAGGAGTCGCACCCCCGCGCCGAACGCCGCCTCTGGCGTTGCGCCGCCGAGGAGATTCGCAAGCACCATTCCAAACATCGCTGGCGCTAACGCGGCGGCGAGTCGGAGCGTAGAGATCAGTTGCACCCCAGAGCTCCAGGCAACGATGAGTGCGGGGAGGGCAACAGCGCCTTGCGCCAGCGCCGTTGCAGGACTGATCAGCGAGAGGAGAAACCAGAAGGCGGCGAGACCGAACCGCGTCAGCGGATTGCTGACGCCAAGCAACCGCTTCACTGGCGCGGGAGTGAGCAGTTCGCGCGCCAGCTCAACGCCTCGCTCAGCGAGCGGCTGCCCTATGGACTCTTCTGCACGCGCCGTAGCATCGGGATGTTGCAGCACGCGGGCGTGACGCATCTGCAGACGCACATCATGCGTTGCAACCAAGAGTGCAGCGCCGCGTGCCGCAAGGTTCTCCAAGAGCGCGCTGACGCGCGTCGCCGCCTCGTCATCAAGGCCGAGTGTTGGCTCATCGGCAATCAGCAGGTCCGGTTCGGCCGCAGCCGTCACCACCAGCGCAAGGCGACGCCGCTCACCATCTGAGCAACGCGCGGCGGGGCGATCCAACAAATCTGCAACGTTGAGCGCCGCGGCAAGATCTGCGGCACGCCCCCGCTCAGCCGGTGACAAAAGCTGATGCACTGAACGTGCGCCAAGGAGCAGCCCTGGGTCCTGCGGGGCGTAGCGAATTCGGGAGGCGGTGACGTGCCGTTCCCCCGCATCAGCGCTAAGCGTTCCCGCAGCAAGGGCGAGGAGCGTGGACTTCCCACTCCCCGTCTCACCGCGGACTAACAGCAGCTCGCCTGCGTGCAACGTGGCGCTCACCGCACCAACCCCGTGGCGCACCGAACTTGCGGCGGCGAAGAGTTGCAGCAGCACCGCTCCGCGCTCCCCCGTCGGCTGCGCTGCGACATCGCGCTGAACATCTGCACGAACAGGAGAGAACTCCGCTGCGGGCGGTTCTGCAACGCGGCCGTGATCAAGGTGGAGGCGCACCGCAGCGGCGCTGAACTGCGTCACGTCGTGCGTCACGATCACGCGCGTTGCACGCTGCTCCATCAACAGTGCGGCGAGCGCGCCCGCGCGTGTGGCGTCGAGTCCGGCGAGTGGCTCATCGGCGATCACAAGCCCGGGCGTGGAGACGAGTGCGGTGGCGGCAGCCGCCTGAGCGCGTTCTCCGCCACTCAGGCTCGCTACGTCGCGTTCCGCCGCATCGCTTGAAAGGCCGGCGGAGGCGATCGCCGCTCGGGCACGCGGCTCAAGCAGTTCGGCGCGCACGCCGCGCGACTCGAGCGGGAGCGCCACATCATCTAAGAGTCGTGGCAGCGCGTGGCGCGGTGCTGGTCCCGCAGCGATGAAGCCGAGCTGCCCAAGGAGTTCGCGGGGTGCGCCAGCCGCACCCTCCGCTGCTGCGGCAACAAGATCTACCCCGTCCACACGCAGCGTGCCACTCAACGTGCCGGGGAGGAGCGTGCCAAGGAGTCCAGCGATTGCCGCGGCGAGCGTGCTCTTCCCCGCACCAGATGCGCCACTGATCAGCAGCGTCTCACCCGCACCAATATGAATAGTGCTGCCACGCAGATCTAACGTTGGCGCGTCGGCGCCGGCAGGTTGCCAGACCAGATCAGCGATTTCAATCTCCGGGAGGCTGGAGTGGTGTGGCTCAGGCACCGATTGCATCAAGTGCGCCGCTCCTCCGCAAGGCGCGATGCAGCAACAGTGCGCCACCACCCCCGAGCAGTGCACCGCTGACAACCATTGCGGCGGCGAGTGCCGCAGCGTACGCCGCATCAACACCGGCGAAGTAGAGCGGCAGATCATGCAGCGCCATGCCAACACCTGATGCAGCGCCAGCGAAGATCACAACTGGCCAACCCCAGACGCGATAGCCGAGCAGCGCAAAGACCAGCTCCGCGCCGAGTCCCTGCACCGCGCCAGAGAAGAGCGCGTCAATCGACCACTGACTCGCGAGCAGGAAGGAGACGGATGCGGCGATCAGTTCACCAGCAAGCGCGGCGCCGCGTCGCTTGATGATGAGTGCAGCCAGCGGTCCTGCGATCACCCAGGTTCCAGCAAGCAAGAGGTACTGCAGCGGCAGGACGAGGGCGAAGAGCGGCGTGAGCGCACCCCAGATCAGGTTCCATCCGGCGAAGAGTGCGCCGCAGGTGATCCCGATCACGGAGAGCGCAACGAGGTGCATCAGGCTCCACGTTCGCATCATGCCCCCTCGCTGACGAGCAGCGCTCCTTCATGGAGCTCAATGGTGAGATCACCGAGACTCTCATTAGAGAGGCCGCGCGTGCTCCCACTCGTCAGGAGTTCGTCGCGCAGTGGCCATCGCAGCCCTTCGGTTGTGACGCGCGCGTCGGTGCCCCATGGGACGAGCGAGACGATTGCACCGGATCGCGCGCTGATGCTGCAGCGCACTGGCGCAACGAGCAGTTGAATGCGACTCGTTGCATCAAGAAGTGACAGCTTCACGCCGCGCGCGCGTGGGTGCGCAAGGAGCGAGATGGTGCCGAGCGCGTGATCGCTGCGCCCACCACTGGAGCCGAGCGCGCCAAGGATCACGATCTCCGTTGCACCAGCATCGAGTGCGGTGAGGAGGGCGATCTCGGTGTCGGTGGCGTCCTTCTCATGGGGCAGGCGCTCAACGCGCACGCCGCGCGCGGCGAACTCCTCCACCTCACTTGCGGAGAGGGTGTCGAAGTCGCCGATGATCAGATGAAGCTGCAGGGCGAGCGGCGCAGCGGCGCGCGCGCCGCCATCGGCGCCAATCACAAGATCGGCGCGCTCCCAACCCGGCCAGGCGGCGCTGAGCGCGCGCGGATCGGGCTGATCGCCACCGGCGAGAATGATTGCGCGCATGTGCCCTCGCTCTCTATCGCGCGGGGCTCCTGCGTTCTCCCTTCGCCGGCATGACCCGGATCAGGTTCGTAGGGTCACGGGCTCTCCCGTTTCTCAGCGCCTTCAGGCGCTCCCCTGTCGCGATGCGGTGAGTCTAGCGCGTTCGCGCGACGAGGTAGCCGTCAACCCACGCCGCGACCGATTCTGCGTGTTCGTGCGCGTCGGCTTCGTGGAGGAAGCGATCGGGGTGGAAGAAGGGCGACTGGACGCCGATCGCGCGCACGCCAGCGGCGCGTGCCATGCGCACATCATCAAGTGTGTCGCCGAGGTAGGCCGCCTGGTCTGGTGTGCTGGCGTGACCGAGCGCGGCGAGTCCACGTCGCAGCGGCTCAGGGTCCGGCTTCTGTTCGGCGATGTCGTCGCCATAGACAACGGCGCCGAGTAGATCGGCAACACCAGTGCGCTTCAGCTGTCCGGCGACCACCTTCCGGTCGCCCGCGGTGACCACACCGATTGGAATCCCAGCGGCAACGAGTCGCTCCAGCGCCGGTCGCGCGCCGGGGAGGAGCTCCGCCTCATGCCCCTTATACGCCGCATGCCAGAGGCCAGCCGCCCCCTCAATAAGGTCAGTCGGGATGCCGAGCGCCGCGTACATCAGACGCCAGTTTGGTGAGTAGTGCTCTCCGTAGAGTTCGCGGCTGAGCGGCGGGAGGCCGATCGACTTGATCACCTCCACGTTCGCCTCATACACGTGCTCGGCGGTATCAATCAGTGTGCCGTCCCAGTCGAAGAGGATCGCTTTCATCGGCCCATCGTACGCCGCGCGTAGAATCACGGAATGACCGAGCGTGCCGCCGCCCCGATCCCCTCAGGCGCCGCAGAGCCGCGCAGCCTCATCACGAGCTTCCCTGGTGGCCTGCGCGTCCGCGCAACCTGGGGGAGTAGCGGCCAGGCGACCGCCGTCTTCGCCCTCTCTGAAGCTGGTGCTTCACTCACCGATCACGGCGCACTCGGCGCTGGCGCCGAAGAGGATCCGGATCGACTCTGCCGCATGGAGTTGCGCATTGAGCATCCAGGCGGCGCATGGGCGGTGCGTCTCTCCTCCGTCATCTACGACGAGCCGCGCGCCATTCACTGGGATGAGGGGGCGCTCTTTGTTGTGGGCTACGGCTTCACCGTCTACGCCTTTGCATCACGCAGCGGAGAGCTCGCCTGGATGCATCAGACCGGCACACCAGTGGTGGCGCTCATGGCATCACCGCGACTCAAGCACGTCATTGTGCAGAGCGAAGTGGAGACGTGGGCGATTCGCGCCGATGGCGAGGTTCGCTGGCGCTTGGCCCACACCGACGTTGTTGGCGCCGCCGAGCTGCTCGGCGGGCAGCTGATCCTCACCAGCATCTCTGGCGCAACGCAATCGATTGATCCTGCAACTGGGCGGGTGCTTACATGAATCGATCACCCCGATGAACGGCGTGCTGCTGCTTGCTAGCGGTGCGCTTCTCATCGCGCTCTCCATCTGGAGTAGTCGCCGTGGCGGCACACGCACGCGTGCGGCACGTCTAATGGCGGGCGTTGCGCCAGTGACACCGCGTGAGGCTCTCCTTGTTGGCGACGGGCACTACCTTGCGGTGAGCGGCAACATTGACGCCGCTGAGGCGTTTGAAGATGAGAGTCACCGCCCGCTCGTCTACCGACGCGAACGCGTCCTGATTGCAGATGGATCTGCATGGCGCGAGATTGAGCGCGTGGTGCGCAGCGTCCCGTTCGTCATTAGTGATGGTGATCACTCGCTCGCTATTGATGCGGTGCACCTTGGTGATGGACTCGTGGTGATTGAACGGCAGTGGGATGGGAGCGTGGCGGAGCTCGCCGCAGCGCACCGCGACTACCAGGACCCTGAGAGCGCAACGCTCGTGACACAACTCGCCACCGCAGCACCAGCGACCGGCGCGCGCGTGATCCTGGAGCAGATCAGCACGCTCGATCGCGGCACCGCCGCGGGGCTGCTGCGTGACGGCGCGCTCACCGCGGGTGGCGCCGGACAGCCGCTCGTCCTCACCACACTCGATCGACGTGAGGCGCTCCGCATCTTGGGGAGTGGCCAACGAGCGAGTCTCGCCGCCGGCCTGCTGACGCTCCTCCTGCTGATCGCCGGCCTCCTCCTCTTCATCATCGGCAGCGCCGCGCTGCTAAACGAGGCGACAAGCGGAACGGGTGCCGCACTGTCACCGAGCCCCGCGCCAAGCCCCGCGCCGAGTCCGACGGTGGGGAGTGGTGAATCAGGAGATGCGCGCAACGGTGGTGTTGCCACTGGGCCTGGCGGCCTGGCGGGCCTGATCGGTGCGCTCGCCGCCCCGTTCGCCGTAGGGGCGCTGATTGCCGCCGTTGTGAGCGTCGTCGTCCGCGCACGCCGCAGGGCGACTACGATTCAGCGATGAAGCCGTATGACGTTGCCG
>CAJARA010000017.1 GCA_903944295.1 uncultured Chloroflexota bacterium
CTTGCGAGCACCGCGCCGCGTGCGCGATCGCCAGCGCGCTGCAGTGCAATCTCAACGGCGACGCGGCGATTCACCTGCGCCGCACCGATACCAAGCGTTGCGGCGCCGCGCGCAACGACGATTGCGTTTGAGCGAACATGGCGCACGGTGCGCCACGCAAAGAGAAGATCGGTGAGCTCTTCGAGTGTTGGGCGTCGTTCAGTTACAACGCGGAGCTCCGCGCGCTCTATTGCGCCATGATCTGGTGTTTGGAGCAAGACTGCGGAGCTGAGTCCGATGATGTCGAGTGTTGCTGGGTTAGCCGCGCTGTAGATCAGTACACGGAGATCTTTTCGTGTTGCGAGGGTGCTCGCCGCAGTCTCATCCGCAACTCCAGGCGCAACGACCGCTTCATAACTCCCGTTTGCAATCTCTGCCGCTGCTGCCTGATCAATTGGTGTGTTGAGCGCAATGATGGCGCCTGATGTTGCAACGCTGTCGGTCTCAAGTGCGCGACGGAGTGCGCCAAGCGGCGTCTCTGCGGTTGCAACGCCGATCGGATCGGTGTGTCGGATCAGTGCCGCACTTGGGATTGGAAGGTCGGCAACGAGACGCGCGCCAGCATCAAGGTCGAGAAGGTCGTTCAGTGTTGGCTCTGCTCCTTGGACGAGCTGCGCGCTGAGTGGGCCCGCCGTTGGCTGATCGCTGCGCCGATATGCGGCGGCCTGTTGGTGTGGGTTCTCCCCGTGTGCAAAGTTGCGCACTCGCTCAAGAAGAATGATTTCGCGTTCCGGTAGCCGATCACTTCCGCGCGCTGCTGGAGCGAGTGCGGCCGCCACCGCAAATGCGGCGTGTTGCGCCAGTCGATCACGAGTGGCGCCGCCCACCGCGCCGCCCACTACGCCGCCCACTACGCCGTCAGCTTCGCCACCGCCGCGCGCCAGCAAGAGGGCGCCAATCAGGTCACCCGCGTCCGCCGGGTCGACCAGGATGAGCGGGGTGTCCGCTCCAAGGCTGAGCGCACGGGCAACCGCGGCGAGTGGTTCGCGGACGTCGCCCGGGCCGAGCGGCGCAATAAGAAGGTCGGCCGCGGTAAGGCCGCGAATGGTGGCGTCGAGCGCCGTGGCGTTCAGCGGGGTGTGGGGGATCCCCTCGCGGGCGAGCTCCGTGCTGAGCGGCTCGTGAGCGTAGATCTCGGCGCCGTGCGCGAGCAGTGTGGCGAGCGTTGGCGCCAAGCGTGTGACCGCAGGCGCTGCTGGAGTGGCGACAACGAGGACCCGCATGGGGGCGATGATGGCATACTCGTCAAGCGAGCCGACCCCTTGTCGGATCAACTGAAGCATGAGGTAACGCAATGGCGCAGTGGCCCTGGGAGTATCTCTTCGTTGCACTGAACGCGCGACTCGGCACCTTCTATACGCCGTTCTGGATGGTCAACCTCGCCCTCTTCATCATGACGATCGTTGCGTATGCGGTTGCAACGCGCGGCTCGCGTGCCAGGGGCGTGCTCGGAGATGAGTGGGAGTACCTGCTTTGGATCGGCGTCACCACCTTCGGCCTCAATCTCATCTACGCCGCATTCCAGTGGTACGGCATCTTCCCAATTGCCACCACGTTGATTGGCTTCTACCTGCTGCGCGACACCGTCGTGAATCGCTTCCCACCACAGTTCGCTGGTGAGGCTGCACACGAAGCGGCGCTACGCGCGCGGCGCCAGGTAAGCGACGGCATTGAGGCAACGCTCAAGCGTCCAAACCGCCGCAGCGGCAGCAAGAAGCGCTGAGCTCCACGCGGTGGAGATCCGCCGCTTCGGTCCCGGTAACCGCCGCATAGAACGCGAAGCTGGCGCGATCGGCGTTGCCAGCGCACTCCTTCACGCAGGCGCAAACGCGCACATCACCGAGATTGCGCTGAGCGACCGCGCCGCACTTGGACCGGTTCGTAGTCCTAACGACGGCCTGTTGATCGTTATTGAGGGTGGCGGTTGGCTCGCACTTGCCGACGAGCGTCAGCGTGTTGCAAGCGGCGAAGCGGTTGCGCTTCCAGCCGGAGTTGAGCGACTCCTAGCGACCGATGGTGTTCCGCTTCGCGCGATCTTGGTTGAGTTCACCTCTGCTCATGCGCTTGAGCAGGGCGTAGGTGAGTAGCACAACGCCTGCGAGCAGCGCGAGTACGAGTAGCGTTCCGTCGCCAGCTGTTGCAGCATCGTCTGGCTTCTCGAGCGTCACGCCGAACTGAAACGCCCATGTCCATGTTGGGAGAATCCCTTGATAGAAGTTATGGATGCCAGTTGGAAGCGGGAGTCCTGACCAGTTCGGATACCAGACCACCGCAACACCAGCGATCGAGATGAGTGCCCAACGGAAGATGCGCCGCGCATCTGTGACGCGCTGAACTGACCAGGCGACGTACGCGGCTGGGATCAGTAGCGCTGCACCAATGATCGGGCCTGGTGTTGCAAAGCCGCCAGCGGTACAGACCTGACTCTCTGCGTAGACATCAAGGACGCCGGCGGCAGAGCAGAGCAGCGCGGTAAGCGCCCAGAGGAGTGGGGCGGTAACTACCAGTGCACCGAGTCCGATGCGCGTGAGGCGCGCGGCGAGCGCGTCTCCGCGTCGAAGATCTGCGAGCAAGAGTGCGAGTGAGATAAGCGCGATCTGCGACGACGGGAAGTAGTGGTACTGGAACGCTGCCCGATCAATGCGCGCCCACGGTAGCCAAAGCGCGAAGTAGAGAATCAGCACGCTCGCCAACCCGATGCTTCGCTGCCTCCACGCCTGCAGTGCAATCCACACGGTTCCCGCAACGCCAAGCACGCGTGAGACAACATTGCCACCGTCGTAGACGGCGCCGGTCCACGCGCCGAGCGCTGCGTAGCTCTCTTGAGAGAACCAGACGGGCTTCAAATCGAGTGGCCACGCCCACCAGGGTGAGCTTGCAGCGTGCGCAACGCGCAGGGTGTCGTGATAGCGATACATGGATGAGGTGAGGTCGACGAGTGTCTGACCGGTGTTCCCTGCCGGCCATCCTGGAACGATCTGGTTGCCGAGCGCCGCCCACGGCACGTAGCTCAACAGGTAGACGCCGAGCGGGAGTGCAACGAGCGCGAACCCAACAAGGAGCGCCTCGCCACTAAACGCGGCGAAACGTGACGCGGCGTGTAACGACAGGTCTGCGCGACGCAGAAGCCCAGCGCGCCAGGCGGCGGCGGTTGTAGCAACCAGTGTCGCTACCGCTACCAAGAGGAAGGGGAGGTTCGGAATGCGCGTGCTCTCCGCACTCCGTGCGAGCGCGGGGGGGAGAAGGAGCGCTCCAAGGAGAACGAGTCCGCCCACCAGAACAGCTCTTCCTCCAGCGCTGCGTGAGAGCCAGGCGGCTCCAAGCGCGCCGATCCCGTAGATCGCCACCCACTTGCTTGCGAGCGCCACGCCGAGCGTTGCCCCTGTGGCGAGCAGAAGGAGTGCTCTCGAAAGTGTGGTGTGCACCCGACCCTGCAGCCATGCAACGAATGCACAGCATGCGGCGAGTAGCGCGGCGAGTAGGTAGACGTCGTTCATGCCGATGCGGCTCTGCACAAACCCAGCGCCGTCAAGGAGCGCGAGAGTGCCGACTAGCGCCGCCACATCGCGGCGCTCAGTGAGGAGTCGCGCGAGGAGGACGAGGAGGGCCGCCGCTAATGCACCAGCGATCACACCGGGCCATCGCCATCCTGCCGTGAGGTCACCCACGGAGAGCTGTGCGATCTCTCCGTCTGGCCACGCGACCAGCAGTTCGCCGCGACCACCGTTCGGTAGTTCAGGGGAGGCGTCAAGCGCAGTGCCCACAATCTCTGTTGATGCTGCGCTATCACCGTTTCCACTGCCAAGCGGAACATCAGCGAATCGCGCGTTGCCATTGGGCTCAATGCTCCAGAGTGCAGCTCCTGCTGAGCCAGGCGCGATAGCGTGAATGATCCGCGTTGCGTTGTTTACCACAATCGCTGTGGCGCCGGGGATTGCAATCTTCTCTATCTCATATGCTGGACCGCCTTTGCGGATTGTGAACACAACAATTTCATCTGACACTGCCGCGTAGATTCTCGGCGAATCAAACCAGTTCACCAGAGTGATGCTGCGTGCGCCACCTGGTCGTGCACTTAGCTCTGCGCCGCTTAGGTTTTCTGCACTCATCACGGTGATGCCATCCTCGCCAGAGGCAACGACTCGATCTTCCCCCTCCGCCTGAACGAGGACGAGATCGGATGCGCCGCGCACCGGCGCCGTTGCCTCCAACACTCCGTTGGTGATGCGAAGCACCTGATCGCCCGCTGCAACGAAAAGCGTCTCTCCGAGCGGTGCGATCGCGGTAGCCCCAACTGCTGCGCGCGCCCACGTGCGGATCTCTCCCGCTGCACCGCTCTCTGCTCCCTGCGCTGACGCATGGAAGATCTCTCCGCTCTTCGTCACACCCCAAAGCGAACCGTCGTCTGCGGCGGCGAGGTGTGTGGTGTTGGGGATGTTGATAGAAGCAGCTAGTGTGCGCGTCTCAGCGCGCAGAACGTCAACGCGATCCGGTGTTGCGACCCAGATCAGTGCGCTGATGCCTGCTCCCTCAGGTCGTGATGTGATGGCTGTGATTGATGCTCCGTACTCACTTCTGCCATCAACGCGCGGCGCGCCGATGAGTTCGAGTCCAGCAGCGATCGCATACTTTGCAACGTGTGGGTGCGTGTATTCATAGATTGCGTGCGGGTCGTCGTAGCGCCAGAACTGCATAAACTCCGTTGCGGTGCGCACGTGATACACCTCGTCAAACTCAAAGCGCGTCGGCTCTCCGACGCGCCAACCACGAAGTGAGAGTGCGGTGACGGCGATCACAAGAATCATCCAGAGATCGACACGGTTGAGCGACGCTCTCGGCGCTGGCTGTTGGGTTGGTGTTCGCGGCCTGATTACCGCTGAGGTTCGTGCGGCGACACGTGGCTGTTCAGGCTGCGCACGGAAAAGCTGCCAGCCGCTTGCGCACAGCGCGTAGAGCGAGAGCGCCACCACAAAAAGTATTGCTGTTGGGGTGTGGAGCAGATCGGTGATTGGGCCAAGATTCGGCAGGCCAGGGTTCTTCAGATAGTCAAGGGTTAGCGCACCCCAGCTGTTTGATAGAAAGGCGATTGCGACAGCTGCAGCGATCGGTCGCCAACGCGGCAGCGCCGCGGCGAGCGCAAGCGTGAGTGGGATCGCTGGGTAGAGGTATCGCTCATGAACGCGTGTCGGCAACACAAAAAAGGCGATGGCGATGAGCGTGAGCGCGGTAACAGTGCGCACTCTGTCGTCGCTCCGTGCCGCCCAGAGTGCCGCAAGGATGGCGCCAATAAGGAGTGTGGCGCCATAAATCACGGCTGGCGGTCCGCCCGCAACGAGTGGCGCAAGGTCGCTCCCCCAACCACCGTTAAGGAGGAGTCCGGTCCCGTCGGTGCTGACGAGTGCCCACGGGTTCCATGCGTTGACGCTGAGATATGGGTAGTTCCCCGCCGCCTCACCAACCTTGCCGATCACGTCCACCACGGTGAGCCCAAACGGGAAGGCGACAAGGGAGACGACCGCTGTGCCAACGAGTCCGGCCAGCACCACACCCCACGGGTCACCTGCGCGGCGAGCGCGAATCAGAGCGAGAGCGGCAAGGAGTGGAATCAGGATGCCGAACTGTGGTTTCACCACAGCGGCGAGTGCCGCGAGTGCGGCTGCGCGAAGTGTCTTGCCGCGAATCAGTTCTGAGGTGGCAAGGAGAAGCAGTGTCGTTCCAACAGAGTCAACCTGCCCCCAGACCGCGGAGGTGAGCCAGATGATTGGTGTGAAGGCAAGAAGGAGCGCGACGTTTCGTTGCGCGCGAGCTGAGGCTCCAAGATCGGCAGCGAGGCGCATGGTGGCAAGGATCAGCAGTGCGTCCGCAAGGATGGCGGGGAGTTTTACCAGCGCGCCGGGGTCGAAACTTGACGTAAGCGCGCTACTGATTCCACTGAGTGGCCAGAGGATCCAAAGGTAGCCTGGAAGGTAATCAAGGAAGTAGCCTCGCGCGTATGCCCCCCACGGTCCGTTCGCACCAAGGTCGGCGGCCCAGCTCCTAAATGCGTTGAGATCTGCCGCGAACCCAGCGTCAGCAGGGAGAATCGCGTATGCGATGATGAGCCGCAGCGTGACCGCGCAGGCGATGATGAGTGCGATGCTCGTGCTGGTAGGCCAGCCGTAAGTTGAACTCTGCTTCGCGCCGTTCATGCTGTGAGTGTAGCCGCGGAGGAAGAGTATGCCGATACTGATTGATGAGCTCTCCCTCTTCTTCCCGTGCCATAACGAGGAGGAGAACCTTCTCCCGCTTGTGGACGAAGCGCTCGCCTCACTCCCCACGCTCGCTACGCGTTATGAAGTGATCATCGTGGACGACGGATCTACTGACGGCACCGCAGCGGTTGCGGCGAGGCTTGTTGCTGCACACCCTGGGGTGGTGCGCCTGGTTCGCCACGAGAAGAACCGTGGATACGGCGGTGCGCTTCGAAGCGGCTTCGCCGCTGCAACGATGCGCTTTGTTGCCTTTACCGATGGTGATCGTCAGTTCCGCGTTGCAGACCTTGCGCTCTTGCTACAAGTGTCACGCGAGCGCAACGCACCGGTGACAGTAGGGTTCAGGCTGCGCCGCGCAGATCCACTGGTCCGAAGGGTGTATGCGGGCGTCTACCGGTTTGCAAACCGCTTCTGGTTCTCGCTCAACGTACGCGATGTTGATTGTGCGATGAAGCTCTTTAATCGTAGTGTGTTGGCTAACGTTTCTATTGCTTCAAATGGTGCCTTCTTCTCTGCTGAGCTACTCGTTAAGCTCCGTGCCGCAGGTGTGGCCATTGAAGAGGTTGGCGTCCCACACTTTCCGCGTACCGCTGGATCAGCGAGTGGCGCGCGGCTCAGCGTCGTGCTTGCGGCGGTCAGAGACTTCTGGTCACTAAGGTTCGCTCTCTGGCGCAATCGCAACGCTGCGCTTCGTCGTGGGGAGCCGCTCCTCTAAATCAACTCGCTGGTGGCCCTTCTTCTCCGTCGAGCGAGTTAACAAATTCACGGAAGAGTGAGAGTCGCTCTTCCTCTGCAGCCTCGGGAACAATCCCTTCTGCGGCGAGCAGGTCGAGCGAGATAAAGATCGGCGCGTTTGCGCGGAGGGCGAGTGCTACGGCGTCACTTGGTCGTGCGTCAAGCTCCTGTACCGCTCCACCGGTTGGTGCAACCAGCATCCGCGCGCGAAAGGTCTCGTCGCGGAGCTCAAGGATGCGCACCTCGCGGAGTTCTGCGCCGAGCGCGCTCATCATCAGCGTTGCAATGTCATGCGTGAGGGGTCGTTCTGGCCGAACGCCTTGGAGGTGGTAAGCGATCGCATTCGCCTCGTTCGGTCCGATTGGAATCGGTAGGTAGCGCTGCTCCTCCGCGTCCCGGAGGAGCAGGATGTGCGTCCCCGAGAGCATCTGGATGCGAACCCCTTCAACAACCGCACGTCGTAGATCCATCTGCTGATGATCCCACCCTTCCACTCTCCGTGCGCAGGCGGCGCGGGGCGGCTCGTTACGGTTGTGTGCTTGGTAGCTCAATCACTGGAACGGCGGTGGGCGCTGCGGAGGGGTCGTCCCCTGGGGTGATCCCTGTGCCGAGGACGGCGCTTCGGATGCGAGCCCCCTCAGCCCAGACAAAGGTTGGTGCGCCACCGTCTACGGCGAGGGAGATGTATCCGCCAACGATGTTGAGGCTGGTAGCGTCTCCCGCGAGGAGCCTGTACTGCGCGAGCACGCTGCCTGAGC
Organism: uncultured Chloroflexota bacterium; assembly: GCA_903944295.1. Lineage (GTDB taxonomy): Bacteria > Chloroflexota > Limnocylindria > Limnocylindrales > Limnocylindraceae > Limnocylindrus. Next base: position 7,784 of record CAJARA010000017.1, read on the forward strand.
TCCCCTTGCTATAGGTAAGCATGCGCTGGTTCTCGCTATCCCATCCGTAGATCACGCCGGTCCTGCTCGCGCCAGCGGAGAAGATGAGACTAATCTGCGGCGCGCTGCGTAGCGCACTGTCGCCAGGATCTGCGGGTGTCCACTCATCCACCGCACCGCCAACATATCGGCGAATCGCGCCGTTCTGCGAAAGGTAAAGGTCGCCGTCGATCGCAAGCGCCTCAACGCTTGCAAGCGACGTTGGGTTAATGAGATATCCGGTCGGCGGTGCCGGATAACCCGTTCCGTCTGGCGCAGGCGCGTAGCGAAGGATCTGTCGCGCGGAGGGATCAACCGCGTAGAGGCGGTAGAGGCCCGTCCCTTCGTCTGCGGCGAACCCGGAGATGATCTTCACGTCACTCCCCCAGAGCTCTCCGTCACGCACGCGAAGTTTCACGAGTGTCCCTTTACCGCTGGTGTCCGCCGGTCGCCATCGCCAAAGGTTTGATGAGGCGTCAAAGATCACGAGGTCTGGGCCGGCCGACATGATCGCTTGTGCACGCCCCGTCCTGCTTCCAAACAGGTCGTAGCCTGGCTGAAAGACCACGGTGGCTCGTGGATTGGGTTGCGCTGCAGGATCAACGCGGTAGACCGCGCCCGAGTAGTCATCAATGATGTATGAGTAGCCGTCTGGCCCCTGCGTGATTGCGGTGATGGCGATTGGCACACTCGCCGAAGAGAAATCAAACACCTCCATCACGGTTGCCTCAGTTAGGAAGAAGATCTTGTTAAGCGCCGGCGACATCTGCTCTCGCAGCGCTGCAATCTCGTCTACTGGTGCTCCGCCCGCCTCTGCGATGTTTAAGCTTTCCGTAGCTGAGACCAGGAGATTTTTTGCACGTTCTGGATCGTTAACCAGAAGGTTGGTTGTTGGATTGAGCGCCTCTTCCACTGCGCGGCGCGCGTCGCTCATCGCGATGCGCGCGGACGCTGCGTCATCAAGGTTCGGGTTCGCCTGGTTCAAGTAAACGGCCGCCCCGCCGCCGAGCGCTGCGATGAGCACCGTTGCAAGGAGGGCCGATGCGGCGAAGCGGCGACTTCGAGTCGCACGCTCTTCGGCGGATTGTCGCTTGGCTACGTGCTCAGGGCTGAGTGTTGGCGGGACCTCCTTGGTGGCGAGCCTCGGGAAGCGCGCCTCTAGTGTTGCGGCGAACCGAGCGACGGCGCGCTGAATGGGAGATGGCGCTGTGGCGGCGCGCTCAGCCCACGAACGTTCAACCCGCGGCTCGGATCCGGGGCTGCGCTCGGCGCGTGCCTGCGCCGCCCTTCTCGCCGCGTCTCGGGCGCGACCTTCTCGGCTTGGTCGTTCTTGGCGCGGCTCCGCTCCGCGTGGCGTGGCGCTTGCGCGAACTCCACCACCTCGGCGCACCGCGATCACCTCTTGTGCCGCTCGGTCGATCGGTGTGTATGGGGTTGTCGCCCCCTCTGGACGGCGGGGGTCCCCTGTTGGTTTTGGTGGAACCGCGGCGGCGATCTGTTCGTTTCGCTCGTCGTTCCCCTCCTCCCACCGGACCCGCGCACGCGCCTTTGCTTGCGCAATGTTGTCTGCAGGAATTGAGAGGAGCGTCTCTTCGTGTCGTTCCGCTCTTCGGGGGTTGGTTGTTGCAGGTGTTAACAGTGCGATGACTGCGCCGATCTCCTCCCGTTCGCCATCGTCGCCTAGGGCAACCTTCAGTAGTGCGGTGGCCCCCTCTGATGTTTCCGCTAATGCGATGCGATCGCCTTCGCTAATCGGCAGCCTTCCAACCATCACACCTTGTCGTGTTGCTGAAGGCGCCTTCGCCCCGGGTGCGCCGCTCGGAAGTGCGATTGTGACGCGACGTGTCTCTCGCAGGACGAGAGCGGCGGCACTGATGCCGCTGGTGGTTGCTGCCCACGCTTCGCGTGGAAGCATGCCGACCATGCAGATCTCACTATTCTCGCCAAGGGTGACGCGTAGCTTTGTAATGATGTTGCGCGCGCGCTCCGTTGCGCTCGCGCCTGCACTGGTGTCAAAGGAGTTGAGCGCCTCTTCTACTAGTGCTTGTCCGGCACGACTGGTTAGGTTCGGTGTAGAGATGATGATCGCGCGCGCGCCAAGCGTTCGCTCCTCTGTTGGGGTTGTTGGCATGCGAAGAAGCAGCGCGCAGTTTTTTCCGACCACCACGCTTGTTGTGGCGGAGACGATGGTTGGGCGAGGGGTTTGCGCTGTCATTGGAGGAGGATACGCCTACTCGTTTTCTCTGGGTGTTTGACCAAAATTTGATAGACGAACGGAAACCCCGAGCGTGCGGCTCCCCTCCTTGTGATGCGTATACGCGCTCGCAATCTCAGTGCCACGGAGGTGTAGCTCTTGTGCTGCAGCGCGGTCGTCGGCCTCTACGATCAGCCGCCCGCGCTCCGTTCCGATAAGCCTGCACTTCTTCGCAAGGTGGGGCGCAGTCGCCTGCAGCACGCTCGTGAATGTTGTCGCCTGCTTTGAGAGCTCGAGCTCCGCCTCAAACCCAAGTGCTCGTGCCGCCTCAGGGATGAGCGAGCTGATCTGTTGCGGTCGCCCTTTTCGTGGCTTCTGGTCAGGCATCTCTCGCCTCGCTCCCGTGCACACCACGCGCAATCTCTCGGCAGGTGCTGCTCTTTACAAGCCTTGGCACAAGGTCACTTAGTGCCGTTGTTGTGATGATCGCTTGTGGGAGTGCAACAAGTCGTTCCACGAGGTGATCTCGGCGCTGCGGGTCGAGCTCTGAGAATGCGTCGTCGAGGAGGAGGAGTGGCGGGTGGCCTGCGCTATCGGTGAGCAGTTCAATCTCCGCGAGGAGGAGAGCGAGGAGGAGGCTGCGCTGTTGACCGCGTGAGGCGATGGTTGCCAGGTTGCGGCGGCCCGCATGAAAAGCAAGATCGTCTCGGTGTGGGCCAACAAGCGTGTGTCCTTGATACCCCTCGCTCTCCGCCGTCTCATCAAACGATTGGCGGAGCCGCGCTGCGGCTTCCGTTGCGCTTTCGCCAGGCTGATGTTGTTCACGTGAGAGGTAGTGCACAGAGAGTGGCTCCTCTTCTGGGGCAACCTCGCGGTGCGCTGCGCTGAGCGGGTGGGCGAGAGCGTCAAGTAGCGCGAGGCGTGCTGTAACCAGTTCGGCGCCACTCTCAATGAGGAGTGTGGTCCACGGTGCCATCTCAGCTGCGGCGGCTCGTCGTGCCGCGCCGTCGCTCTCGAGTGCATCTTTCAGAAGCCTGTTGCGCTGCTTGAGCGAGCGCTCGTATCTCGTGAGTGCCGCGCGGTAGCCAGGGCGCCACTGGATTGCGATACGGTCGAGCGCTGTGCGGCGAATCGCGGGCGCCCCAACAACCAACCCGGTCTCCTCTGGAACAAAGGTGGCGACCTTTAGGCGCTCGCCGAGCGCTTCACTACGGCGCGGGGTGCCGTTCAGGCTGTACTTCGTTCGCTCCATTCGTCCAATCTCTACGGTGAGGACGGAGTGCGCGAGCGGATCATCTGCGCGCTCATCACTGTTGCGCACACCCACACCGATGAGACCGTTTTCTGCCCCCTCTTGTACAAGCTCGCGGAGTGGGGAGGCGCGGTGCGAGCGACCGGTCGCAGTGACAAGAAGGGCCTCAACTATTGTTGTCTTCCCAGCACCGTTCGCCCCCCAGAGGATGTGCGGGCCGTCAGTGAAGGTGATGTCGCCCGCGGTCCAACTGCGAACCTGCTGTAGGCGCACGCGTTCAATCATTGCTCTCCTCTCGGCGATCTGTCCCTACCTCGTCCCTTGTCGCCCTTGCGGCGCAACTGTTCGCTGGGATCAGGAGGGGGTGCGCACCGGCATCACAACGTGGAGGTAGTCTCGTCCGTCGAGCGGGCGGAGAAGTCCTGGCGCAACCGGACCGGTGAGCTCCAGCGAGAACTGGTCTGCCTCAACACGCGAGAGCACATCAACAAGATATTTCGCGTTGAATGCGATCGTTGTACCTTCGCCCTCAACTTTTGCCTCAACGTGCGCAGCATGGTCGCCAACGTCAGCAGCGGCGGTGATGTCAATCGCGCCGCCCCCCTCTGTGGTAATCGCAAAGCGGACGATGTGTGCCGACGCATCGGCAACTACTTGCGCAAGCTTTACGGCGCGGAGGAAGTCGTCGCGAACAATGATTGCTTTCGTTGTGTGTGACGTTGGGATGACCTGCTGGAATGGCGGAAACTGTCCGTCGATCAGGCGGCTCACCAGCATGGTGTCGCCGAGTTTGAACTGCAGTTGGTTCTTTGCTGGTGTGAGCGTGATCTCCACCAGATCATCAACATCAGAGAGGAGGCGGAGAAGCTCAGCGTACGCGCGCGCCGGAACAATCACGCTGGTCTCCGGGGCTGCCTCGGCAAGCGCTGCGCCGGCCACCGCGATGCGGTAGTTGTCTGCCGCTGCAAACGTTGCCTTCTCGCCAGTAAACGTTGTGAGGACGCCTGTGAGAATCGGGCGCGCTTCGTCGCCAGCGGCGGCGAACACGGTGGAGTCGAGTGCGGCGCGGAGTGCCTTCTGTGCCATCCGTGCCGTTACGCGCTCGCCGGCGGCGCCAACCTGCGGGAAATCGTCGGCCGGTGTGGCGCGAAGGTGTGAGGCGCTTCTCCCGCACTTCAAGTGCACACGGCCATCGGCGAGAAGCTCAACGTCGATCTTTTCGTTCGGGAGCCCGTTGACCACGTCGCTGAGAAGGCGGGCGGGGATTGTTGTTGCCCCCTTTTCTTCAATCTTCGCCGGAACCCAGTGGGTGACGGCGATCTCAAGGTTTGTTGCAACGAGGCGGAGCCCGCCGTCTTCCGTTCCTAGGTAGACGTTGGAGAGGATCGGGAGCGTGTTACGAGAGGCCACGCCGTGACCAACCACGGAAAGGCCTCGCGCGAGGTGCTCCTGAATCACTGAAAACTTCATCTCTTCCTCCACATCTAGACCAGAGCGTCTGGCTAATAGTCTCTTATCTCTCTATATCCCGTAGTAGTCCTCTTCGTAGTGTGGAACCTGTGGAGGGTTGAGATCAACCCCGCACGCCCCACCCGTGGGAAACCCCCCTCTCTAAGAGGATGATCGCCTCCCGGCAACGAGGCCTGGCGCCAAACCTGTGGAGGGTGGGAGGAGAGCTCTCGCCGGTTCTCCACACCTTTACCCCAAGAAAGAGCCCGGCTGTGCGCAAAACGGGCAACCAGAGGTACTTTTCCACCGGTTCCCCACAATCTAGTTAGCGGAGGCAACCCCTCGTCCAAGGCGGAGTAGGGCCTCTCGCAGCAGCGCCACCTCCCGGCGAAGCTCAGCGTCATAGCTCATCTCGCGCTCAATCTTGGCGCACCCGTGGATGATGGTTGAGTGGTCACGGCCACCGAGGGCCCCGCCAATGCGGACCAAGGAGGCATCTGTCTCTTCGCGGGAGAGGTAGGCCGCGATCTGCCGCGGCACCACGATTTCACGGTCGCGCTTCGGCCCGCGGAGCTGCTCCACCGTCAAACCGAAGTGCTCCGCCACCACGGAGACAACCTGCTCCGGCTCAAGGATGCGCTTCGGGTTCGGATAGACCGCCTCACTCAAGACACGCGCGGCCAGCTCCATCGTTACCGGCATTCCGCTTAGTCGTCCGACGGCGACAAGACGGGTGAGCGCCCCTTCAAGCTCACGAACATTGCTCTGCACACGGCGAGCAACCTGCTCCACCACATCATCGGCAACGATCACGCCGCTCTCCTCCGCCTTACTGCGCAAGATGGCGATGCGCGTCTCAAGGTCTGGCGAAGAGATGTCTGCGATCAAGCCCCACTCAAAGCGCGAACGGAGGCGCTCCTCAAGAAGCGAGATCTCCTTTGGCGTGCGGTCTGAGGTGATCACGATCTGCTTGCCGGCGGAGTGCAGCGCATTGAAGGTGTGGAAGAACTCCTCCTGCGTGCGCTCCTTATCAGCAATGAACTGGATGTCGTCAATAAGGAGAACGTCGATCTTCCTGAAACGTGAGCGGAACGCGTCCGCAGCACCCTGCTGAATTCCAAGGATGAACTCGTTCGTGAAGGCTTCACCAGTGATGTACAAAACGCGGCGCTTTGGCGAGCGCTCCATCACTGCGTTGCCAATCGCGTGCAAGAGGTGCGTCTTCCCTAGGCCGGTGCCGCCGTACAAGAAGAGCGGGTTGTACGCACCACCCGGTCGCTCAGAGACAGACTGCGACGCGGCGTGTGCTAGCCGAGTTCCAGAACCAACAACATATGTTGCGAACGTGTAACGCGCATTGAGGTTTGTTGGCCGCGTTGGCTCACTCGCATCAACGATGCGGACAGCGTCGCCACTTCGTGAAGCAGACGCGCCAACCCCAGTACCACTCTCTGCTGTGAGACTTGATGTAGTAGGAAGGCTCTTGCTGCGCGAACCGAGCGCGCCGTGTGCATCGAGCTCTGCTTCGCTGACAACTTCAACGGTCAGCGTGACGCTGTAGCCAACAATCTTTGCGATTGTTTGCGCGATCAGTGAGCGGTAGCGCTCCTCAACCCAATCCTTTGCAAAACCGGAGGCGACACCAAGGACAAAGGTGCTGCTCGCTTCATCAACGCGAATGAGAGCGGTGCGACGGAACCAGGTCTCAAAGGTCGCCTGAGAGAGGCTGATCTCCAGCTCTCCGAGAGTTGCGCGCCAGACCTGTCGTTGATCCATTCCGCTGCGCCCTCCCTCTCTCTGTCCCGCGTCAACAGGTCGGCGGGGTGGCGGTTTGGCCACCTAGACCCTGTTGGGGGAGGGGGAGAATAGCAGCAACCCCGCAACCCGTACGGCGCGTCGCGCGGGGTCTCTTTCAACCCTGGGCCCCTCGTAACACTAGGGGCGGAGGGGACCCCCAACCCCCCTCTTTGTGCGTGGATTGACACCCCCTACGCCCTACGACGATACTTCCCTTCCTAGATCCGCCCACCTCGCGGCGCTAGGCCAGGCAGCCCTCTTGGTACCCGGTCCGCACGGCGGAGCGAAGCCAAGGCCACATTGACGGGAGCGATCTACATGAAGCGAACGCACCAGCCAAAGAAGCGACAGCGATTCCGCGAACACGGCTTCCGTAAGCGCATGTCGACGACCTCAGGCCGCAAGGTCTTGGCTCGTCGCCGCGCACGCGGCCGCAAGCGCCTCACCGTCTGAGCGGGCCGGCGCACTCGCGCCCCGCAGGTTTCGACATGATTCGAACCGCAGCTGACTTTACGGCCCTTGCCGCCGCGCCCGGCGTCAACACGCCACTGCTCGGCGTTCGCTATGTGGTGCGCGCGGAAGAGAGCCCTGCGTTCCGTATCGGCATTGCCGCAAGCAAGAAGATTGGTGGCGCCGTGGTGCGCAACCGTATTCGCCGCCGACTCAAGGTGATCGCGCGCGAGCTTGCACCGCAGGTACGACCAGGTACTGATGCACTGATCGGCGTGCGCGCCGCAGCCGCTACCGCAACCAGCGAGCAGCTGCGCGCCGCAATGAGCGACTGCCTTCGTCGCGCAAAGCTCCTGAAGGTGAGCGCGTCATGACGAACATCATCAAGCGCGCCGCCGTTGCACTGATTCACCTCTACCGATTCCTCTTCGCGTGGTTGCCGTCGAGCTGCCGCTTTGAGCCGAGCTGCTCGCGCTACACCGAAGCGGCGATCATGAAGTACGGAGTTGTAAAGGGGACCTGGATGGGGGCGCGCCGCATCGCGCGCTGCTCGCCACTCAGCGCCGGCGGATGGGACCCAGTTCGATGAGCGCTGTGATGAACCTGATCCGGCGCAACGCTGGCCTCATCACACTGCTCGCGCTTGTTGCGCTGATCGCCGTCGCCTGTGGCGGAGGAGACGGCGCGGCTGCAACGGCAAGCCCATCAGTAACCCCGCACCCACCACTCGTACCGTCGTCACCAGGAGCCGACCCACTCAGCTTGATCGCCTGGCTCTTCACACCAGTCTTCCAGGCGCTCTTCATTGGGCTGGTGCTGCTCGACCGCTTCACTGGCGACATCGGCATTGCAATCCTGCTTCTCACCGTTGTGATCCGCATCATCTTGATCTCGCCGTACAGGAAGCAGCTTGTTTCGCAGCGACGCACGCAGATGCTGCAGCCAGAGGTTGCAGAGATTCAGCGCCGCTACAAGGGCGATCGCATGAAGATCCAGCAGGCGCAGGCGGAGCTCTATAAGACGCGCGGCATTAACCCGCTGAGCGGCTGCCTCCCAACGCTGCTTCAGTTTGTTGTCCTCATCCCGATGTACACGGTGATCTCAAACGGCCTAACCAACCCAGACCCAACGGCGATGCTGAACGTCTTCGGCGTCAATATTGGCGAGCAGGTGGGCCTTGTTTGCGCGAACGGCCTCGGCACCGCCGCATACGACAACATGAAGCCGTGCATTGAGTCAGTCATCCCGTGGCTCGGTAACTTGCAGGCGTCAATCCCGTGGGCGCCGATTAACCTAGTTGGCATTGGTATTTCGCCGCTTGCGCTGCTCAGCGCGCTACTGCAGGTGCTGCAGACACGCATGACACTCCCGCAAGGGAAGGCGGCGAAGGGTGATCCGTCTGCGGCGGCGCAGAGCCAGATGCTGGTGATCCTGCCGCTCATCTCCGTCCTGTACGGCGGCATCCTGCCGGCGGGACTCTTTATCTACTGGATTGCGTCCACGATCTTCTCGTTGGCGCAGCAGTATTTGATCCTCGGTTACGGTGGGCTCTTCCCGCTCTTCGGCTGGAACCCCGCCTTTGCCGCGAACCATGCACCACGCTTCCCTGTTGCCATGCCGGAGGCCGCTCCGGCTGGTGATGTGGTTGATGGGGCACCACAAACCCGCACGGATCTTGATCGCGCTGCATCAGCAGCCGCAACGATCCGTTCGGCCAAGAAGCACGACCGTCACGGTCGTCGAGGGGGTAAGTAATGGCGAGCGAGAGCGCATACCAGGAGTTCACAGGGAAGAGCGTTGAAGAGGCGCTGAAGATCGCCTGCGAGACCTTCAAGGTTGGACTCGCCGATCTCGACTTCGAGATCATCGCCCCAGGCTCAAAAGGCGTGCTCGGCATGGGCGCAGAACCTGCGCGCATTGTTGCCGCACCAGCGAGCGCCATTGCTGGCAGCGCACCGAAGCGATCCACTGAACCCGCCCCTCGTGCAGCGGCACCACGCGCCGCAGCACCACGAGATGCTGAACCACGAGAAGCTGCACCACGCGAGGCTGCACCACGCGCGGCACGCCCAGAGCGCAGCGCCGCGCCACGAGCCGAGCGACCGGCACGAGCGCCTCGACCAGAGCGTGCACCACGCGAAGAGCGTGAGCCACGAGAGCGACGCGAGCGCAGCGAGACGACACCAGAGATGATCGCGGGCGGCAAGGAGATCCTTGAGACGCTGATTAAGCACCTTGATTTTGAAGCGGAGATTCGCCTCAGTGGTGAAGGATCCGAAACGGTGCTGAACGTTGCCGGCACATCGCCAGAAGCGGTGGAAGAGCTCGGCAGCCTGATCGGCCGCCGTGGTGAGCGACTGCAGGCGATTCAGCACCTTGTCAATTTGATGTTGAGCCGCAAGCTCGGCGAGTGGGCACGCGTCACCGTTGATATTGAAGAGTATCGCGGTCGACGTGAAGCGCAGCTTCGCGCACTTGCACGCAAGGCGGGCGAGCGCGTTCGTGAGACCGGCCGCGCGGTGCAGCTTGAGCCGATGACGGCGCTTGAGCGCCGCTGGGTGCACATGGAGCTACAGGGCGCTCCTGGAATTGCAACCGAGTCGGCTGGTGAAGAGCCAGAGCGCCGCGTCGTTGTCATTCCAGCCTAAGGCGCGCACCTAAAGGTTCACGCAATGCCAAAGGCCGGCGCAACGCGCGAGTCACACTTTCCGGCGATCGAGAAGCGTTACGGCGAGCCGATGTCGCACTGGCACAAAGTGATGGCGCGCGTTGCCGGGAAGACGTATCCGGAGCAGATGGCGCACCTGCAGGAGAACCACGGCTTCTCCAAGACGCACGCCAACGCGTTGGTGATGTACGCGCGCGGCTCGCTAAGCGCTCGTCGACACGCCACGCCGACTGATTGGTACAAGAGTGTCACCAAGGAACAGGCGCGTACGATCCGAGCGATCTTTAAGGCGGTGAAGGCGAAGTATCCCAGCCTCGAGCTCGTCATTGCGTGGAATCAACCGATGCTCCGGAAGGGGGCCGATTACATTCTTGGCGCGTCAGCAACAAAGGGGTACATCATGATCAACCCGTTTAGCAAGAACGTGGTTGACGAGTTTCGGCCAAAGCTGCGTGAGCACCGAGTGCTGAAGCACACGATCGCACTGCCGAGCGACTGGGACGTTGACGTCAAGCTGATCCAAGCGATAGCAAAGGCGCGGATCGCGGAGCTCAAGAAGACGGCGAAGTAGAGCGCGGCGCGCGCGCCATCGGCGCGGTGTGTGCGATTGGTGGAGATGGAGGAGAGTCGAACTCCTCGTCCGAAAAGCCTTCCAAGAGACCACTACGAGCGTGTCCTGCGGTTTAGTCTGAGTTGAGGCGCTCCCACAGGCCGGATCGACCCTCAACCGAGTCACATGCCCCTAAATCGGGCTTAATCAGTGGCTATGTGTCACTCACCACTGTTGCAGCTTCGCTTAATGACGCTTCCACGACCCGCGAAGCGGGGGCCGCTTCCACGCTCACCTTACTGCCTTAGGCAGCGAGGGCGAGAGCAGGCTGGCGATTGCCAGGTACTTCTTTTTGCTACCGGTTTAACGAGGCCTGATAGCAACCTCGACTCGCGTTCTCAAGGTGCGGTTTCCCGTCGAAACCACGCATCCCCAAG
>CAJARA010000018.1 GCA_903944295.1 uncultured Chloroflexota bacterium
ACCAATGGTCTTAAACATCCCTTCCGTGAGCTTCAGGATATTTGCCTTGCTCGCGGTGGTGACCTTCTTGCGCCCCTCGCGAAGTGCCATCTCATAGGCGAAGCGAATCACCTTCTCTGAGCCTTTTCGCGTGATGATCTTTAGCGCCTGGGCAACGTCGTGTGCTTGTAGGTGCTCAATGCCACCGTAAAGATCTTCAATGTTCTCTCGAACGATGATCATGTCCACGCCTTCACCCTTGTAGCGGGATGGGATACCAGGGAGTTCGCGCGCAGGGCGCACGTTGGCGTACGTCTCAAAGAGTTTGCGCAGCGTGACGTTCGCGCTCTTCTCTCCGAATCCAACAGGAGTTTCGAGTGGGCCCTTCAGCGCAACGCGGGTGCGATCGATGCTGTCGCGCGTCGCCTGCGGCACGCCAGTCTGGTCGCCCTTCAAGAAGACGGATGCGCCAGCCTCCGCCTCCTCCCAGTCGAAGGCCACGCCGGCGCGCGCCGCTGCCGCATCAAGAATGCGCTGTGTAGCGAGGGCGACCTCGGGGCCGACGCCGTCGCCAGGAATCAGGGTGATCGCGTGGCGTCGAATGCTGCTCATGCCCTCAGGATAGCGATCAGCGGGAAAGTCGCCCGCTGGCGAGATCCGCTGCGATCAGCCGACGGAGGCCACCCACGCCTGCATCGATCACTCGGTTGATGTCGCATGCGGCCTCTTCCGCCTCGGTCATGGGGCGCTGCTCAGGATTACCAAGGATCAACATGGTGCCGCCGGCGCGAGCGCCGAGCGTTGCGGCAACGATGAAGAGCGTTGCCGCCTCCATCTCTGAGCAGATTGCGCCCCCCGCCATCCACGCCTTCCAGCGTCGCTTCAGATCATCGGCAATCGGCATGCGCTCTGGTGCGTGCTGCCCGTAGAACGAATCTTTTGATTGCGCCACGCCAACATACGAAGGGAAGCCGCTCGCCAGCGCCGCCTCGCGCAGCGCGATCGTCACATCAAGATCTGCAACCGCGGGGAATTCAATCGGAAGATAGTGGCGGCTCGTCCCTTCGTCGCGGATCGCGCCACTGATGACGCCGAGTGAGCCAGGCTTGATCTGCGGCTGCATGGAGCCAGAGGTGCCGACGCGAATGAAGGTATCAACGCCAATGTCGTGCAGCTCCTCAACGGCGATCGCCGTAGATGGGCAACCGATCCCGGTTGATGTGCAGGCAACGGGTACGCCGTCGAGTTCGCCAACCCAGGTGGTGTATTCGCGTCGCTGCATCACCAGGCGCGGGTTGTCGAAGCGACTCGCGATCGCCTCCACGCGACCAGGGTCGCCAGGGAGGAGCACGTAACGACCAACATCGCCCTGCTTCAGGCCGATGTGATGCTTCCGACCATCCTTCTCAGTTGCCGCCATCAGGCACCCCCTTTCGCCAAGTATGGCGCGGCGAGGGCCGCCGCATCCTCTCGACTCAGGTAACTGCTCTGCGTCCCAAGGCGTTCCACGCTCTTTGACGCGCAGGCAACAGAGAGCTTCGCCGCCTCAACCGGGTCGAGCCCGCTCGCCAGGCCGAAGGCGAAGGCGCCGAGGAAGGCGTCGCCAGCCCCCGTGGTGTCCACAACTTTTGCCTCGGGTGCTGGGATGCTGATCAGCTCCTCGCCTGGGATGGCGATCACCGCGCCGGCAGAGCCGAGCGTGACGATCAGCTTCGCTCCAGACTTTGCCGCCGCCGCCTTGATTCGCGCGTTCGCGCCGTCACCGCGCGCCTCGCCGCCAAAGATCGTGGCGAACTCTGTCTCATTCGGCGCGAGCCAATCTGTTGCCGCGAGGAGTTCTGGCTTGAGGGTGGCGGCGGGGGCTGGATTCAGCAGTGTGGTGATGCCCGCGGCGCGCGCGGCACGGAATGCGGCGAGCGTCACGTGTTGTGGAATCTCAAGCTCGCCAACCACGATGCGTGGCTTGAACTCGCGAACGGCTGCCTCTGCAATCGCTGGGTCGGTGCTGTTGTTTGCGCCCGGGATGATGATGATGCGATTCTTCCCCTTAGCGTCAACCCAGATTGGCGCAACGCCGCTGCTCTCTTCAACGGTGCGCATCCAGGTAGTGTCAATCTTCTCCTTGACGAAGTTCTCCATGTGCGCGGCGCCGTACGCGTCATTTCCAACTGCGTTGACCATGGCGACCGGAGCACCGAATCGCGCCGCCATCACCGCCTGATTCGCACCCTTGCCGCCGAAGCCCATCTGGAATCGGTCGCCAACGAGCGTCTCGCCAACTTCAGGGAGGCGCTGCGCGTAGGCGATGAGATCCATCATGGTGCTCCCGACCACAAGAACGCGTGCTTCGCTCATCTTTTGATGTCACTCCTCTGCGGGGCGCGCGCCGCATCTGCGGCGGGTCTGCGATGATGATGCCGCCTCTGCGCCCTCTCTGCACGGCGCGTCGCGGTACACGTTGGAGGAAGAGTCAATGCACGAGAGCCAGCTCTGGGAGAGCCCGGTCCTTCAGTCCGTTCTGCCCGTGGTTGAGGCGAGCCAGCATGTCCGAATCTCTGAGGAGGCGATCCGCCGCGTGGCCGCCTGGATGGCATACGAGGAGTTCGCGCCGATCGGTGGCGGCTCGGCTGGTCCGTTTGATGTGGGCCCGGATCCAGACCGCATCACGAATCTCACCATGCTCGTCAATACGCTGAACTTCGCCTTCACCGACTTCACCACCTCCGTGAAGTTTGAGGCGGAGTACCGCGGCGTGACCTACGTAGATAGCGAAGCGATGGTCGCCTGCATGCACCGCGCGATCAGCGCTGGCGAACCGCTCCTCACCGGCGAGTGGGCGGCACACGCAACGCACGACGATCTTGCGCGCATCTTCAAGGGGAACATTCAGATGCCAATGCTGGCAGAGCGTGCGCAAATCTTGAACCAGGTTGGTGAAGTTCTTGTGGATCGCTACAAGGGCGCCTGGCATCATTGGGCTGCATCATGCGCACCTGCGCTCTATGCAGATGGTGAGGGCCTACTCGAACGACTCCCCGTAGAGTTTCCGCGATTCAACGACGTCAGCTTCTGGCGCGGACGCGAGGTGAAGATCGCGAAGTTGGCACAGCTTGGTCTCTGGTCGCTTCACCTCTCTCTCGCACGGGTTGGGAAGAAGACGCTGCGCGATCCGTGGCGCGCAACGGCATTCGCCGACTACATCGTCCCTGTTGCGCTGCGCGTAATGGGGATCGCAACCTTCACCCCAGCACTGACCGAGGCGATTGATCATGGCGTGGAGATTCCACGCGATTCAGAAGAAGAGATTGAGTTGCGTGCGCTCTCCATCTATGCGGTGGCTCGACTCACCGATGAGATGAATGCGCTCCGCCCTGATGCGCTGCAACTGATCAGCCCGCAGGTGGACTATCGACTCTGGAAGAGTTATCACGCAACGCATCATCCACATCACCTGACGCGCACCGTGATGTACTAGGGTGACGTGGTGAAACAGCAACATATCTTCTGGCTCGC
>CAJARA010000019.1 GCA_903944295.1 uncultured Chloroflexota bacterium
CTCTCGCTCGTGGCGAAGACACTCCTCGCCTGGCAGGTGTGGACCGGCGTCTTCATGCCAGCGAACTAATCGCGAAACTCGTTACGCACGGGGCTCCGTTTCGCCGCCAGGCGGGACGGAGCCTCACGCTTTGCTCAGGAGGCGTAGCATCAGCCCATGAGCGAGAGTGAAGAGACGAAAGATCCAGGACTCACCTACGCGGGATATCTGCGCCTTGATGAGCTGCTCAGCCTGCAGACGCCACGTTCTGAAGAACACGACGAGATGCTCTTCATCGTCATTCATCAGACCTACGAACTCTGGTTCAAGGAGGCGATGCACGAACTACGTGGCGCCGCTACCGCGCTCGGCGCTGCGGATACATGGCGCGCCGCACACCGTCTCAGCCGCGTCCGCCACATCCTGAAGATTGCAGTGGCGCAGGTTGACGTGCTGGAAACACTGACACCACTTGAGTTCGCATCTTTCCGTAGCCGACTCGCCACATCAAGTGGATTTGAGTCGGCGCAGTTCCGTGAACTCGAGGCACTCCTCGGCGTCCGAAATCCGCGACTCGCCGATCTCCTCCCAGAAGCAGCAGCGCGCGAGCGCGTTCACGCCGCGGCGAAGCGGCCGAGTCTCTGGGATACGGTGATCGCCTGGCTTGCTGCGAGCGGCCACGCCGTTCCAGCGCACCTACTGAAGCGCGACTACGCCGAGCAGTACGCAGGTGACGAAGGATTGCAAGAGCTGCTCCTGACGCTCTATCGCGCTGGCGGTGAGGTTGCATCCATGATGGAGCTGCTCGTTGATATTGATGAAGGGCTGCAAGAGTGGCGCTACCGCCACGTCAAGATGGTGGAGCGAACGATTGGAAGAAAGTCTGGCACCGGCGGCTCTACTGGCGTTGAGTACCTTGCAGCGAGCCTGCACCGCCCCGTCTTCCCTGACCTCTGGGCGATCCGCAGCAGGATGTAGCGCCAATGGGCAACGCGCCAAAGATTAGCGACGCGCGCCTCGCCCCCCTCTTTGCGGCGGAAGCCGAACGATTCACACTCGCCCACCCGCGTGCCGCAGCACTCGCCGCTCGTGCGGGCGAAAGCCTTCTTGGTGGTGTGCCGATGAGTTGGATGCAGCGCTGGGCCTCGCCCGTCCCGCCGTATGCCGTCTCCGCGCGCGGTGCGCAGATTACCGACGCAGATGGCCAGGTCTATCTGGACTTTGCGCTCGGCGATACAGCGGCGATGGCGGGCCACGCCCCAGCCGCACTCGTCCGTGCGATGACCGCACAGCTTGAGAACGGCGCAACGACGATGCTCCCATCTGAGGCGGCGATTGATGCTGCAGAAGAGCTGACGCGCCGCTTCGGCCTTCCTCTCTGGCAGCTCTGCCTCACCGCAACAGATGCGAATCGCTTCGTCTTACGGATCGCTCGCGCCATCACAAAACGCCCGAAGATTCTGGTTCATAACTGGTGCTATCACGGCACCGTTGATGAGACCTTCGCCATTGCGCGGCCGGGTGGCGCTGCAGGCGCAGCGCAGACGCGGCCCGGGAATACTGGACCGCAGGTTGACCCTGCAACCACGACGCGCGTCGTAGAGATCAACGATCTCGCGGCAACGGAGGCGGCACTAGCCGCCGGTGACGTAGCGGCGATCCTCATTGAGCCTGCACTCACGAACATCGGCATCGTCCTCCCTGAGGCCGGCTATCACGCGGCGCTCCGGGAGCTCGCAACCAAATACGGCGCGCTCCTGATTGCCGACGAGACGCACACCATCTCGATGGGGCCAGGCGGTGCAACCGCCGCATGGGGGCTCGACCCAGATCTTCTCGTCATTGGGAAGGCAATTGCCGGCGGCCTCCCTGGCGCCGCGTACGGCATGCGGCGTGAACTCGCCGAAAAGATCAGCGGCGAGTTGCAACGCGACGAGATTGATACGGGCGGCATTGGCGGCACCGTCTCAGGGAGCGTCCTGTCAGCAGTAGCAATCCGCACCACGCTGCGCGAGGTGCTCACCGACGCGGCCTTCCCGCAGATGATCGCGGGGGCGAACCGCTGGGCGGATGGCGTTGAAGAGGTGTTTGCGCGACGTGGCGTTGGATGGAGCGTGACGCGACTCGGCGCGCGTGCCGAGTATCACTTCACTCCGGAGGCACCACGGAGCGGCGGTGAAGCGGCTGCGGCGGTGCACCATGAGATGGAGCGCTACCTGCACCTGCACGCACTCAACCGCGGCATCATCTTGACCCCCTTCCACAACATGGCGCTCTTCTCGCCGGCAACGCCGCACAGCGCCGCAGATCAACACAGCGAGGCACTTGATGCGGCGATCGCCGCACTTATTGAGGGTGGCGCACTCGTCGTCTAGAGGTGCGCTGGCAGCTATCAGCGAAACACGGTCAGCGGATCAAGCTCAAGTGACGCGACGCTTCTCCGTAAAGCGCGGATCGTCCCAACTCTTGGTTGTCAGAATCTCGGCGAGCGCATCCACCGCGCGATCAATGTCGGCAAAGCTGAGATAAAGCGGCGAGAAGCCGAAGCGCAACAGGTTCGGCGCACGGAAGTCGCCGATGATCCCTCGCGCGATCAGCGCCTGAATCACGGCGTAGCCCTGCTCATGCGTGAACGAGACCTGACCGCCACGCACCGCCGCGTCACGCGGAGAGGCAAGCGTTAAGCCGAGCCCCGCACAGCGAGCCTCCACCTGCGCAATAAATCGACTCGTCTGGAGGGTGGACTTCTCGCGGACCTGCGCAATGGAGATCGTCTCCCAGATCTTCATCGCCTCATCAAGTGCGGCGAGGCTCAGCACCTGCTGCGTCCCCGTGATGAAGCGACGGATCCCTGGGGCCGGCGCGTACTCTGGCGTGAAGGCGAACGGATCTTTGTGCCCAAGCCAACCCGCGAGTGGCTGCGCAGCACGATCCACGAGCCGCGGCGCAACCCACGTGAATGACGGTGCGCCAGGACCGCCATTTAGATACTTATAGCCACAGCCGATTGCAAAGTCTGCGCCACTCGCATTCAACTCAACAGGAATGATCCCGGTTGAGTGCGAGAGGTCCCAGACGGCGAGTGCACCGGCCGCATGCGCCGCATCGGTGAGCCGCTTCATATCTCGAATCTGGCCGCTTTTGTAATCCACCTGTGTCAGGACGAGCAGCGCCGTTCGCTCATCAAGTAGCTCCGCCGGATCCTGACCCGCCGCCGCTTGGCGAATCTCAAGGTCTGGGCGCAGTCCTTGCAGTCCTTCAAGGTTGTAGAGGTCTGACGGGAAGTTGCCACGCTCGGTCACGATCACGTGGC
>CAJARA010000020.1 GCA_903944295.1 uncultured Chloroflexota bacterium
CATCTTCGGCCACCTGCTGGTCATGGCAGCCTTCGCCGTTGCGCCACTCTCCGTTGTGATCCCGCTGCGTGAATCGGCGATTCTCCTCGTCAGTGGCTGGGGGCTGCTCCGAATGCGTGAGGCGCAGAGCCGCAAGACGGCGCTGCTCCGCGGTGCCGGTGCGGTGACCATCCTTGCTGGTGCGGTCACGATCGCGCTCGGTTAACATCCCCGCATGCCCACCGAAAGAACTTCAAACAAGGCTGCTCGGCTCGTACCGGCATC
Source organism: uncultured Chloroflexota bacterium (assembly GCA_903944295.1). Lineage (GTDB taxonomy): Bacteria > Chloroflexota > Limnocylindria > Limnocylindrales > Limnocylindraceae > Limnocylindrus. Next base: position 265 of record CAJARA010000020.1, read on the forward strand.
CACAATTGCCATTGCGCTGGCAATGTTGGCGATCTATATCGTGTGGGGCACAACCTATCTAGCAATCCGCGTTGTTGTTGACCCAGACACTGGGACAGCGATCCCGCCGTTCGCGATGGTGGCGATGCGTTTCGCCCTCGCCGGTATCGCGATGCTCGCCCTCACCCTTGTCGTTGCGCGGCCGGCACTCCGCGCGCTGACAGGGAGGCAGATTCGCGATCAGGCGATCGTTGGACTCGCATTGAATGTTGGCGGCCTCGGCGTCACCTCTTTTGGTGAGCAGACGATCCCATCAGGGATCACGGCACTGCTGATTGCGCTCCTTCCGATCTGGGTCGCGATCATCGGACGTGTTATCTATAACGATCGTATTGCGCCACTCACTGCCGTTGGTATCGCGGTAGGCATCATCGGTGTTGCGATCCTGGTCTCGCCAAAGGCTGGTGGGGAGGGGCTCGATCCTCTCGGTCTCGCCTGCATTCTCTTCAGCCCGCTCAGCTGGGGTGGTGGCTCCATCTGGAGCCAGCGTCGCGCTGCAACGCCAACCGATCCGCGCGTTGCCGTGACCATCCAGATGCTCGCGGGAAGCGTTGGTGGCGCCGTGGTTGCGCTCCTCCTTGGCGAATGGGAGCAGGTCAGCATTCAAGCGCTTCAGCCCGACGTCATCTTCGCGCTCGCCTACCTCGTCACTATTGGCAGCCTTTTCGCCTACAACATCTATACGTGGCTTCTGCGCGTGGCGCCGTTCGGTCTCGTCTCAACCTACGCATATGTGAACCCGGTGGTCGCAGTGATCGCTGGAAGCCTCATCCTCTCAGAGCCGATCTCGCCGCAGATCATCCTTGGTGGTGCGATCGTTGTTGGCGGAGTTGCACTCATCGTGACCGCAAGAAATCGCACCATTAAGGCTGGGGGCACCGCCCACTAACGCATGGATCAGGCGAAGCGCACCGCATTCGTTGAGCGGGTCGTTGCCGCTGGTCGCGCTGTTGAAATCAGCGTCACCCCCCACGCCATGGCGGAGACCACAGCAACCGCTGCGCAAGCTGCCGCAGCACTCAACGTGCAGGTAGGTCAGATCGTCAAGAGTCTCGTCTTTACCGTTGAGGGGGCTGATGGCGTGCGTGGCGTCCTCGCCCTCGTCTCTGGTGCGGATCGCGTTGACCTCAACGCACTCGGCGCCGCGCTCAACCTTGAGGCAGCTGAACACGTTCGGCGTGCAACGGCGGATGAGGCGCGCGCCTTCACCGGATTCGTCATCGGCGGGATCCCGCCGCTGGGGCACGAACCACTACCTGGCACTGCGCCACTCACCCTCCTCGCCGATCGCGGACTCGCCACGTGGGGCGAGCTCTGGGCGGCATGCGGCACGCACCTTGACGTCTTCCCGATCAGTTATTCCGACCTCCTCCGCGCCGCTGGCGCGCGCGAGGTTGTGATCAGCGAGTCGCATCGCGAGTCAACCAGATGAGTACGCCTCTGCGCATCAGCAAGGTTGCGGCGCGCCGCTTTCTTGCCGAGCGCCACATGCTCCTCCCGCCGCGATCGCTTCCAGTGGGACGTGGATCGGTGCTTGCACTTGTTGAGCGACTTGGATCGCTGCAGTTCGACCCGGTTGATCTTGCTGGGCGCAGCCACGAGATTGTCTGTCATGCGCGCATCGAAGGGTTTGAACCGCGCTGGGTTGATGAACTCCTTTACGCAACGGTGCCGGCGAAGCGCGCGCTGATTGAGCAGTACAACGGGGTGCTCGTGATCATCCCTACCAACGAACTCCCCTACTACCGTCGCCCTGCAGATCGGCGTCGTGAACGCTTCTGGAGCGACGGCACCTATAAGAAGTTGAAGCGGTGGGCAGACACCGTGATGCAGCGCATCACCGCCGAAGGGGCGCTGAGCGCCGCCGACTTCGGCCCGTCAAAGCTCGTTGACTGGTCATGGGGCCCAACCCCCGCCTACCGCGCGGCGCTTGAGATGCTGGCGAACTCTGGTCTCCTCTTTTTGGCGCGACGCGAAGGATCAATCCGCTGGTTCGACCTTGCCGAGCGACTCGTCCCCCGCAACGTCTTGGAGCGGCGCGTCAGCGAAGAGGAACAGATCGAACACACCTTCTTGGCGCGACATCGCGACCTAGGTCTCGCTTCAGCGAACGGCGTCTGGGTGCAGAACGACTGGCCGCTGAAACGCAAGGAGCTGGTGAGTCGGCTCACCGCTCGCGGCGCACTTGATGAGATTGAAATCGAAGGGCTCCCTGGCGTATGGCGTATTCCAGGTGCCGAGCGCTTTGCTCTGGAGGCGGCGGTGCGCGCCACCACTGGAACACGAACCGCAGCAGCGGATCCGAACGCCGTGGCGCTCCTCTCGCCGCTCGATCCGCTCATCCACGACCGAAAGCGTCTTGAGGCGCTCTACAACTTCCACTACCGCTGGGAGATCTACACCCCAGAGCGGAAGCGCGAGTACGGCCCCTACACGCTGCCAATCCATGCAGGCGACCGATTCGTTGGGAGAATCCAACTACGCCGCGACAAGGGAGATGCGCGCGGCGCAGGAGCGGCCCTGGTGATTGACGGCCTCTGGTGGGAGCGCGGCGCCAAGCCGCGCAACCATCTTGATGGACTCACCCGCGCCATTCGTGCGCATCAGCGACTCCTTGGCCTCAGCGCTGGCAGGATGCCGCACGAGCTCGCAGAGCGGAGCGACGGGAAGGGGCTCTTCAACAAGCTGAAGCGATCTGATCTTGCCGACCGTCGCGCTGCGGTGGTTGTTGAAGCTACTGAAGAGCTGGCGGGCCAACCGACGAACGAACCAGTGCGCTAGACGCCGAGGTAGGCCTCTTTCACCTTCGGATTCAAAGCAAGCTTCTTGCAATCGTCTTCAAGTGTGACTTCACCAATCTGCAGAATGTAGCCTCGGTTTGCAATGCCGAGCGCCATCATCGCGTTCTGCTCAACGAGCAGTACGGCGGTGCCGCGCGAGTTGATCTCTTTGATGATGTCGAAGATCTGCTCAACCAAGATTGGCGCAAGGCCC
>CAJARA010000021.1 GCA_903944295.1 uncultured Chloroflexota bacterium
GACAGCACGCGCGAACTCCCAATCCAGGTCAACGGGAAGCTGCGCGACAAGCTCACCATCGCCGCCACCGCAACAGAGGCGGAAATCGAGGCACTCGCACTCGCATCCGATAAGGTGAAGATCGCCCTTGAGGGTCGACCCGTGAAGAAGGTGATCCACGCCGGTGGACGCCTCATCAACATCGTCGGATAGCAGGAGGTTCATCGTGAACGAGAAGGTCAAGATCGGCGCACTCATCTGGCCACAGTTCACCGACTGGGCGTCCATGCGCTCCATGGCGGTCACGGCAGATCGCGTTGGCTACGACAACCTCTGGACATGGGATCACGTCTATCCGATCATCGGCAATCCGAACGGTCCGATCTTTGAAGGCTGGTCCACACTCGTCGCCTGGGCCGAAGCCACCAAGAACGTCCGCATTGGCTTAATGGTCGGCGCGAACACCTTCCGCGAGCCAGCACTCACCGCCAAGCTCGCCACCACGCTCGACCACATCTCTGGCGGTCGCGCCATCCTCGGCATTGGCGCCGCCTGGTTCGAAGAGGAGCATCAGCACTTCGGTCTGAACTTTGGCGACGGATTTCCTGAGCGACTTCGCTGGCTCGGCGAAGCGCTTCCAATCATGCGTGGCATGCTGGATGGCACCGAGCCAACCGCAACCGGTCCGCGCTACAAGTCGCAGACCGTTCGCAACCTTCCAGCGCCAGTGCAGAAGCACCTTCCGATCTTTATCGGCGGTGGCGGTGAGCAGGTGACGCTGAAGCTCGTGGCGAAGTATGGCGACGGCAATAACGTGGGCGGCACACCAGAGCAGGTTGCGCATAAGGAAGAGGTGCTTCTGAAGCACTGCGCCGCCGTCGGCCGCAACCCAGACGAGATTGAGCGCACCGTTGGCGTAGGGAACATGGTCATCCGCAACAACCCTGCCGAGGCGCAGAAGATCTACGAAGCGCAGTTTGGCCGAAACGGCATCTCACCACTCTGGGAGAACCAGCCGGTGGGCAGCGTCGACCAGATCGTGGAGCAGCTCGCCCCATACGTGAAACTCGGCTACAAGCACCTGATCGCAGGCTTCTCTACCCCGCACGATGAGGAGTCCCTGATCCGCTTTGCTGAAGAGGTGAAGCCACAACTGGAGAAGATCTAGCCCCTTTCAGCGTGCGCGAAAAAGGGTCGTGATACCATCCGCGAACTATGAATTTGTTCGGCATCGGCCTGGACTTGATCGCGATCTCAATCCTTGTCTTCGGGCTGTACTTCCCACGACACCGCCGCCGCGACCTTGTGATCGCGTACCTCATGATCAACCTTGGCCTTATCGCCGTGACGAGTGCACTTGTGGCGGAGGAGACCACGATCAGTATTGGCTTCGGCCTCTTTGCCGTGCTCTCGCTCCTGCGCCTCCGCTCAGCGGAGCTTGATCAGCAAGAGATCGCCTACTACCTTGCCGCCATGACGCTAGGGCTAGTTGGAGCGCTCCCGCTTAGCCCAATCTGGATCACCGTTGCGCTGATGGCGATCATCTTGATCGGACTCGCCATCGGAGACCACCCTCGACTCTTTGGTCGCTACCGGGTCCAGGTCGTCACGCTTGATGAAGCGATCACCAACGAGCAGGTGCTCCGCGCCCGACTTGAAGAGCTGCTCGGCGCAACGGTCCACCAAATTCGCGTACGACGCACCGATCTCATTGAGGACTCCACAGTGGTTGAGGTTCGCTATGAACAGCGAACCAGCACGGGGCAGGAGCACGGCGCTTGACCGAAGTAGCCGCGCTTCATGCGGCGGTGGCGGCACTCCCTGCCATTCAGCTCATCGGACTTCAAGGGGAGGCCTCCCTCCTCTCTAGAAGGGAGCGCAAGTACCTGGTCCCGGTCAGCGTTGCAGCCTCGCTTGTGGCAGCAGTCTCCAGCGACGCGCTCGCACTGCAGATCAACGGCGAACGCTCGTTCACATACCAATCAATCTACTTCGACACACCCGGCGGGCAGTCATATCTTGCCGCTGCGCGCCGACGACGCCATGCATTCAAAGTTCGCACACGAACCTATATGGATGCTGGGGACTGCGTCCTAGAGGTGAAGCTCCGAGGCTCACGCGGCAGGACCATCAAGAGTCGGCTCGATTATCCAACCAACTCAAGCGGCCAGTTAAACGATTCTGGTCGTGACTTCATCGCCCAGGTCCTCGGCACAAGCGGGGAGACCGCCCTAGAGCCAACCCTCACCACCACATATCAGCGCTCCACTCTGCTACTGCCGGGAGATTCACGGCTCACAATCGACACTGGCTTTTATGCAACAACCCCCTCTGGTGAGCGTGTCAGTCTGGAAGGCTTCGCCATCATTGAGTCCAAGTCGCGCTCTGTGGCAACAGTTGCAGATCGCACGCTCTGGAGGATGGGTTTCCGTCCGATTAGGCTCTCGAAGTTTGGAACGAGTCTTGCCGCGATGGATCCAACGCTGCCATCCAATCGTTGGACACGAGCGCTCCGGTCGCCCTGGACTGGTCGCCGCACAAGGTCTACCGTTTCAGTATGAACACACAGCGGCGGCGCCTTGGAACCTTCGCGCTCGCTGCGCTGCTCCTCTTTTCGCTCACGCCGCGCCCAGCCTCTGCGCTAACGCTTGCGACTGGGGACCCAGCTGCGGCGCTCTTTCAGACGTCAAAGATCGTACGAATAGATCTCAGCACCGACACAACCTTGAGCGCAATCGGCGTTGAGAACTACGTCAATGCCACGTTCAAGCTGACCATGGGTACCGAGGTATTTGGCGGTACTTCTGGCTTTGGTGCCTGGGATATCAAACTGCGACTGAAGGGGAACCGTTCATTCAGAGCCTTCCCCGCCAAGGCCGCCCTCCGACTCGAATTCCCGAACGAACTCCAGCGAGTCTTCGGCATTAAGAGGATGACCCTCAACAACATGGTTCAAGATCGCTCCAAGATCAACGAAGCGGTTGGATACGCCCTTTTTCGAGGAATGGGAATTGCTGCGCCAAGGACCAGCTACGCCCAGGTCTGGGTGAACGGCGTGCCGTATGGTCTCTATCTCAATGTTGAGTCGCTCGATAGCGTGGCCTTAGAGAAGCGGGACAAGGTTGGTGGATCCAAGCACCTCTATGAGGGAAGTCTTGGCTCGCAAAGTAACCCCCTAGATCCAAACAACGCGCACTACCAAGTTGACGTTGGCTCACTCACCGACCGCGATGATCTAGCCGCGCTCCTCGCCGCTTCGCAGGAACCAGCCGCCACCTGGTACGCACGCGTCAATGCAGCCGCAGACCTTAAGCAGATGACACGCTTTTGGGCGGTTGAGCGATACATCGGTAACTGGGACGGCTACTCAAGCCCTTCAATCAGCAACTACTACCTGCACAGTGATTCGGATGGTCGCTTCCAGATGCTGCCGTGGGGTATCGATCAGATCTTCTCTGGTGGCGTAGATAAGCGAGCGCCGTATAGCTTCGGCTACCCAGATGGGGGCCTCCTGTTCAAGCGCTGCCTTACAGATACGACCTGCCGCGCGTTGTACGTGCAAGCGCTCCGCGATGTACGCAGCAAGGCCAGCGCACTCGGACTTGCGAGCCTCGCAGCGACGCTCCACACATCCCTCGCCTCCAAGATCGCCACCGACGCCAAAGATGAAACCTCCCCAACCGCTTCGAAGGCGGCACAGGTGGCTGCGAGCAGCTTCATCACCGCCCGCCCTGCCGCCCTCAACGCCTGGCTCGCACAACTCACTCGAGTCACCGCCCCAACCGTTGCCGGAACGGTAGCCCTCGGAACTCCACTCTCCGCGAGCAGTGGTACCTGGTCGTACGGCCCAACGCCAAAGTACGCATACCAGTGGTTCCGCTGCAACACAGCGAAGCAGAACACGCCAAAGGTGCTGCCAGCTGGCTGTAAGGCGATTGCCACGGCAACGAGCGCTTCATACACCCCAACCGCATCCGACCGCGGCTCCTACCTTCGCGTCCGCGTCAAAGCCACCGCCCCTACATCTTCTGCACTCTGGTTCAGCAAGCCGACAGCGAAAGTTCCCTAGCTACTCGCACTTCAGTAATTCGTAGGTACACAGTCGCTGTCACTCTCCTGGCATGCAGATCGGTAGATTTTCAGTACCTCCAAGGATTCTGCTGATAGCAGTTTCAGCGCTGTTATTTGTCGCAGCACTCACCGTGACGCTCACGGACACCACGCAGGCTGTAGAGATCGTTGAACAACCAGTAGTCACCTCAGAGCCACCCAGAGCATCTGGTCAAAACATGATTCGCGTAGAGGTCAGTGGCGGTGTTACCCAGCCTGGCGTGATCTCCCTGCCAGAAGGCTCACGGCTCATCGACGCAGTGAGCGCCGCTGGAGGATGGGGAGAGCGCGTGGATCCACTTCGCGTTGAACTCTGCCTCAACTTAGCTGCGCCCCTTGAAGACGGTGGTGCCATTCGAATCCCAACACGAGACGACCGGCTCCTACTCGGCCTCACTGGAGTTGAGTGCGGCCCACTCTACTCATCTGCCTCAGAGATTGCATCATCTGGTGCGACGAACAGCGCTAGTGGGAGTAGCGCAACTGGAGGGAAGATTGACCTGAATCGGGCAAGTGCAGAGGAGTTGGACACACTCCCTGGGATTGGACCAGCCACCGCGGCGAAGATCATCGCTGCGAGAAAAGAGAAGCCGTTCGTAATAGTTGAAGACCTACGAGATCTCAAGATCATCAGTGAGAGTGTTCTGCAGGGAATCCGCGCACTCGTCATCCCGTGATCAACGGGCTAACAGATCGGCCGCACATCACTGGGGCATCACTCGGCGGGAGGCCTGGAGTCGTAGCGTGCGCTGCGATCGCAACAGCGCACCTCTTCCTTCTGCCGCTGCCAGCACAGCCTCTAAAAAGCGCGGCGCTTGCGCTTTGCGGCCTCTATCTCATGCTGCTTCTCGGAGGCCAGCGAGGCACCGCTCCGAGAGCTCGTGCCGCGGCACTTGGGACGCTTCTCATCTCGGCTCGAGTTGCAGTTGGTGGACTCCCGCTTCCACCAACTACCTCACTCCATCTCCCGGAAGGGGTGGTCTCTACCTCAGGAGAGGTGCGCTCGCTGCTTGCCCCGCTTCGCGGCACGCAGCGTTTTGTCCTGGAGGCTGATGGGCTCCGCATAGTCGTTGAAGCGCCGCCGAACCCTCAGTTGAGAGTTGGCGATCGCATCACGACAGACCTTGAGTTTCGAGCCCTAGCCCCCGAGGCGCAGGAGAGGCTGCGGATTCGGGGTATCGAAGCTACGGCAAAGAGTTACGGTGTGACGCTTACTGGACGAGGGAGCCCGCTTGAGTGGTTACGTGGGCGCATAGGCGACGACATTGAACGCATGATTCCGGCACCAGCAGGGGGTTTAGCCGCCGCGATTGTCGTGGGACTTCGAGAGCGCGTTGACGAGCGGCTCGCCGACGCGTTCACCGCGACCGGGCTTGGCCATGTTGTGGCGCTCTCTGGATGGAACGTTGCCATCACTATGGCGGTGGCAGAGAGAGCCTTACGACGCTTCACGCTGACGAGGAGGCGCTGGTCACTGATTGGCATCGCGCTGATCTATGGTCTCTTCGCTGGCGCAAGCGCGAGCGTAATTCGCGCGAGCGTCATGAGTGCGGCGGCGCTGCTCGCCGAAACCAGCGGCCGCAAGGGTGCGGGGGCGGTCGCCCTTTCGCACGCTGTAGTTGCCCTCCTCATCTTTGATCCTGCAATTGCGTACGACGCTGGGTTCCGCCTTTCGGCACTCGCCACAGCTGGCCTTCTCGCAAAGAGTGCGAGCTGGTCGGCTGCGGCACTTCGTATTGGCTCACGGTTGCCAGCGCCACTGCAGAGGACATGGAATCTCCTCGCCGAAGACATCGCGGTCAGCATCGCAGCTCAGGCGGCAACACTCGGACTCGTCATTGCCCTCTTTGGCAGGGTGGCGCTCTGGTCGATCCCGCTCACGCTACTCATCGCCCCGCTCATTGCACCCGCCACCGCGGCGGCACTGCTTGCGCTCCTTGCCGGTGAGCTTGCGCTGATCATGCCGACAGGACTCGCTCTTCTTCCGAGCCTCCTTGCGCTCCCTGCAGCGGCACTCTTTGGCGCTGCGGCGCAGATCGCTCAGATCGGGTCAACCCTCCCTGGCACCGACTTCACGATCTCTCGTGATCTCACGCTACCGCTCGGTGTCTTGCTTGGCGCCGCCGGCATCGGACTGCTGTTGCGCCGCACCAGCGCTGTACCTGATGAACCTGTTGAGCGAAACGCTGGAAGCGGATTAAGGGCCCCAGCGATCGCAGGGGCGTGCATTCTTGCTGCGAGCTGCCTCGCCTCGGCCAGTGCCGCCGCACCACGCGGTGAACTCCGCATCGCCGTCCTTGATGTTGGCCAGGGAGACGCAATCTTGGTTGAGTATCGCGGGAAGAGAATGCTGATTGACGGCGGACCTGATCCTGCACGACTCAGTACCGAGCTTGATCGCCTTATCCCGTCCTGGGATAGAAAGATAGACGTGCTCATTGCAAGCCACCCACATGAGGATCATCTCGCTGGGCTACCACGCCTTCTTGATCGATACCGCATCGGGGTTGTACTTGGCGCTGAGGTCCGTGGTGGAGGCCCAGCTTCTAGGAGTTGGAACGAGATTCTCCAGTCGCGCGGGGCCGAATATCACAGCGTCGCTACGGGGAGCAGGTTCATGCTCGCCGATGCACACCTCGCTGTGCTCTGGCCAGATAGGGAGGCACTTGAACGCGCGCCAGAGGACGGAGGGAGTGCTCTCAACAATCGATCAATCGTCTTGCGCCTTGACATCCCAGGCTTCTCCGCGCTGTTCACTGGTGATATTGAGGCGGATCTGGATCGTCGGATTGCCGCAAGGATCACCAGCCCAGTTGATCTCTTGAAATCCCCACATCACGGCAGTGCAACGGCGGCTAGTCGCGCGCTCCTCGCAGCGGTCGATCCTCGAATCTCTATCGTCTCCGTTGGACTGCGCAACTCATACGGCCACCCTGCAGCCGCCGCCCTCGAACGACTCGCAGAACGGAGCGGTGCAGTGGCGAGAACGGACCTTGACGGTACTGTCATCGCACTGATTGATCCTGCACAGCCAGATCGAATTGAGATCCGAACGGCTATCACAACATCGTTTGCACCAGCACGAAGCGAGATCGGTCGCATCACGCCGGGCGGACCCCGTGCTGGCACCGCCGCCGACGCACAAGTCCCAGCGGCCGCGTTTATTCGCCTGCTGCGCACGGGGAGCGCGGGCTGCCCCCTGCCAGCCGCTACCATCGGCGCATGGCAAAGCCAACGAACCCTGCGGTACTCCTCGCCTGGGGCGATGACCTCCTCCTGATCGAGGAGGCGGTGGATGCGCTCGCGCAGCAGCTTGCTGCGGGTGGGATGGGGGCGCCCGACCGCGTACGGCTGAAGGCGGAGGGGCGTGGCTCCGGAGACGGGGCGGCGGTGCTCAGCAACCTAGCGCAGAAGTTGGGAACGGGCGGCCTCTTCGGTGGCGGCTCGCTGATGGTGGTGGCGGGAGCGGGACGACTTGCGCGAACCAAAGAACTACGCGCTGGGGTTGCGAGCGCACTCGCCAACATCGCGCCTGGCAACGCAGTAGCGCTCGTTGATCAACGCGCGCGTCGGCCAAACCTGCGCGCTGCACGTCCTGATGGCCCTGGCGAACTTGGCCTCCTGGTACAGGACGTTGGCGGCGCGGTGCTGAGCTGCATCTCACCTGGTCCTGGCGAGCTTGCGTCGTGGATCTTGCAGCGTGCGCAAGCGGCGGGGCGCGAGATCGCTGGCGATGCGGCAAAAGATATTGCTGAGCGGCTCGGCGCAGAGGTGCGTGAGCCAGATCTTGATCGCAGTGGGATGAGGATGACAGCGGCGATTGAGCTTGAGAAGTTGATGCTTGCTATGCCAACAGGAACGATCCCGCTGAAGGCGGTGCAGCTCCTCGTTGCCGATCGTGGGGTTGGATCACTCTTCGCCTTTGCGGACGCGATCGTGGCGCGCAGTGGCCCACTCGCCGCCCGACATCTCGGTCGCGCGATCAGTGAGCCCGGGCCGATGGTGGTGGCGACGCTCCACCGCAAGATGCGGGATCTCGCACAGATTCACGGTGCGGTCATTGAAGAGGGGAAGTCGATTGGTCAGGTGGCGCGAGAGCTCCATATGCACGAGTTCCCCGCTGGGAAGCTCGCTGAAGCGGCGCGGCGCTGGAGTGCACGGGAGATCTCCGATGCGATCACCGGGCTTGTGGAGCTTGACGCGGTCTCTAAGGGTGATGGTGAGCGTGCCTGGGGTCCGGCGCTCACGCGATGGAGCGCCGCCCGAATCGGCTAGGCGCTCACTGAACAAGCCCCCTACTGGATGCGGAGCAGCACCTTTGCAGACGACCAGAGCTGCTCCAGCTTGTAGAAGTCACGTTCTGGTGGCGTGAAGACGTGCACGATCACGGAACCGTAGTCCAAGACGATCCAGTGGGATGACGGCGCGCGATGCCGGTGCGACGGCGTGATCTCCTCTGCGGCGAGACCGTCAACGATGTTCGCGGTGATCGCGGCGAGTTGCGGTTCAGAGCCGCCAGTGCAGATGACGAAAGCCTCTGCGACCGTGGTGAGCCCAGCAACGTCAAGGACGATGATGTCGGCTGCCTTCTTATCTTCGGCTAGGAGGGCAACCTTCCGCGCAAGATCGTGGGGCTCAATGCTGCGTTGCTTCTGAATCACCAGCTCAGCCTACCTGAGTGGTCATGTTGCTGGATCAACTGGGATGTCGTCAGGCTCAATCGGTCGCTTCAAGACGAGTTCTGGTCGATCAAGGTAGAGGCCGCTCTTCTTGATGTAGTCAGCCACGGCACCAGGAACCAGATAGCGGAGCGAGCGCCCACGCGCCGCAAGCGCACGGAGCTCACGGCTCGCGTGGGAGAGGTGGAAGCCGTCAAGGTAGAGGAAACGATCCTCGCGTCCAGGGAAGTGGCGCGTCAGCCAGGCACGATCCGGCGTTGGTGTTCCAGGTCGCGGAAGTGCGGCAACGCGAGCGAGGTCCAGGATCGCAGTTGGGTCCTCCCACTCATGGAAGCCGAGGAGTGATTCAACCGAGAGGATCAGGTAGAGCTCATGCGGCTTCCCAGGTTCGGCAGTAGCGGCGAGATCGCGCAGCGTGTCGATCGTGTACGAGAGGCCTGGACGATCAAGCTCCGCACGGCTCAACTCAAAGTGTGGGTTCCCCGTAATGGCGAGTTGCACCATCTCGCAACGAATCACTGCGTCGGTGACGCGATCGTTCACCTTGTGCGGTGGTCGCGCAGCGGGCACAAAGAGGACGCGGTCAAGCTTCAGTAGATCGCAGGCGGCCTGGCCGAGCGCAAGGTGTCCGTCGTGAATCGGATCGAAGGTTCCACCGAGGACGCCGATCTTGCTCACTGGCTCCCCTCCGAACTTCCGGTTGCCGCCTCTTCTAGCGTTTCGCCAATCTCTTCCAGATCTAGGTCGGCAGCGTCTGCGGCATCGGCGGCGTTCAAGAGGCCGCTGTCATCTGGGTCGTCCCACTCCAACGCAAGGTCGCCAATCAGCACGGAGTGGCCAGTGCGGCAGCCAGCCTTGCGGAGCGCCTCTTCAATCCCTTGTCGCTTCAGCTCATGATGGAAGCGCTCGGCAGACTCATCGCGCGCAAAGTCGGTCTGATGCACCAAGCGCTCAATTGCCTTCCCGCGAACACGGAAGGCGTCACCCTCTCGGCTCACTTCGAATCCAGAGACTGCAATCGGATCGATGCGATGCACCACCACACCAGCAGGTTCGGTTGGAAGCGAGAGCGTCTCGGCGTCAGGGAGGAGTCGTGCCAACTCTTTACGGAGCGCGCCTACACCCTCACCCAAGGTGCCGCCAAGCGCTGAGCAGGCGACACTGTTGAGGCCGAGCTTGGCGAACCCTTCTTGTAGCTCGGCGAGTCGCTCATGAACACCGGGGCGGTCAATCTTGTTCAAGACGATCAACGTGGTCTTCTCAAGGAGTGCAGGGTTGTGCGCAGAGAGTTCGTCGCGAATGATCCCTGCGTCGCGCAGTGGGTCAGCGGCGGAGGCATCAACAACGTGGACCAGAATGCGCGTGCGTGAGGCGTGACGCAAGAATGCGAAGCCAAGTCCAGCCCCCATCGATGCACCTTCAATAAGCCCTGGGAGATCGGCAACGGTTGGGCGACGACCATCCTCTAGGCCGAGTTCAAGAACGCCAAGGTTTGGCTCAAGCGTGGTGAACGGGTAGTCGCCAATCTTCGGCTGTGCTGCGGTGAGCGCAGCAAGTGTGGTGGACTTGCCAGCGTTCGGGAGGCCAACGAGCCCAACGTCGGCGATCAGACGCAGCTCAAAGCGCACGGCGCGCACCTCGCCAGGCTCACCCTTCTGCGCGTGACGTGGTGCCTGATGCGTTGAGGTGACGAAGTGCGCGTTCCCGAGACCTCCGCGCCCACCTTTGACGATCATCACGCGCTGCTCGCGCGAGACGATGTCGGCGATCAGATCGCCACTCTCGGCATCAAAGATTGCGGTACCAGGCGGGACGCCGATCTCTAGATCTCTCCCCGCCTTCCCGTGCGACTTCTTGTTGCCACCGTTCCCACCGTCTCCTGCGGTAAGAAAGCGCTTCTGCTCAAAATCGCGCAGCGTGGTCTGGCCAGTGTCTACGGAGACATAGACGCTTCCGCCACGCCCACCGTCGCCTCCGTCCGGTCCACCACGCGGTACGTGCGACTCACGCCGCATCGTGGAGGCGCCATCGCCACCTCGCCCAGCGGTGAGATGAAGCTCTACAACGTCAAGAAACACGTGCCCTACGGGAGGAAGCGTGCCGGATTGTAGAAAGTTGATCCACTCGCAAGTGGGTAACCACGCGAAACAGAGAAGTGAAGATGTGGACCGGTGGTACATCCAGTATCCCCGATTTTTCCGATCTGCTGACCGCGTGCAATCTTCTGTCCAGGCGAAACCAGAATTTTGGACATGTGATAGTAGCCAGTGTAAAGATTTGAACCA
>CAJARA010000022.1 GCA_903944295.1 uncultured Chloroflexota bacterium
CTGCCGCCAGTGATCGGCTGGGCCGCGGTGACGGGGGATCTCACCCTGGCGCCGATCCTCCTCTTCGCGCTGGTCTTCTACTGGACGCCGCCGCACTTCTGGGCGCTCGCCCTGCGGATCGGCCCTGACTACGCCGCCGCTGGTGTGCCGATGCTTCCAGTGACCGCCGGCGCACCGGAGACGGCGCGACAGATCTGGCTCTACACGATCCTGCTGGTGACAATGAGCCTCATCCTCTGGGCGGTTGCGGGAATGGGGAGTGTCTACCTTGCCGTTGCGCTGATCTTTGGTGGACTCTTCCTCTTCCGCGCATGGCGCCTGCGGAGCGAGGTGCTCGGTGAAGGGCTGCTACGCGGCGCATCGCGCCTCTATCGATTCTCAATCACCTATCTGACGGTGATCTTTGCGGCGATCGCGATCGACGCGATGCTGCCGCGCTAGCGGCGGCTACTCGCCGCCGATTGCTTCTTCGCTCGCCCTGAAGGGTCAACGCGTGCGAGCCAGAACTGCACCTGTGGCCCAATGGTGAAGGCGAACCAGATCGTGCCGAACCCGAATGTTCCGCCGAGCAAGATGCCGATGATGCCCACGACGATCTCAATGATCGTGCGCACGATCCAGATCGGTCGTCCGGTGAGGCGGTGGAAGCCGGTCATCAGCCCGTCGCGTGGACCAGGGCCGTTGCCGCTCCCGATGTAGATGCCGGAGCCGAGTCCGACCAGCGCGGTACCGATCACGGTAAGTGCAACCGCAACAGGGAGGTCTTGGCTAAGCACCTCTTTCGCCGGCACGCCGAGCAGGCGCATGGCGTTCAGCGTCAGGTCCATGACGAAGCCGATGACGACGATGTTGGAGATGGTGCCGAGTCCTGGCGTCTGGCGAATTGGTATCCAGAGCAGGATGACGAAGAGGCCGCTCAACTGCGCCGCCTGACCGATGGTGATGCCGAGCTTGTAGCCGAGGCCCTGATGCAAGATCTCCCACGACGGGAGTCCGATCCCGCCATTCACCATCAGCGAAAGGCCAACGGCGAAGATCGCCTGTCCAAGGATGGATTGTGGGAAGCGACGCAGCGCGTCGCCGCTGATTGCCTCGGCGATCCAGTTGCTGCGCGGTGTGGTCATGGTTCCTCGCTTCAGTTCGCCGCTGCGGCGCGGCGGAGTCGGTCGGCGATTGCCAGCCCGAGTCCCGGCTCAGGATACGGGGTGCTCAGGATCGCCGCCTTCCCAGGTGCCACGTCACGAAGGGCAGCGTCCAGCTTATGCAGGGCATCGAAGAGTTTCGCCGCCGCCGCAACGGGATCAAGCGACTCACTGAGCGCCGCTTCAGCAACGATCTGCATCCCAGCCGCCGCTGTGCGGAGGTCAGCTAGCGTCTCCGCATCCGGCGCCAGGAGTGCAACGTGAGTGAGGCCCACAAGATCAGGCGCAGCAGCGTCAACGATGCGAAGCGGCGCGCGCGGCGCGTAGTGCGATGCGCTCATCCCCGGTGCTGCGGCTGGTGCGCCAGCCGGGTTCACGCCGTCGAGCGGTGCGTCGAGCAGCGGGCCGAACGGCGCGAGGAGTGTGGCGATCGTTTCGCGCGGGACGCCGCCCGGACGGAGCAGACGCGCTGGCTCACCAGGGACGAGCGAGACAACGCTCGACTCCACGCCGACGCGCGTTGCGCCACCGAGTAGCACCGCATCAATGCGTCCGTCGAGCTGCTCCAGCACATGTTCCGCCGTGGTGGGGGAGAGCTGGCCGAAGAGGTTCGCGCTCGGCGCGGCGATCGGTGTCCCGGCGGCGCGGATCAGCGTGCGCGCAAGGTCGTGGTCTGGGAGTCGGACGCCAACAGTGGGGAGACCAGATCGGACGAGTCCTGGGATGCGTGGTGCTGCAGGCGCGACGATCGTGAGTGGTCCCGGCCAGAGGGCGTCAGCAAGAAGAGCGACGCGTGGATCTTTGAGTGCTGCGGGGGAGAGGACGAGCGAGAGATCGGCGCGATCGGCAATGTGGACGATCAGCGGATCAAACGTTGGTCGCCCTTTCGCTTCAAAGATGCGCGCGATTGCGATCGGATCCAGCGCGTTGGCACCGAGTCCGTAGACCGTCTCGGTGGGGAAGGCGACAAGGCCGCCAGCACGTAGGAGCGCCGCGGCGCGCGGCAGTGACTCTGCAGCAGAGGTTGCTGTTCGTGCGCGGAGCTGCTCTGTCTTCATGCGCGCATCATCGCGACGGCTGGATCGTGAGTGTGATCGGCGCGTGATCTGAGGGGAGCGCCCCCTTTCGTTCATCGCGATCCACGCTGTACGAGAGAAGCGATCCGGCGCTTGGCGATGCGAGCAGGTGATCAATGCGCATCCCGTGGCCACGGTGGAAGGCGCCGCCGCGATAATCCCACCAGGTGAATGCGGGCGGCTCGCCCGTGGGGGCGAGCGCGCAGGCGGTGTCGACCACTCCCGCATCCAGGATGGCGGTGAGTGCGGCGCGCTCCTCAGGCGAGACATGCGTGGCGCCAGCCAGCGCCGCAGGATCCCAAACATCGGCATCAGTTGGGGCAACGTTGAAGTCGCCACCAAGGATGAGCGGCGAAGAGTTCAGTGTCTCTCCTGACCAAAGCGCGAGCGCCTCCATCCAGCGCAGCTTCGCCCGCCAGTAGCCGCTCGCAACCTCACGCCCATTCGGCACATAGACACTGGCGATGGTGACCCCACCACACTGCGCCGCAATCAGGCGCGGCTCATCCATCAGGTCTGGGTCGTC
>CAJARA010000023.1 GCA_903944295.1 uncultured Chloroflexota bacterium
CACGGGGGCCGCCTCAAAGACGTACACGGTGAAGGCTGCCGACCGTGGCTTCTACCTGAGAGTGCGCGTCACGGCGACGGGGCCGACAGGACAGGGCTTCAGGATGAGCCAGTCCACTGGATACGTACCAAACTAGTTTTCCCCACCGCCACGCCCGTAATCAGCCGGGTAGCAGCTGCGCATCCTGCCGCGCGCTGGGGTGAGACGCTCGCTCGCGGGGTAGCATAGGGCCACGTAGCGAAGCGGGAGGGCAGATGCAGGAGATCAAAGATCGCGCCGCAAGCCTTGCTGGGCTCGCCTTAGAGCGCGATGCGATCTACCTCTACGACAGGCTCGCTCTGCTCGAGAAGGATCCTCAGCGGAAAGCCGCATTTGAATCTATTGCGGCGAGCGAGCGCCGTCATGCCGCCATCTGGGAGGCGAAGCTCATCTCGCTCGGTGAACATCCGCCGGTTGCTGCGCGTCCAAGCTGGCGCGTGCGACAGATTGCGGTCCTCGCGCGTATCTTCGGTACACGCGCTGTCAGCGATATGGTGAAGGCGCTGGAGGGCTTCGAAGAGGAGGTCTACGGCGCACACACTGATGTCCCCGAGGTTCACGAGATTGCAAAAGACGAGGCGAAGCACGCGGAGATCTGGCGCGACCTTGATGTGGCACATAAAACCAAAGGTGTTGGCGCGCATCGCGCTGCTGTAGCGGAGACGCAGGCGCGCGAGCCATGGCACCGCTCAGGTGGGGGCGGGACGCTGCGCGCCTCCATTTTCGGCATCTCCGATGGCCTGGTCAGCAACGCGGCGCTCGTCTTCGGCATTGCGGGTGCAACTACCACCGGGCAAGGATCATTTGTGGTGCTTGCCGGCGTAGCGGGACTGCTTGCCGGCGCGTTTAGCATGGCGGCGGGGGAGTATGTCTCCATGCGAAGCCAGACCGAAGTGCTTGAACGTCAAATTGAACTTGAGCGCGCCGAACTTGAAGCGATGCCTGAAGAGGAGGAGAAGGAGATCGCCGCGATTTATCACAGCCGTGGCTTCCCAGATGCTGAGGCCGCGGCAATTGCAAAGCAGTTGATGTCTGATCCGAAGATTGCGCTTGAGACCCTGGTTCGAGAAGAGCTGGGGCTGGATCCTGAGGAGCTCGGTTCGCCGTGGGGTGCTTCGATCGGCTCATTCTTGGCATTCGCCGTTGGCGCATTCATCCCGCTCGTCCCGTTCATTCTGCTCACTGGCGGCACGGCACTCACGGTGAGCATTGGGCTCACCAGCTTTGCCCTCTTCGGCGTTGGTGCGGCGGTGAGTCTCCTCACTGGGCGCTCTGCGCTCTACTCAGGTGCGCGGCAGTTGGGGATTGGCGCGGCAGCTGCGGCGATCACCTATCTGGTCGGCAGCCTGATCGGCGTGAACGTCTAGATGCTGCCACTTCCGCCAGACTCCATTCTCTTCTCTATCGGCCCGCTCGCCATCCGTTGGTATGGGCTCCTCTACGCCGTTGGCCTTCTCGTTGCGTATCAGTTCATGGTGCGTGAGGCGAAGCGTCGTAAGCTGAATGCTGATCTGATTGCGAATGGTCTGATCATCATCTCAATCGCCGCACTCGTTGGTGGCCGCCTCTATCACATTGTTGACGCGTGGGACCGCTATTCGGCGAATCTCATCGGCGCGCTTATTCCACCGTACGAAGGGCTCGGCGCTCCAGGCGGCATCATTACGGGTGCGGCCGCGCTCGCCATCCTGCTGCGTCGCTGGCGCCAGGCGCCGTGGGGTTGGGTTGATGTGGCCGGCCCCGCGATTCTGGTGATGCAGGCGATCGCACGATGGGGAAACTGGTTCAACCAGGAGCTCTACGGTCTCCCCACCGATCTCCCGTGGGGGCTCGCTATTGATTGCGCGCATCGCACCGTTGCAACCAGCTGCAGCGCGATCGGTGAAGGTGCCCGATTCCATCCGCTCTTCCTCTACGAGTCGCTCTCTGGTCTTGCTGGCGCCCTGCTGCTTCCAGCGCTCGGTGAGCGGCTCAAGAAGCGCGTGACGCCAGGGCTCATTGGCCTCTCCGCCATTGCCTGGTACGCGGTGACGCGCCTCCTCCTTGAAGGGTTGCGCTTGGAGAACTGGAAGGTGGGCGGCGTCCCTACGGCGTACCTTGTGATGGGCAGCATCCTGCTGGCCACGCTGCTGATCGCCGCAGCGCGTGTTCGAGCGGCGGCGCCTGCCACAGCACGCAGGCCAGCACGCAGGAAATCGCGCACGACGGCGAAGCCGAAGCGGCGTAGGATCTAGGAAGCGGTAGAAGCGAGAGCGGAGGGGATATGGCAGGGATTCAGCGACGCAAGGTCACCGTCATTGGCGCAGGGAATGTTGGCGCCACCACCGCACAGCGCATCGCCGAGTCGGGCCTTGCCGATGTGATCCTTGTTGACATCGTTGAGGGGCTTCCACAGGGGAAGGGGCTCGACCTTGCCGAAGCGGCGCCAGTGATGGGGCATGACGCTCGAATCATTGGAACGAATAACTACGACGATACGAAGGGCTCCGACATCATCGTGGTAACCAGCGGCATCGCCCGCAAGCCAGGGATGAGCCGTGACGATCTCATCAACACCAACGCGGGGATCGTCCGCAGCGTTGTCAGCGAGGCGGCGAAGCGCTCACCGGACGCCATCTTGGTGATCGTGACGAATCCTCTTGATGCAATGTGCCACGTTGCGCTGAAGGCGTCGGGCTTCCCGAAGAAGCGCGTGATCGGCATGGCCGGCACGCTCGACTCGGCGCGCTTCCGTCACTTCATTGCAACGGAGACGGGGGTCAGCGTGGAAGACGTTCGCGCCTTCGTCCTTGGTGGACACGGCGACACGATGGTCCCACTCCCGCGCTACTCCGCTGTTGGCGGGATTCCGCTCCCAGAGATGCTGAGCGCCGAACGCATTGAGGCGATCGTGAAGCGGACGCGAAGTGGTGGGGCAGAGATCGTTGAGCTCCTCAAGACGGGGAGTGCCTTCTACGCACCTGCGGCAGCAACCTTTGAGGTGGTGGAGAGCATCCTGCTCGATCGACGCCGGCTGATCCCATGCGCCGCATATCTCGAAGGCGAGTACGGCGTGCAGGGGCTCTACGTTGGGGTGCCAGTGGTGATCGGTGCGAGCGGCATTGAGAGGATCATTGAGATCACGCTGACTCCAGAGGAGAGCGCCGCCTTCAAGAAGTCGGCCGATGCGGTGCAGGAGCTCGTCGCGCTGCTCTAATTGCGGACAGGCAAACGCCAGCGGGAGCTAGAACCAGCGGGTGGTGATCACTTTCTTCGTGGTGTAGAACTCCACCCCGTCGCGTCCTGTGGCGTGCAGATCGCCGAAGAAGCTCTTCCGGCGGCCGCTGAAGGGGAAGAAGGCCATCGGTGCCGCAACTCCCACGTTGACGCCGAGCATCCCTGAGGTAGCGCGACGCTTGAATTCACGCGCCGCCTTCCCGGAGGCGGTGTAGATGGAGCCAGCGTTGCCATACTCGTTGGTCTCCGCCATGAGGCGCAGCGCTTCGTCCAGATCCTTCGCGTAGAGGACGGAGAGGACGGGCCCGAAGACCTCCTCGCGCGCGAGCGGTGAGTTCTCTTCAATGCTGATCAATGTTGGGCCAACGAAGAAGCCCTTGGCTGGGCCCGTGCCGCGCCCATCGCGAATCATCTTGGCACCGGCGGCGACCCCTTCATCAACGAGGCGATGGATGCGCTCGCGCGCGTCACCGCGGATCACTGGGCCGAGTGAGACACCTTCGTCAAGGCCGAAGCCCATCTTGATCGTCTCCGCGTGTTCCACCAACTTCGGCAGCAGCAGTTCACGTGCTTCACCAACCACAGTGAGGACCGATCCGGCGAGGCAGCGCTGCCCCGCGTTGCC
>CAJARA010000024.1 GCA_903944295.1 uncultured Chloroflexota bacterium
CGCCCGCTGAGGGTGGTGCTGTCGATCGCGCTGAGGCTCGGCGCCCAGCGCTCAAGGAGGAGCGCCGCATTGCGGTGAAACTCTTCAGGCTCCTCTGCGCCCACGCGAATCTTCACCGGCACATCGTGGAGTGGCGCCAGCAGCGCTGGGGAGAGTGCCGTCGCATCCGCTTCACTCATGCGCACCTTCTCGTTCACGTAGCTCTCCGCGATCGGTCCAAGGTCATACGCACCACCAATGAGGAGGAGCCCTGCAGCCGTATAACGAGGAGCCTCTGGGGCCAGCGCAGTAAGTTGCGTTGCGGCAAGGTGTGCGCCGGCCGAATGGCCCGCCAACACGATGCGCCTTGGGTCGCCCCCCATCCCTGTTGCGTTCGCGGCGATCGTCGTGAGTGCGGCGGAAACTTCAGCAACAATCTCGCGAAGTCCAACTGCTGGCGTCAACGTGTAGCCGACCGATGCGTAGATCGCGCCAGCGTCGGTGAGTGCTACCGCTGGTGCGCCGGCGTAATCAATGGAGAGATCCTGCCACCAGCCACCATGCAGAAAGGCGAAGATCGGCGCACCTCTCCGCGCCGCACCTCTCACCGCCTCACCGGGGGCACCCTCTGTGCGCGGCAAGAAGCACTCAATGCGATTGGATGGAGGTGCGCCATACGCGAGCACGCGGTGGCGCTTGCCCGTGATCGCGGCGCGAGCCGCATCGGTCCCAGCCTTGTACAACTGGATGCTGCCATTGAAATCGTGTGCGGTGCGACTTGGGGAGTACTGCTCGTTGAGCCAGGCGATCCGTTCGCTACTGGAGCTCAATCGTCCCCTTCCTAAATAATGTAGAGAAGCGAGAAGAGCAACACCCAGACCACGTCAACGAAGTGCCAATAGATTGACGTTGCCTCAACCATGTCATGGTGCTGTGCAGAGAATTGTCCGAGGCCGCCGCGGTAGAGGCAGACTCCGAGCATGAGCACGCCTCCGAGCACGTGAGCTCCGTGGAATCCGGTGAGGATGTAGAACGTTCCACCGAACGTTCCGTCAGCCACGCCGAAACCAAGCTGGGTGTAGTCGTACGCCTGGCCGATGAGGAATGTGATGCCGAGCACCACAGTCATCAAGAGCGCGCGGTTCATGCCCGCACGATCACCGCGGCGGATGCGCCACACAGCGATCTGACAGGTCAGCGAGCTGATGAGTAGAAGCAGGGTCATGATGGCAGGGAAGAGTGCCTCCTCATGCAGGAGGAATGCCTCATTACCTTCTGGTGGCCAGACTGCTGCAGATGTGCGCAAGCTGAAATATGCGGCGAACAAACCCCCGAAGAACATGATCTCGGAAACGATGAAGAGCAGCATCCCGAGAACCGGATTGCCAAGTCCCTTCTTTCCGTGCCCCGCGGCGCCGTGGGCGGACGAACCGTGGCCGCTCACTACCTCAGGCGTGTTCTGTTCTGCGGTGGCGAGGCTCATTTATGGTCGCCTCCTGATCGTCCGTGACGCGCGTCAAAGAGCGGACGCTCGGATGTGATTGCGGGGAGCCGATCAAAATTCCAGGCCGGAGGCGGCGATGAGGTCGCCCACTCCAGCGTGTTCCCCTCCCACGGATCTGGACCTGCATCCTTCCCGTTTCGCAGCGAGATGAAGATGTTCCAGAGGAGCGGGAGGGTGCTGATCCCAACGAGGAATCCCCCAACGGTTGCGGCGAGGTTGAGATCATTCCAGCCAGCGGTTGGCGAGTAGTCCGCAATACGCCGCGGCATCCCCATGAGCCCAAGGGAGTGCATCGGTAGGAAGGTGAGGTTAAGGCCAACCATCGCGATCACAAAGTGCAGCTTCCCGAGCCCCTCATCAAGCATCTTTCCAGACATTTTTGGGAACCAGTAATAGAGTCCGGCCATGATCGCCAAGAACGATCCACCGAAGAGCACGTAGTGAATGTGCGCCACGATCCAGTACGTCGCGTGGATTGCATAGTCAACCGGCACCGACGCGCTGAAGACTCCGTTGATTCCACCGATAAGGAACATTGAGAGGAAGCCGAGCGCGAAAAGCATTGGTGTTTTGAGTGTGATCTGTCCACGCCACAGCGTGGCGATCCAGTTGAACATTTTCACGCCAGTTGGAACTGCAATGAGGAACGTCATGACCGAGAAGAACGGTAGGAAGACGCTCCCTGTCGTGAACATGTGATGTGCCCAGACTGAGAATCCAAGCGCGCCGATCCCCGCCGTGGCAAACACGAATGCTCGATAGCCGAAGAGCGGCTTTCTGCTGAATACCGGGATGATCTCAGAGATCACGCCCATCCCCGGGAGAACCATGATGTAAACCGCAGGGTGGCTGTAGAACCAGAAGATGTTCTGCCAGAGGATGGCTGAACCGCCGGTGGTTGGATCAAAGAAGCTCCCGCCAAAGTTGCGATCCACAAAGAGCATGATCAGTGCGCTTGTGAGCACTGGCGTCCCCATCAAGACGAGCACGCTTGTGACGATGATCGTCCACACCATGATTGGCATGCGGAAGAGCGTCATGCCAGGAGCGCGCATGCGGAAGACCGTCACGAGGAAGTTCACCGCGCCAAGAATGGAACTCGTGCCAACGAGGACAACGGCCATGATCCATAAATTCATCCCAGGGCCAGGGCTGTACGTGATGCTGCTGAGTGGCGGGTAGGCCGTCCAGCCAGCGTCAGCCGCACCACCCAAGAAGAATCCTGATGCGGCGATAAGTCCAGAGAATGGAATCATCCAGAAGCTGAGCGCGTTGATGCGCGGGAAGGCCATGTCTGCCGCTCCAATTTGCAGCGGGACGATGTAGTTTCCGATGCCAGCAAGGAACGGAATGATCACCCAGAAGATCATGATGGATGCGTGCATCGTAAAGAGTTGGTTGTAGACAGACTCGTCCATGAACTGCAGACCCGGTTGAGCAAGCTCCGTGCGGACACCGAGTGCAAGAAGTCCACCGATCGCCAGGAAGATAAACGAACTGATGGTGTAGAGGATTCCAATCTTCTTGTGATCGGTTGTCGTTAGGTAGTCGTAGATTCTCGATCCCTGAGCGCCGGTGACTCGAGCTGCTGCGGTTGCCATATACCCCTCCTCACTAACGCCTAGTTTGCCAAGATCTCGAGCGGCGCGTACATCCCATTAGAGAAGTGACCAGCGATGTTGCAGAGCACAATGTACTTTCCGGGCGACAGGTCCAGCGTCAACAGCTTGACCTCGCCTGGGGCAAACTCTGACTGCTCGCCAGCCGCATCAAGCATCGCTTCGTCAAGTCGATTTGATGCCGAGTCAACCTTTGTAAGCAGCTCTTCCGTTGTGAGGTCTGTGCGAACGACAATGAACTCATGGGGTACCGTCCCGCTATTGGTCAATCCGATTGATACCTCGCCTGATGTGCTTGTGGCGCTGGATAGCTCAATGCTCCACTCCTTGACGGTTCCGGAGAGATCGGCAGCGTCCGGTGCTGGAGACGTACTCGCAGAAGGATCTGGCTTCATCTCGGTCAGCCACGCGTCGTATTCTTCGCGCGTCACGACGCGCACGGAGAATCCCATGGCGTGATGGAGGAGCCCGCAGAAGGCAGAACATTGGCCGGCGAATGTGCCGAGCTTGTTTGGCGTGAATTCAAAGTGATTCACCTGTCCAGGGACCAAGTCGCGCTGAAAGAGAAATTCGGGAATATAGAACCCGTGGTTGACATCTTGCGCCACGAGGGTCACTTCAATTCGCTCATCAATTGGAACAACGAGCTCAGGGTAGTTTTGCGCCGTTCCGTAAATCTCAAAGCCTTCATCGGGATACCCGAACTTCCACTGCCACTGATATCCAACGACTTCCACCTTTACCGAAACCTCTTCTGGCTTACGGGCATCAACAACACCGAGCACCTGGGATGAGGCGAAGAAGAGCCCGATGACCGTCACCAGTGGGATGACTGTCCAAACGATCTCCAGCACCAAGTTGCCGTGAGTCTGGGCCGGAAGCGCAACATCGGAGGCTTTGCGGCGGTAGCGAATGACCGACCAGATCACCAGTCCTTGAACGAGGAGAAAGACGATCGCGGCGATGACGAAAACTAGCTTGTAGAGGTCCTCAATGAGGAGGCCTTCGAAGGTGGCCGCATTAGGGGGGAAGGCTGCCTGACACCCAGCGACGCTCAGTGCCGCAACGAGGGTCAGGAGGAGCACGATTGGATTACGCATCTCCGCGATTGTACGCCTGCCCCATAAAGTTGGCAGGACGGCTAGCGCGCGCCGTGAAGGGCGCGGGGGTCGATCACCTTGAGCGGCTCGGCGCGCTTGGTTCCTGCCGGCAGGAGGCCAGCCTCCACGCCAACACGCGCAACGAGCTGCGCCTTGGCGTCCAGCGTCTTCACTAACTGTGGCAACTCGTCGTCGGTGAACTGCGCGTGGTATTCAGAGACGGCGGCCGCCTTCCGCTCCCAGGTGGCGTCAATCGGCGAGAAGGTGGTCGGCTCGTCGGTGTAGAAGAAGGCAACAGCGCGCGCATCGTTCGGCTTCGCTGCACGCCAGAGTGCGTCAATCGCGGCGTCGCTTGAGGCGAGCTTCGGAATGCCAGAGAGGATCGCCGCTTCGGCGGCGATGGAGCCGGCCTCCCAGTGATCACGATGTGCCTCAACGCGCAGCCACGGATCGGCGGCGAAGATTGCATCTGGTCGGAAGTCGCGAATCTCGCGGAAGAGGTCGGGGCGCACATCGAAGCGGCTCCAGTTCCCCGCGTCTGGGTAGTTGAGGTGCGTCAACTCCTGAATGCCGATGATCTTCGCCGCCGCGCGCTGGTCGCGTAGTAGGGATGCGGCAGCAGCCTCATCGTTAAGTGACTCGTCAATCACGCCGACCAAGTCGTCCATCATCGTGCAGTACCGAATCTCGGCGCCAGCATCCACGAGCGCCGCAAGGGTGCCCCCCGCCGCAATGTCGGCATCGTCGTAGTGCGGCTGAATGACGAGGATGCGCCGGCAACTAAAGACGTCTGGCGTAGGGAGGAGTGACGGGATTCGAATCGGCGCGCTCTGGTGTGTCATGCGGGGAGCCTAGTCGCCCCTACCCCCCAGCGCGGCAGTGCGTGCGTACGGCGCGACGCGTCTTCGGCGCGCCTGACGGAACGCCGCACACCGCGCGGGGCGGGAGGTCTACCGTGCCCGCTATAGAGGGAGGCGAACCACCCTCACGTAGGAGGCAACAGATGGTAGACCAGGCGGCACTCGCCAAGCGATTCCCAAAGAGCTTCACGTGGGGCTTCGGCACCTCGTCGTATCAGATTGAAGGGGCCACCAAAGAAGACGGACGCGGTGAGTCGATCTGGGATCGCTTCGCCAAGATTCCTGGGAAGACGCATAACGGCGAAGACGGCGAGCCTGGCACTGATTCGTATCACCGCTGGCGCGAAGACATCGCCATCCTGAAGGAACTCGGCGCCACCGCGTACCGCTTCTCTATCGCTTGGCCACGCATCCTGCCGAACGGCACCGGTGCGGTGAACCAGAAGGGCCTCGCCTGGTATCAGCAGTTCGTTGATGGACTTCTCGAAGCGGGCATTGAACCGTTCCCAACGCTCTATCACTGGGACCTGCCGCAGGCGCAGCAGGATCGCGGCGGCTGGCCGGCGCGCGACACAGCAAAAGCGTTTGCCGATTACGCAGGGATCGTCCTCGGCGCACTCGGCGACCGCGTCACGCGATGGTCAACGCTGAATGAGCCGCTCTGCTCCGCATGGCTCGGTCACCTGAGCGGCGACATGGCGCCAGGGATTCAAGACGTGCAGGCCGCCTTCTCCGCGTCGCATCACCTTCTGCTCGGACACGGTATGGCGGTGCGCGCGATGCGCGCCGCAGCGCCAAAGATTGAGGTGGGCATCGTCTTGAATGTAGGGCCCGGAATCCCAGCGACCGATTCGGATGCGGATCGCGAGGCGGTGCGCCGCCACGATATGACCGATAGCGGCTGGTTCCACGATCCGCTCTACTTCGGCACCTACCCGCAGGAGGCGATCGACTTCTCCGGCGTGAAGATGCCGATCGAATCAGACGATATGAAGATCATCTCTGAGAAGTTGGACTGGCATGGTCTTAACTACTACTTCCCGGCGAAGATCGGCGACGATCCAACGGGTGACGGCGCACGCACCACCTGGAACCACATTGATGGCCCCAAGACCGACATGGGCTGGGGGATGAACGCTGGCGTGATGCGTGACTTCCTGATCAAGCTAAAAGACCACTGGAAGGCGCCGAAGATCTACATCACGGAGAACGGCTCAGCGTGGCCAGACACGATTGCTGCGGATGGAGGCGTCCACGACCCAGAGCGTGAGGCGTACCTGATGGATCACCTCACCGCCGCAGCTGAGGCGCTCGACGCGGGTGTTGATCTACGCGGCTACTTCGGCTGGTCGCTGCTGGACAACTACGAGTGGGCGTACGGCTACGACAAGCGCTTCGGCTACACCTACGTAGATTTCGCTACGCAGAAGCGCACCATCAAGGAGTCTGGTCGCGCCTACGCCAAGCTGATCCGAGCGTCGCGCGGGGGCTGACCTGCACGAAGGCTGACCTACTCCTCGGCGTGCTCCGGCTGACGCACGACGGAAGAGATTCCGGAGAGCAGCAGCGGAATCGGCGCCACGATAATGCCGACCGCGCCAGCGAAGAGTGCCGCGCGTAAACCAAAGGTATCGGCAATGACGGCGCCAACAACAGCGCCGAGTGGCATGCCAACCAGCATCACCCACTTCATGGAGGCGTTCATTCTGCCGAGAAGGTGTTTCGGCGTCACGATCTGTCGATATGTCACCTGATTGGTGTGGAAAATCGCGGCACCGAAAAATGCAACCACCTGTGAGGCGATCGCAAGAAGTGTGATGACGAGCGGACCCATTGACGCGCTGAGTAGCGCAAGGCCGAATGGCATCGTTGGGATCAAGAATCCGCCAAGAATGATCGAGCGGCCAACGCCGATGCGCTCCGCGATCCAACCAGCGGCGAATGATCCGATCAGCAGGCCGATCACGCCGGCACCCAAGATGAAGCCGAGCAGCTCGGTCGGCAAGAGCAGTTCGCGCCGACCGTAGGCGATCATCACCGCACCGTTTGCGATTGCGCCGAAGAAGTTGAAGAGGAGCGCGGCGGTGGCATTGCCGCGCAGGTGCTTGTGGCCCAGCACCCAGGCGAGCCCCTCACGAATCTCATCGCGCAGCCGCGAGGTTGGCGCGGTCGCATCTACAACTGGTGGGGTCTCGGTGTGTTTGAGCCTGCGCAGCAGCAAGGCGCTCCAAAGGAAGCTGAGTGAGTCAATCAGGACAGCGAAAGGGCCTCCGAGCCGTCCAACAATCACGCCGGCGATCGGCGGGCCAACGACGCCTGCGCCAGAGTCAACCACCATCAGGCGGCTATTCGCCACGGCGAGACGAGGTCCACGAAGTAGTTCGGGGAAATACGACTGGGTGGCAACATCAAAGATGAGCGTTGCGGTGCCAATGATGAAGAGTGTTAGGTAGAGGACGGGCATTGAGAGGGCGCCGATTGCGTAGCTGAGTGGAATCAACAGCAGCGCCGCTGTGCGCACAAGATCCATCGCCACCATCACAGGGCGTCGCGTGCGTCGATCGAGCAGCGCACCAACCGGGAGGCTGAAGAAGACGAAGGGGAGGAGAAATGCAGCCTCCAAGAGTGCGATCGCACCGTTACTCGCGCTGATCACATCAACCGCAATCAGCGGGAACGCAATGTGTGAGACCTGGGATCCGAGAATGCTGATCCCCTGTGCGCCAAACAGCAGACGCACATCCGCGTCACGAAACGGATCATCTGCGGCGAGGCGGAGGCGTGAGAGCAGAGCGCCCATGTTTATCTCTTGTGCTTGATCGTCAGCTCGGAGTGCCGAATCGATTCGGCCCTTCATCTCCTCGCTTCGCCATCAGATAGATCCAGTAAATCGCGAGTGCAACGAATAGCACGACACCTACGAGGTATCCGATGCCCCCTCCGGTTGCAGCATCTGAAACGTCACTGACAGCCCCGTAGAGGCCCACAGCGAACGAAACGATGATGACGAATAAGAGGGCAACTCCAACGAGAGTGAGGGCGATAATCAACTTCCCGCTCCGGTTTGTGTCATGAAGTCGACGAACTGCGACGGCAATATTCGGCAAGAAATTAGCGATGCTGAACGCCGACGCAAGGGTGGGATCAATCACACTGAGTGCTGCGCCGGCAATGATCGTGAAGAGAAAGAAGTACCAGTACTCGGCACGGCTCGCGCGACCACTGAATGTGGCGTACTTGGAATAAACAGTTTTGACCGCCGTAAAGATATCCACGGACTCACCTCCAACAACGGGCGCACGCATCGTGCGCCGCCCTCTGAGCATAGTACGCACTGCAACCAATCCGTTAAGATGTTGCCATGCCAGCGATCACGGTGCCAGACATCACGCTCCTGCCGCGCGCGAGCGTTGCCGACCTGCTCACAGAGAAGCCGCGACCTGTGGTCTCACTCACCACCGCACCGAGCGGCTTTGAGGGTGAAGGCTTCCCCGTCCGCCGGGCCTTTATGGGCGCGCCGCTGAACTTGATCGACCCATTCATCATGCTCGACCAGCTCGGTGAGGTTGAATATGCGCCCGGCGAGCCGAAGGGGACGCCGTGGCATCCGCACCGCGGATTTGAGACGGTGACCTACATCATTGATGGCATCTTTGATCACCGTGACAGTAACGGCGGTGGTGGCCGGATCACCAACGGCGACACGCAGTGGATGACGGCCGGCGGCGGCATCTTGCACATTGAGACCCCGCCTGAGTCCCTCGTTGTCAGCGGCGGACTCTTCCACGGATTCCAACTCTGGGTGAACCTTCCAAGCGCCAAGAAGTGGTCCCCGCCTGCATATCAGGACATCCGATCAAAGGAGGTGAAGCTGCTCGCTTCTGCTGATGGTGGCGCACTGTTGCGCATCATTGCGGGTGACGTGGCTGGCGCAACGGGACCGGGCTCCACGCAGACACCGATCGCACTCGTGCACGCCACGATCCAACCTGGCGCTGAGCTTGACCTTCCGTGGCGACCCGACTTCAACGCACTGGTGTATGCGCTTTCTGGACGCGGCAGTGCTGGGGCCGAGGCCGTCGCGATCGAGTCCGGTCAGCTCGCGGTCTACGGCGCAGGCGATCGCATCATCATCAAGGCGGCGCAACGACAAGATGCGCGCACCCCGGCGCTGGACGTGCTGATCTTGGGTGGCGAACCGATTCGCGAACCGATCGCCTGGCTCGGGCCATTCGTCATGAACACACGTGATGAAGTTGTTCAGGCGTTTGAGGACTACAAGGCCGGAAAGCTCGGCGTCATCCCCGCCGCGCACAGCAATCCGCACAACACCCCAACGAGCGTCATCGAGTCCGAATAGCGCCCGTGGAACTCTTCCTCCTCGGCGCCGCACTCGCCTTCTCCATCAACATTGAACTCGGCGTGGTCAACGTCATGATCGTGCGCACCGCCATTGATCGTGGCGCGTGGCCCGCCTTTTTGATTGGACTTGGCTCCTGTATTGGCGACCTCATCTGGGCCTGCGCTGGCGCACTCGGTGTCAGCGCGCTCTTGGCCTGGCCACCCGCCGCCTGGATCCTCTGGCTCGGCGGAAGCGCCGCCCTCTGCTGGTTCGCCGCCGCCGCACTTCGCGACGCAGCACGCGGGGGAAGCATTGACGAGTCATCACCACTTCGCCGCGCCAACGGCATCCGCGCCATTGGCCTCGGGCTTGGCATTGCGCTCGGCTCCCCCACGCTAATCCTCTGGACGGCAACGGTGGGCGGGAGCGTCATTGCCTCTCAAGCGGCGGATCTTGCGGGATTCATCCCATTCATCTCAGGGTTCGGTGCCGCTGCAGTGGCGCACTCAGCAATTCTCTCCGGCGTTGTTGGTGCCACGCGCCGTTTCACTGGACCCCGCACGGTGCGCGCCGTCTCGCTGATCTCAGCGTTAATGTTCGCCGCATTCGCAGTGGGCATCTTCATGGACGGTGCGAGGCGCCTCCTCCTCCCGCTGATCGGCTAATGAATCAGAGGGGGGCTCTGGTATCGTATTCTCATGACCAGCACGCAGCTCCGAGCACTTGAGGGCGAACCGTCGATCTGTTGACGCTCGCATCGCGCCAGATCGTTATGAGGTTTATTTCAACCCCCAAGTAGCAGGTAAGGAGAAAGTAAAATGAGCAAGGTACCTCTCGATCCAACCGCGAAGTTTCAGGAATACGCCACCCCAGGCGCACTCGTCTCAACGGAGTGGCTCGCCGCAAATCTGAACACACCCGGCATCGTGGTGGTGGAGTCAGACGAAGACACCCTCCTCTACGAGACGGGGCACATCCCAGGAAGCGTCAAGGTGGATTGGCATACTGATCTGAATGATCCAGTGAGCCGCGACTACGTCGGTCCTGAAGGCTTTGCGGCGCTGATGTCACGCAAGGGGATCAGCCGTGACACCACGGTGATCTTCTACGGCGACAAGTCGAACTGGTGGGCGGCATATGCCCTCTGGGTCTTCCGCCTCTTCGGCCACACCGATGTGCGCCTCCTTGATGGTGGCCGCCAGAAGTGGGAGGCGGAGGGTCGCGAGATGACCAAAGAGGTCCCGACGCGCGCGGCCACAAGCTACCCACTCTCCCCGCGAAACGACAGTGAGCTGCGCGCCTACCGCGAGCAGGTGCTCGAGCATCTCAGCGCGAAGGGCTGCATGGTGGACGTCCGTTCACCGCAGGAGTTCAGCGGCGAGCTGACACACATGCCCGACTACCCGCAGGAGGGGACGCTCCGAGGTGGCCACATCCCAGGAGCAAAGTCCGTCCCGTGGAAGCGAGCCGCCAATGATGACGGCACGTTCAAGGGAGTTGCCGATCTTCGCGCCATCTATGAGGGCGAGAAGGGGCTTGCAGCGGACGATGATGTGATCGCCTACTGCCGAATCGGCGAGCGCTCAAGCCACACCTGGTTTGTGCTCACCTATCTCCTCGGCTTCAAGAACGTCCGAAACTACGACGGCTCGTGGTCGGAGTGGGGCAACGCCGTTCGGCTTCCGATCGCTGTTGGCGCCGAGTAGCGCGTCCACCTGAACGACATGTCGGAGACACCCGCGGCGCAGCTCCCACCAGGGCTCGCCGCGGTTGCCGCCGATTTCGCCGATACGCCACGCGAGATGCGACTCGAGCTCTTGCTTGAGTACGCAGATCGGCTGCAACCTCTCCCTGAAAAGTACGCCGCGCAGATTGATCTTATGGAACGAGTGCAAGAGTGCCAGTCCCCGCTCTATGCAATTACAGAGGTGAGCAACGACGCGGTGCAGATTCATGCCACGGCCCCGCAAGAGTCACCAACGACTCGCGCGTTTGCCAGCATCATGCAGCTCGGACTCAATGGGCTCACCGCAGAAGAGGTGCTCGCTGTCTCCGCATCGGCCCCACTTCAGCTAGGGATCACCGATCTTGTCTCACCGCTTCGGATGCGCGGAGCAACCGGTCTCCTTGCGCGAATTCAGCGACAGGTCCGAGCGGCAGTAAGCCCGTAGGCTCTCCGCCTAGATCGCTTCGCGCGACCTTTCGGCGTTCGCTGCGGCAATCTTCATCAAGTCTTTAGTGATGCGCTCCATCTCACTCGCAGGGAGCGATGCGCCGAATCGCTGTGCAACGGCGCGCAGGTGACCTGGTGCTGCGGCGCGAAACGCCTTGATGCCGAGTGGTGTCAGTGTTGCCCAGTGGACGCGGCCATCTTCCGTGCAACGGCGACGTGTCACCCAGCCATTGATGGCGAGTCGATCCACGCGGCGCGTCAGTCCACTCTTTGAGATGAGTGCCGCATCTGCGAGTTCGCTCATGCGTAGTGAGTATTCGCCCGCGCGTGCGAGCTGCGCCATCACGTCAAAGTCGGCGAGGCTCATCCCTGACGAATCCATCAACTCCGAAGAGAGCGCGCGCGTTACTCGACCGTAGGCGGTGAGGAAGGCGATCCAGGCGCGAGCAACAACTGGGTCAAGGAGCGTGCTCGCATCGCTCCCCAGAATTGCGGAGAGCTCGGTGATCTCTTTGCTGGGGAGCTGCTCTGTTGCCATATGTTGCAATAGTTGCACTTGCAACCATCCGCGTCAAGGGGTATAGTTGCGCATGCAACGATCTGCCGTATCAACGGCGGGCGGCAGATATGGTTGGAAGACCACAAGGAGGAAGCAATGTCAGCAGCACGATTCAAGCAGGTGGCCGACGCGGCTCGTATCGAGAAGGCGGTCGCCGCCCTCAACGCAAAGGGTTTCGCCGCACAGAGCGTGCCGAACGCCGCCGCCGCGAAAGAGGCGGTCCTGAAGCTCATTCCAGCCGGATCAGAGGTCTTCACGTACACCTCTGCAACGCTCGACGCGACGGGGATCACTGAGGCGCTGAACGCTGCGCCATATGTGAGCCTGCGCGACACGATGTACGCGCTGGACCGCAACACCCAGGGTGCGCAGATGCGCGCCATTGGCTCCGCGCCAGCATTCGCCGCAGGCAGCGTGCATGCCGTCACTGAAGACGGCAAGTTGGTGATTGCATCGGCGACGGGATCACAGCTCCCCGCCTACGCATATGGCGCAGGCCACGTGGTCTTTGTTGTTGGTGCACAGAAGATCGTCAAGGATCTTGCTGAGGCGAACGAGCGGATTGAGACGTACACTTTGCCACTTGAGGACACTCGCGCGCAGGCCGCCTATGGCGTGAATAGTGCCATCAATAAGACGCTCACCCTGCACGGCGAACAGCCGGGCCGCATCGACGTGGTGATTGTTGCTGAGGAGATCGGCTTCTAATGCGCGCGGCGTTTGCGAAGAGTGCGGGTCTTGCGCTCGTACTTAATGGCGTCATCTGGGCCGCTGCATCGCTGATTGGCCTTGTGCCAGCGCTCGGTGAGTCCACCTTCTTTGGTGGGGTGCTCTTCGCTTCCGTTGGGGCAACGGCGGCGGCGGCGATCGTGGCGAGCCGATTCACCACAGCTGGTGCACGGAAGCGCTGGGCAGGGATCTCGCTTGCGATCCTGCTCCTCTCGTTCACATCACCGCTTGCGCTTGGCGCAGGGAATCTGCCGATTTCGCCGTTTAACCCAACAGACACAACGTACAACGACTTCCGTGGTGGGATTGGGATTGCGTACGCAATCTTGCACTTCACCTCGTACATCGCTGTGCAGCGCTTCATTGGGAAGCAGATTCCTGAGTGAGTGGATTTAGCGTCTCGCGACTGAACCACGCCGTCCTCTATGTGCGTAGCGCAAAGGGGGCGGCGGAGTTCTATGCGAAGGCGTTCGGATTTGTGATTGCGGGGGAGGAGTTCGCTGGGAAGGCGATCTTCATGCGATCCGCGACCACGGAGAACCATCATGATCTTGGACTTTTTGAGGTGGGCCCGGATGCTCCTCGCGCAGCACGCGGCAGCACTGGGCTCTACCACTTGGCCTGGGAGGTGAGCTCCATCCGTGACCTCGCTGCAGCGGCGCAGACGCTTGGTGAACTTGGCGCACTTACTGGGGCGAGCGATCACGGCGTCAGTAAGAGCCTCTACGGCGCTGATCCAGACGGCAACGAGTTCGAGATTATGTGGCGTGTCCCCGCATCGGCGTGGGGCGAGTTTGCAGAACACGCGGCCATCCTGCCGCTCAACTTGGAAGCCGAACTCGCGCGCTGGGGGTAGACTCCGCTGCATGTCTGATCCGCTCGGTCCAATGCAGGGGAGCCTGCGCCTAGTCACCTTCATGACTGACTTCGGGCTGCGCGATCCCTCTGCTGGCGTCCTCTCCGGTGTTGTCCTGGCGATGACACCTGACGCGCGAACGCTCGACCTCACCCACGCAATCCCTCCGTATGACGTTGAGGCGGGCGCCGAGGCGCTCGTTGAGTCGCTCGTCCATCTTCCTGTTGGGGCACATGTGGCGGTGGTTGATCCAGGCGTTGGGACGCAGCGCCGACCGATCGCCATTCGTTGTGTTCGCGGTGACGTGCTGATTGGCCCAGACAACGGGCTCCTCCTCCCCGCTGCGAAGGCGCTCGGCGGAGTTGCCGCCGTGGTGGTCCTTGATGACGAGCGTTGGTGGGGA
>CAJARA010000025.1 GCA_903944295.1 uncultured Chloroflexota bacterium
CCGATGGGAGGGTGAGCGCCACGCTCAGGAGGGCGGCGGCGAGAACGCGGAGGGTCGCTCGGTCACTCAACTTCAGCCGCATCGCTACATCGTAGCGGCAGTGCCGCGAACAGGTAAGGGCTACCCGCTCACCTCAACGCCACCTTCAGCATCAAGAATTCTTAACGCTAGTGAGAGGGCAAGGCGAAGATCTGGCTCACGGAGATCCCAGCCAGTGATCTCTTCAATGCGCTTGACGCGATACGCGGTGGTGTTGCGGTGCACACCGAGCGAGCTGCTCGCCTCCGCGGCGCCGGGCGTGTCCAAAATTGCGCGAAGTGTGGCGATGCGCTGCTTCCGCGCGGCAGGAGTGCCGTTGAGAAGCGGCTCGAGCAGCGCCAGCGCCTGGCGACGCCCATCTGGAATGGCGGTAACCGCGCCAAGGAGTCGATGCGCGGGGAGGAGATCGGCGCGCACGACCTGTGCGCCGCCACTTCCGCTGCGACCACCCACGCGACGCTCAAGTGACTCCAGCGCGTCGCGCGCTTCTGCCTCCGCCGCTGGCCGCGCCGTTGCATCGGTAAACGGCTTAGAGACGGCGACTGGCCGACTGAGTCGCTTCGCAATCTTCTTGGCGATCTCTTGCGCGCCAGGATCTGAGGCGTCCGCAACCGCAATGATGCGCACTTCGAGTGATTCGTTACTGCCGCGCAACATGAAGCGGCGCGGACCGGCGAGGAGTCGTAGTTCACGGCGCAACGCCGGAACATCTGCCTCATGCGGTCGCGGTTGGCGCGCCGCAATCGCCACCCATGGCGGTCCCTCAACAGGAAGTGTCCGCGTCTCACCGCGTCCTGCGTTCGCCGGCAGCTCCGCCGCAACGCGGACAATTTCTAGCGCAAGGAGTGGCGCCACGTGCTCACAGGCAATGCGGTCGCGCTCACCAACCGGCTCATCACCGAGCAGGACAATAGAACCTGGTCGCTCATCAGCGTCATCACTGAGTGGCGACTCTTCATCCTC
Source organism: uncultured Chloroflexota bacterium (assembly GCA_903944295.1). Classification (GTDB taxonomy): domain Bacteria; phylum Chloroflexota; class Limnocylindria; order Limnocylindrales; family Limnocylindraceae; genus Limnocylindrus. The sequence continues at coordinate 1,003 of CAJARA010000025.1, forward strand.
CGCGCGTTCGCCGTCGCCGTGTCGCTCCGTGTCTGGCGCGCCAGGAACCGCGGGGAGTGGGATGCGTTGCCCTTCGGCGCGATGCTTCCCCAAGTAGCGCGAGACCGCCTTCGCCGCTGCGGCGCTTCCAGGGAGACCGGCCGGCGCAACCACGGCGAGCGATGCGCCACCGCGCGCCTCCAGCGCCACCGCGCGTCCAATAAATGCGGCGAGTGCGCCGATCAGCGCATCTAAACCCTGTCCATCGAGCGCGAGTGCGGCGATCTGTCGCTCTAGTGCAACCGCCTGTCGCTCCAGTTCAGCGCGTCGATTCACCACCGCGCCAATCAGGCTGCGTTCAAGTTGCGCCGGCTCCGCACCGCGCACCAAGAGGCATGGGAGTCGCGTCACCGCCGCCGCGGCAACAAGATGCTTCAGCGCTGCGTCTTCATCTTTGCTGGATCCTTCGGATGCAATCGCGAGGATGCCGGTGGCGTTGTGATCGGCGAGATACTCCACCATCTCGCGTCGCGCCGCTTCATCTGGTGCCACCGAGCGCAACGTGTTGAGTGGAATCAGCGCAAGATCGCCCGCATCCATGCCGTCGAATGCCGGAAGGCGCGTGCGTAGTAGTCGCACCCAGGTGACGGTACGCGCCATCGCTTCGGCGCGCGCGTCAACCAGTGGCTCCGCCGTTGGGAGGAGTGTCTGGACGAGTTCGCGCAGCGATGCCATCAGGCGGATACTGTACGGGCGTCGTCGCCTGGCGCGCTCAGCGTTGCCGCGATGCGGCGCAGCAGTGGCGCCGCCTGCTCCGCCCGCGCGCCGCGCTCCAGAAGAAGCGCCGCCTCGGCGTGTGCTTGGCTCGGCCGGATGCGGATCCAGAGTCGCGCGCGCGGTCGGCGTAGCGTCAACGTGAGGCCGATCATGATCAGCGCCGCGGCGAGCCAAACGATCAGCGCCGCCGGATCGCGCCGCGCAATGATCCCCGTGTAGGAGCTCAAGGCATTGAGACGCACGCTAAAGTTCGCACCCGGCGCACTCGCCGTCTCGCCTGGCGCCAAGACCGAGACGAAGAGGGTGCGGAGCTCACTACTCCCCACGCTCACCGGCTCACTCGCAACGATCAGCACTGCTGGGGCACCAGCGGCATCGCGCTGCAGTAGCAGCTCAATCCCCGCATCACTACCTGGAATCGGCAGCGTTGCGTACGGCGCGCCCTCTGCAACTGCAGTGAACGGCGACTCGCCAGACCAGAGCAGATCTCCAGATGCACTCGTAATCTCGAGTGCCGCAGATGGTCCGAAGAAGTTCTGATGGAAGCTCCACCCGTCATACATGAGTGGCGTGTTCACGCGCACGATCTGCTGCGCAACCTCCACGCCGCCCTGATAGACGGCGAGGTCCGTTGCAAAGTCGGCGAATGCGCCAGTCTCCGTGCGCGGCGCGCTAAAGCCGCGGTTCTGAATCACCAAACCGCCTTCGGATCCAATCTTGCCAACGGGGAGCGCCTCACCGTTCGTCAGCAGGATCCCCTGCGTGTAGCCAAGGATCCCAGAGAGCGAGGCGCCAACCAGTAGCAACACGAGCCCTGTGTGCATCACTAACGTGAATCGATACGAGCGACGGAACTTATCTCCGTGAATGATTCTGCCGCTCGTGTTCTCAGGATCGGTGACGAACTGCGCATCCCAGCCGGCGGCGCGCATCTCGCGCGCAACACGCTCCGCCGCGTTATCAACCTGCTGCGCGGCGACTGGCGCCGTAAGTGCAATCTCACCGCGTCCAGGGAGTGACGCGTCAAAGAATGCACTCGGCTGCTCCACACGACTGCGCGCCGTCACCGCGCGGATCTTCGGCAGACGATCCAGCGTGCAGACAACAATGGAGACGGTGAGCAGCACCAGCAGCGCGGAGAACCAGGGCGCCGTAAAGATGCGGAAGAAGCCGAGCCGTTCGAAGAGGTCGGTGAGTGGCCCAAGGGTTGGCTCATATATGGCGCGGAGCTTCCCCATCTCCAGCGTGTAGTCGGAGGAGCTAAGGAGCGCGTAATCTGGAAGCTGCTTCAGTGCCACCCCCACGCTCGCCGCCAGGGCGATCGCGGCGATCTGGACCATGGCGAACTGCACGTTCGCCAAGAGGGCACGAACTACGGTGAGTGGTCCTCTGATCACCCGCTGATGGTAGCCTTCGCTCCGCTTGGACATGCGGTCGAGGCGAGGCGAGCGGCAGATCCGCTCACGCTGGAGGAGATGTGGCGAAAGGTCAGGAACGCGCCGGGCTCGACGAGCTTGATCGTCGTCTCATGGAGGTGCTCCAGGTTGACGGGCGTCGCCCATTCACCGAAATCGCCACCGCCTTCGCCGTCCCCGAGTCCACCATCCGCGCCCGCTACAAATCGCTGGTCGATCGCGGCGCACTCAAGGTGATCGCCGTGGCAGATCCACTGAAGGTTGGCTATCCGCTGATGGCGATGATCGGCGTCCGCTGCACCCCCGCCGCACTCTTGGCCACCGCCGCTGCGCTCGAGGCGCTCCCAGAGGTGAGTTACTGCGTGGTGGTTGCTGGCGCGTACGACTTACTTATTGAAGTCGTCTGTGAAGACAATGATGCGCTGCTCACCTTCCTCACTGAGCGACTTCGCGCAATTGAAGGCGTCCTTGAAACGGAGACGTTCGTCTATCTGCGCATTTTGAAGCAGAACTACGAGTGGGGCACCGCAACGCCGTAACCGCGCGCACGCTGTAGCCGCGCTACTGATTACGAATTCGCGCGGGACTTCCTCCAGCCAACGAGCGCCGCGCCGCCAACCCAGGCGAGCAGCACCGCGAGGATGATCTTCGGCAGTTCGTGGACCCATCCGTCGCCACCGTCTCCCTCACCACCGTCAACCGGCCACGGACCAGGGCCTGGCGCTGGCGCGAAGACCGGCATCGGCCCAGCAACACTTCCGTCAGGGAGTAGGCAAGTCATCACTGTTGGATCGGCGGGGTCAACGTCTGATGCGCACGGCTCAAGGGTAGCGATGAAGTCGTTGTACCAATCCTCGTAAAGAATCGCCCAGTCAGTCTCATCTGAGCCTGGCTGACCCGACGGCACTGGCTCCACGTCAGTAATCGGCATGATTCCACCCGCTGCGCCGTTGAGCGCTTCAAGCATCAGGAGTCCCTCGGGCGCGTCGGCGGGAAGCGCATCTCCCTGCTGACTATCGAATGCGGCCACGCCACTCACTGGGTCCACCTGATAGGCGAACGTGTGGCGGCTGATGCAGCCTGCCTGGCAGTCGCCCCATCCGTATGTATAGGTAACGATCCAAGTTGCAGAGCTTCCAGGCTCCCCCTTCACTTCGTAGTACTGCGACGCACCAATGAGCGCATCGTCAAGAAGGACGAAGTCGCCGAACGGTGTGCCGTTGGCGATCACCGCGGCATGCGCTTCGGCAGGCGTATCAATTGGGAGCTGGATGGAGGTGGAGCCATGCGCACGCACGGGTAGTGCTGCCGCAAGGAGGAGGCTGAACGTCAAGAGGAACTGGAGTCCGCGCTTCGTCGTCATGCTGCACCTCATCTATATGGGCGGGGTTGCCCTCTGCCTCTATAACGACCGCCGGGTTCGTCTGGTTCCACACGGTGGAGCCGGTGGAGATGATGGTCGGGGCGGGGGGATTCGAACCCACGGCCTCCTGCTCCCAAAGCAGGCGCGCTACCAAGCTGCGCTACGCCCCGTCGCGCCATCCTAGCGTGCCGCGGCGTGAAGCCCCTGATGGTGGCATCATCAGCGCCATGCCTCCACGATCTCGCCTCTCACTCCTTCGTGGGCC
>CAJARA010000026.1 GCA_903944295.1 uncultured Chloroflexota bacterium
CGAAGCCATGGCGTGATCGCGCGCGCAGGGGCGAGTAGGTCGTTCGCCGAGGCGAGCGTGGAGGAGCGGAGCAGCAGCTCCGCCGTTGAGAGCCCAGTGGTCAACTCCTGCGCCAGGTGCTGCGAACTGACGAGCGCCGCACCATACGACTCACCGCGAATCCCACCCGCAAATGCGGCAAATACGTCGGGGGTCTTGATCCCTTCGCGTGCGCTCACCAGCAAGACGCCAGGGGTCGGCTCTGACCATCGCGTGAGCGGCGTGATCTCTTCGCCGCGACCCTCCATCAGCACCGGTCCCTCTGGGAGAAAGAGCGGCACGTCTGAGCCGATACGTGCAGCAACCTCCATCAGTTGGCGCGGCTCCATCTTCAGGTTGCAGAGTTGTAGCGCACCGCGTAGTGCAGCCGCCGCATCGCTTGATCCACCACCGAGACCTGCAGCAACGGGGAGGCGCTTCTCCAGCACAACAGAGAGTGGCGGGAGCGGCGCCTCTGGTCCAAGTGCGGCGCGCAGTTCGCGCAGCGCAACATAAATCAGATTCTCCGCCGTCCCAGCGATTGGAAGTCCGGCGCAGTGCAGCTCATCCTCGCTCTCCCCCGCTGAGCGGAGCCGCAGCGTGAGGTGATCGGCGAGACGGAGCGGTGCCACAACCGAGTGGAGGTTGTGATAACCGTCGCTGCGCTGGCCGAGCACGGCGAGCGTCAGGTTCACCTTCCCTGGCGCATCGAGTTCCACCCAGTTCACGCGTCCGGCGCCAACGCGCGCGCGCCGTGTCGGCGCCTCGCCAGGCTCGGTGCGCATCATGCGTGGCGCACGCGTCGGTGCACCTGGGATGCCGCCGAGTTCGCGGAGCAGTCGGACCCACTCTTGTACGCCAAGCGCCTGGGCGCGAAGGTCTGGATCAATATCCGAGCGATCAAGCGCCGCCATGACCTGATCAAGAGGGATTGGGAGTGCACGCGGCAGCGCGTTGCGGAGCTTCTTCCGTCGCTCGCGGAAGCCCGCCTGGACCAGTCGCCAGAGCTGCTCCTCGTCCTCCTCCGAGAGGCTCAGCGCCTCATCGGCAGAGAGCCGATCTAGGACGAGCACCGCCGAGTCAACCGCTGGGATCGGATCGAACGACTCACGCCGCACCGTGCGCACAATCGTTGCCTCCACGCGTGCGCGGACAAATGCGGTCAGATACGACCAGTCGCCCACCTCTGCCGCGATCCGCTCCGCAACCTCACGCTGAACGAGGAGCACGATGCACTGTGCCGGATTCGGCAGCAGCAGCAGCCGATGCAGGAGTGGACTGGTGATGTGATACGGGATGTTGGCGATGACGCGCCAGCCACCACTCGTCGGAAGGAGCGGCTCAAGGTCCACGTTGAGCGCATCGCCGTGAACGAGCGTGAGCTGGCCAGCGGCAATCTCAGAAGCAAAGCGCTCGCGCAGGCGCGGCAGCAGATCGTCATCGAGTTCAATTGCAACGACGTGTGCACCTGTTGCAAGCAGCCCCTCTGTGAGCGTGCCGAGCCCGGGTCCGATCTCAAGGATCGTCTCGCCGTGCGCTGCGGAGCCGGCGGCAACGATCGCGTCACGCGCGGCAAGGTCAACAAGGAAGCTCTGGCTCAGCCGCCGCTTGGCAACATGCCCCTCCACAACCCCCTTCGCCGAACCCTTCGCGGCGCCTCTCGGCGCCCCCCGCCGTGCTGGTCGGCCTGGCGTTGGACTCATGCCGGCGCCCCCGCGCCGAACTGCCAGGAGGCGGAGACACTCACACCACGGCCAGGGTCCTGCAACTGCGCGCGCCCTTCGCGAAGTGCGGCGTGTGCGGCGGCACCGATCATGGCCGCATTATCGGTGCACCAGCGCACTGGCGGAACGTTCAGCGTGCGGCCGTGACGCGCAGCAAGAGCGCCGAGCGCCTCTCGTAGCGGCACGTTAGCCGCCACTCCGCCACCAACAACGAGCGACGCGCCTGGAGTGGCGGCGAGTGCGCGATCCACGCGAGAGACGAGTGCGGCGATGATCGCATCCTGCGCGGCGGCGGCAATAGCAGCAGCGGCAGCGGCGGGCACTGGGTGGTCGCGAAGTGTTGCGGCGAGTGCCGCGGCGCGACCGGGTGATGCGGCGGGTTCGCCGATCGCAGCGAGCGCCATGCGCGCTGCAGCCGTCTTCACGCCACTAAAGGAGAGATCGTATTCACCGTCGGTCTGCGCCACGGGGAGACGACGTAGTCCGCCAGGTAGTTCACCCCCTCGCGCTGCACCTGCGGCGAGCGCCGAAAGGGCGGCGCCCCCTGGATACGGGAGCCCGAGGAGTCGCGCAATCTTGTCGAAGGCCTCGCCCGCAGCGTCATCAATCGTTCCGCCGAGCCGCTCCGTTCTCCCATCTGCGTCAACACGGACCAGCAGCGTGTGCCCGCCAGAGACGATCAGCCCAATCGCCGGAAGGGTTGGCGCACTCGCTGCTGACGCGCCAGCGCTGTGCAGCCATGCAGCACGAAAGTGTCCCTCAAGGTGATTTGTTGGGACAACTGGGAGGCCACGCCCCCACGCCCACGCCGACGCAACACCCGCGCCAACTAGGAGGGAGCCGATCAGGCCTGGCCCCGTCGTCACCGCTACCGCATCAATCTCGTTCGCCACGCCGAGGGTTGTAGCTTCAGCGATCACCTCGCCAATCAGTTTCGGCACCCAGCGGTGATGCTCACGCGCTGCAACCTCGGGGATGACGCCGCCGGTCGCGGCGTGCAGATCGCTCTGGCTGGCGACTCGTTCGGCGAGCACCTCGCCACCTTCGCGTACCAAGGCGACCGCCGACTCATCGCAGCTCGACTCAACCGCAAGGATCAACCGCTCGCGACTCATCTGCGCCTCTGCTTCGCGCCGAGCGCCGCAACGGTGAAGGCTTCAGCGGGCGGGAGCGGCTCACCTGCGCTGAGCGCGGCAAGAGCGAGCCACTCACGCGCCTCTTGCCCAGGATCGCTCAGCTCAGCGGTGGTCATAATCAACGCATCTTCACCGTTGTCTTCGTAATAGCGCTTCCGCAGCCCCTCCTCAAGGAAGCCGAGCCGCGCATAGAGTCGCTGCGCCTCGAGGTTTGAGACGCGCACGTCAAGCGTTGCAACGCGCGCCTCACCACGACGCGATTCGCTCAGTAACTCGAGCATCAGCGCCGTCCCAATCCCCTCGCCACGCAGGCGCGGTTGCACCGCGATCGTCGTCACATGCGCCTCGTCAACCATCAGCCAGATGCCGCCGAATCCGAGCAGTTCGTCGTCGCGCCACGCCCCCACGTAGCGAGCGAGACGATTCGTGGTGAGCTCTGACTCGTAGGCACTCCCCGGCCACGGGGCGGTGAAGCTCGCCTCTTCAATCGTGCGCATGGCGGGGAGATCCTCAAGCGTCATGCGACGCATTGAATAGTCGACACGCTTCATCGAGCGACTCCACCCTCTGCGCCACGCGGCGGCGCGGGGTACCGGATTGCGATCTCACCCAACTCGACACCGGATTCTGTGCGCCACTCATGCACCCGCAACAGATCAACTGCTTTGGCAGCGGTACTGGCAAGCGCCGCGGCGAGGTGTGGAGCGATGCGTTCCAGGTCAGCCGCTGTTGGGGCACCGCTTCGTTCGGCGATCCGACTCCCCGCAGCATCCACGACCAGCACCTCACGCACTCCAAGCGGGAGCACGACCGGATCAGTCTGGCCCGATGCGTCGCGCGCGAGCAGGAGGGCACGATCCGATGGCACTTGGATGACGGGGATGTTGAGTGCTGCGGCCACACCAGCGGCGAGGCTCGCCGCTGCGCGGAGCCCCGTGTAGCTGCCTGGGCCAACACCAACGAGCACAGCGACAAGCTCGCTCCGCGCCGCCGTATCAGGAAGGAGCACCGCCGCACGTGCGACGAGTGGCTGATGCGGTCTTAGCTCGGGTGCGCTCTCAAAGCGACCAGCCGCTTCGCCATCAAGGTGGAGCAGCGCAACGCAGCCCTCACCGAACGAGCCGTCCAGGATGAGGAGTGCTGGAGTGCGTGGGGTGGCGCTAGGCATCGTGGAGCTCCAGTCCCGCCGCGCGCAGCGCCTTCTGAAGACGCTCGAGACGTGCCGCATCGTCCCACGCAATCTGCACGATGCGCTGCTCCTCACTCACACCGGGCTGCAGGGTGATCGTGATCTGCGCTGCACTCACGTCACTCGTTGGCCAGCGCAGGAGATTGGGCCACTCCATGATCGTGAGGCCGCTCCCCTGTCGCTCGTCAATCAGGCCATGCGCAAGTGGATCGCTCCCGTCAGGGAGTCGGTACGCGTCGCCGTGCCAGATGGGCATCGTGCCGTGATGCTCGGACATCAGGACAAACGTTGGCGAAGTGAGTGGCGGATCAGCCTGCAGCGTGGCGCCGATCGCACGGGCGAGCGTCGTCTTCCCCGCACCGATCTCACCGACGAGGAAGAGTCGGTCGCCTGGTTGGAGTAGCCCTGCAAGAAGTGCGCCGAACCGCTGCGTCTGATCGAGCGTAGAGAGTGTGAGGTTCAGCGCGCTCACGCGGTGATGCGCTGTAGATCACCGAGTGGGATGGCGCGTAGTACGCCGCCAATCCGCACCGCGCCGAGCGGATCGTCCGCACGTGGATCAGCGAGACCTTCCCACGTACCAGACGCGCCCTCATACGCGCCGCCGATGACGCGCACGTCACCAGCCTGCGCCGCACTCGCCTCTCGCAGCACTGAGCCACTCGCCATCAGGAGGCCGATCGGCTCAGCACTGAGCGTGACGCGTCCACCATGCAGGCTACGTAGGAGTGCGGTGACCGAACTCCTACCACTCTCACTCATTCGGCGCGAGGTCATGATCAGGAGTCCGAACGGTTCCGTTGCAACCGCCGCGGCAATACGACGCTCGAGTGAGGCGGCGAGCGCATCACGCTCGCCATCGCTCAGCCCGCAGACGATCACGCCGCGAACACCAACGGCCCGTGCGCGAAGCACCGTCTCTGGAGATGCCTGCACGATGGCGAGAAGCCCAGCGGTGCGTGCCGCCTCCCAACCATCCGTATCCGGTTCGGCTTCACTGAAGTGCACGTGGCCATCTACTGCGTCACCGAGAAGGAGACGTGCGCTCCGATGCTCCGCCGCACCTCCACCCACTGGGAGAATCTGGATCGGCGCAGGGATCGGTGCGGCGGCGACCGCTGCAGCTGCCGCCGCAGAGAGCGTGCCCTGCGTATCAGCAGTGAGATCAAGCTGGGCATCGCCAAAGATCACCGCGGCGCGACTGATTCCGCCGTGGATCTCCGCGTGCAGCTGCAGGTCAGTGGCGCGGATCTCTATCTCAGCCGACTCCCCGCTCCGCAGTGGAAGGACGAGCGAACTCCCACGGATGAGCCCCTGCGACTCGCCGTCGACCTGCAGGGTCACCTCGTCCTCTGCGCCTGCATCGATAAGGAAGAGGTCGCCGCCAGGGAGGAGAAGGTCGCTCATCAGTGAGCCGAGCAGGGATGCGGCGTGTTCGTCATCGAGTGCGCTGTCGCCCAGCGCGGCGAAGACGCCGTATGGCTCTAGGAGGACCCTGGTTCGCCCTGGAGCGATCAGTGGCGCAAGGACCGTGAGCGGGAGTGCACCAGTTGCAATGAGGCTCGCGGCACTTCCAACGACCAGGAGTGGTGCGGCATCCGTCTCCGCCTCGCCGAGATCCTCTCCGCTGAGCGCCTCACCAAGTCGGCGCAGCGCATCGGCGGTTGCAGCGGCACGAATCTTTTCGCGCTCGTCATCTCGGTCACGAAGCGGCGCGTCGGCAAGATCACCAAGCGCATCACTGATCGCCGAGCGATCGGTGCGTCCAAGAAGGGCGAGAGCGCCATCCGCGCGGCGACGTCGCTCAGTTGGGTCAAGTGGAACGAGTGCCGCCACGGTCACCTCAAAGGAGAGCGTTGAGCGGTCGGTCCCCGCCAGCAGCATGCGCGAAGCATCCCCCTCCACCTCAACCACGCGAACCGGAACGCCGAGACGGGCTGCGAGGCGCCCAGCGGCGACAGCGGCTTCCGCCGAGCCACCCCGAACCTCCTCCGTAAACCCTGAGACGCCTGCACTTGCGGCGAGCGTCGCACGCACCGCTTCAATCGAACCACCACGTGGAATACGGAGGGCACCGAGGAGCACCTCACCCTCTCCGCCTTCGCGAACGAGTGCGGCGGAGATCGTGTCGAGCCCTTCCACCACCAGGAGAAGTGGCGCCGCGTGGCGAAGTTCAGTTCCCTCGCGCAGGTTCTCGCTCATCGGGCAACCGTAATCATGGGGTGGCCTCAATCAGTGTAGCGACCGCAATCGGAAGTCCAGCACGCGTGTAGACACGCGCTAGTCGGCCAGAGAAGCTGGTCGAGACCTCGTTGGTAATCGTCTCGCGACGACGCGCAACATCTACGGGCTCAATCACTTCGTCACCAGATCGCCCAATGAAGACAACGTCATCCAGTGGACTGAGGTCCTTCGCTGGGTGATCCGTTGCATCAATCGTGATCGAGTCCATCGCAATCGTGCCAACCACCGGGAGTCGCACCCCACGCACGAGCACCTCGGCGCGGTCCTTGTCGTGATACGAGATCCCATCTGCA
>CAJARA010000027.1 GCA_903944295.1 uncultured Chloroflexota bacterium
CCCCGCCACGGTGCTCACACTTGAAGAGCAGGTCGCCGTAGAGCTGCAGAAGATTCGTCGGAAGCAGGATCCGCTGGAGCGCTACATCGGACTCGCCGCGCTGCAGGATCGCAACGAGACACTCTTCTATCGACTCCTCGCTGAGAACATGGAGGAGTTCCTTCCGGTCGTCTACACGCCAACCGTTGGTGAGGCGTGCAAACGCTGGAGTCAGATCTGGCGCCGCGCTCGTGGCGCTTGGATCACACCAGATGATCAGGACCGCATTCCAGAGTTACTACACAACGCTGCGGGCGGTGGCGAAACGCGACTGATCGTAGTGACAGATAACGAGCGCATTCTCGGCCTCGGCGATCTTGGCGTTGGCGGGATGGGGATCCCGATCGGCAAACTTTCGCTCTACATTGCCGCTGCCGGAATTCAGCCAGCCTGGGCGCTTCCCGTCTCACTCGATGTTGGGACCGACAATAAGGAACTGCTCGACGATCCAACGTATCTCGGCTGGCGAAAGCCGCGGCTGCGCGGCGCAGCGTATGACGCGTTCATTGAGAAGTTCGTTGCTGCGGTGGCGATGGCACTCCCAGGTTGCGTGATCCAGTGGGAAGACTTCAAGCAACAGAATGCGATCAAGATCCTTGAGCGATATCGCGGCACCGTGCCGTCATTCAATGACGACATCCAGGGAACGGGTGCCGTTGCGCTCGCCGGCATCATCGCCGCCATCAACGCGGGCGGTGGCTCTGGCAGCAAGAAGATGAGTGACCAGCGCTTCCTCTTCTACGGTGCAGGCGCCGCAACGCTCGGCATCGTGCGCCTCTTGCGCCGTTACCTCGAGAGCGTTGGGATGAGCGCAGATGAGCGCGCGGGCGCAATCATCGCGATGGACTCTAAGGGGATCGTGCATGACGGCCGTAGCGATCTCACCGACGGAAAGAGCGAGCTCGCACTCTCCGCCGCAACACTGCGCACGCTGAAGCTCGACGCGCTGAGCGGCACATCAACGTTGGAGGCCATCATTAGCGCCGCACGACCAACGGCACTCTTTGGCACGAGTGGCCAGGTGGGTGCATTTACGGAGGCGGCGATTCGTGCCGTTGCCGCAGTAGCGCCTGCGCCACTGATCTGGCCGCTCTCCAATCCAACCTCATGTGCCGAGGCAACGCCCTTGGACATCCTGACCTGGAGCGATAGTCGCGCGGTGGTTGCAACCGGTTCTCCATTCGAGCCGGTCCTTGTTGGCGGTAAGCCAGAAGCCATTAGCCAGGCGAACAACGTCTACATCTTCCCTGGCGTTGGTCTCGCCGCTATTGCCGGTCGCCTCCCACAAATCCCAGATGAGGCGTTCCTGGTCGCCGCAGAAACTCTTGCCGCACTAACTCCCCCAGAGCGTGCCTCCATTTATCCGCCGATCGCGCAGCTCCGCGCGATTAGTCGCAGCATTGCGATCGCGGTGATTCAGGCGGGCGTGGCTGGGGGCTGGGCCCCTGCGATCTCAGCCGATCGTGCTCCTGAACTTGTGGACGCGGCGATGTGGAGCCCCGCATACCGCCCGTATCTCCCTGCATGAATCACGGCGAGCGATAGGATTAGACGATGAAGATTGGCGTCTTGCGCGAGAGGGTTTCAGGGGAGCGCCGCGTGGCGCTCGTCCCCGACGCTGCGG
>CAJARA010000028.1 GCA_903944295.1 uncultured Chloroflexota bacterium
ACGCGCTTCGGTCGTTGCGCCGTTGCGGCGGAGTCGAGGTAGTGCAGCGGTCGGCCGCCAGGATTTGTGGCAAGGATTGGATATGCGGCGCGAACCTTTACCGGATCAAGTTGCCCGGCTGGGGTGTGCCAGGCGGTCATGCTCCGGCTGGTGCCACCGGCGGTGCCGCCGCCTCATCTGCTGTTGGGTTGATCCCGTTCTCGGCAAGGATCGGCGCGTAGCCTTCCTTCTCAAGTCGGTGTGCCAACTCTGGACCGCCAGAGGTCACGATGCGACCGCGCGCCAGGACGTGCACAAACTGCGGCTTCAAATAATCAAGGAGTCGCTGATAGTGCGTGATCACCAGCACGCCGAGCTCTGGCGAGAGCATCGTGTTCACGCCCTCCGCAACGATGCGGAGCGCGTCAATGTCGAGGCCGGAGTCGGTCTCATCAAGCACCGCCATCTCAGGCTTCATCAGCGCCATCTGCAACATCTCAAGGCGCTTCTTCTCGCCGCCAGAGAATCCATCATTGACGTAGCGCGTCATGAAGGCTTCATCCATCTTCAGCTGCGTCAACTTCTCTTTCACAAGTTTGCGGAACTCGCCGATCGTCATGCCGCCCTTCACTGGGTCGGACGGATCAAACTCTGGATCGCGCACCAGTCCCGAGCGGCGCGCGTTCATTGCGGTGCGCAGGAAACTCGCAACGGAGAGTCCAGGGATTGCCGTTGGATACTGGAAGGCCAAGAAGAGGCCGAAGCGCGAGCGCTGATCCGGTGAGAAGTCGAGGAGGTTTTGCCCCTTCCAGTGGACTTCGCCGCTAATGATCTCGTAGCCAGGGTGCCCCATCAGCGCGTAGCTGAGCGTGGTCTTCCCGGAACCGTTCGGGCCCATGATCGCGTGGACTTCGCCAGGCTTGATCGTCAGCGTGATCCCATCAAGGATGTGCTTGGTTAGTTCGGATTTTGGCGCAACGACCAGATCCTTAATCACCAGGTGCGCAGATGTGTCGGCCATGGGACCCCCTTACTTCTGCTTGAGTGTAATCGGTGCGCCGGGAACCGCCAGATCGGCGAGGGTGAAGGAGTCGAGCGCCTCGGAGACCGAGTCGCGCACGCGGGACCAGAGCTGCACCACGGAGCAGCTCCCTGTCTTGCTGCAGGCGCTGCCGTCGCCTTCAATGCAGGCCATAGGGACGATCGGCCCTTCGAGTGCGCGCAGTACGTCACCCATTCGCACCTCATTCGCCGGTCGCGCAAGTCGATACCCGCCGTGCGCACCGCGCGCGCTGTCAATGATCCCTACGTCGCGAAGGCTGCCAACGATCTGCTCCAGATAGGCGCGCGGAAGATCTTCCGCCTCTGCAATGTCGGTCAGCGAGACCGGCTCGCCGTGATCCATTCGCGCAAGCGCGACCATGAAGCGCACACCGTATTCGCCACGCGTGCTGAAGGCCACTGCACCCGTACCGTGCAGTCCGCGTGTGACTGGCTCCTGATGCTCGCTCAATGCGCCTCCTTCACGTGCCCGCGACACGTGTATTCCGATCAATCTGATCAGAGTTCAGGGTATCCTACTTACATGGCTGAAAACGAGACACGCCTAGAACGAATCCGCGCGGTGCTTCCAGTAGGGACAACGCTCCGCCCCGTGCAGCCTGACGTTGATGCGGCCGCGCTTGTGGAGCTTGTCAATGACGACTCGGCGCATGTAGGGAACCCGATTCGTGACTCGGTTGACGACATGATGGAGGAGCTCACCGGTAGCGAGATTGACGTGGCGCGTGACACGTTGATTGCAGTTGCGCCAGACGGAACTGCGATTGGTTTCGCCTTTGCGAACCGCGTGACGAATCCCGAGAAGCCGCGCGTCTTCCTCTTCGGCAAAGTGCACCCAACACACCAGGGGCGCGGGATTGGCCGTGCACTCCTCCGCTGGACAAAGGCACGCGCCGAAGAGATCCTGGACGGACATCCAGGCGGCACGGTACAGGTGCAGAACTTTGAGGG
>CAJARA010000029.1 GCA_903944295.1 uncultured Chloroflexota bacterium
ATCGGCGCATCGGGGATCTTCGGTGGCATCTATCCAGAGTTTGTGCAGCGCTTCCAGGTGCAGCCGAACGAGTTCGCGCTTGAGGAGCCATACATTGCCAACAACATCAAGATGACGCGACTCGCCTTTGGGCTGGACGGCTGGAGCGAGGCGCAGTACGACGGCGAGGCGGAGCTGACGCCAGAGGCGATTGCGAAGGATTCCGCCACGTTTGCCGACGCGCGACTCTGGGACTACCGACCGCTGCAGCAGACCCTTGACCAGTTGCAGACGGTTCGCCAGTACTACAACTTCTCGGACGTGGATGTTGATCGATACGAGATCAACGGCGAGCAGCGACTCGTGATGCTCTCCGCGCGCGAACTGAATCCGCAGCGTGCGCTGCAGTCTTCAACGTGGGTGAACCGTCGCATCGCCTTCACACACGGTATTGGCGTGGCGATGGTCCCTGTTGCTGGCGTCGCCTCTGGCGGCCTCCCGCAGTTGATCATTCGCGACATCCCACCCGTCTCAACAGACGGTGCGCCGGAGGTGACGGAGCCGCGTATCTACTTCGGTGAGTTGGATGATGACTGGGTGGTCGTTGGCGCCAAGACGCCTGAGTTTGACTATCCGGTTGGAGAGGGTGCGGATGATGGAACAACTGCAACTGACGCCACCACCACCTGGAGTGGGAGTGGCGGCATCTCGCTGAAGACGTTTGCGGACCGGCTCCTCTTTGCGGCGCGCCTCGGCGACTTCAACCTTCTGATCAGCGATCAAATTACGGCGGAGAGCCAGCTCCTCTGGCGCCGCACCATTAGTGAGCGCATCAGCGCCCTCGCCCCATTTGTCAGCTGGGATAGCGATCCGTACCTTGTGATCCGCGAGGATGGCGGCCTCAGCTACATGGTGGACGGCTATACGGTGAGCGATCGCTTCCCCAACGCGCAGTTCTTCGATCCATCTGTCTTGGCATCGAACAGCTTTGATCGACCGGCAAACTACATTCGCAATAGCATCAAGGCGACGGTGGATCTCTATACCGGCGAGACGAAGATCTACATCGCCGACGCATCAGATCCGCTCGCTCGTGCCTGGAGCGGCGTCTTCCCTGGCCTCCTCCGCCCACTTGACGAGATGCCACAGGACCTTCGCGCCCACCTTCGTGTTGGCGAGGCGGGCTTTGATGCTGCAACGCGCGTCTACGCGCGCTATCACGTCACCGATCCGCAGACCTTCTATCGCCAGGATGATGTGTGGACGGTTCCAGAGTCTGCTGCAGGATCGCAGTCACTACCAGGCGAGGCCTACTATGTTCGCGTTCGACTCCCTGGCCAAGAGGCAACGGAGTTCGCGCTGATTCAGCCGCTCGTTCCGACGAGCCGACCGAACATGATCGCCTGGGTTGCGGCACGCAACGATGGTGAGAACTACGGGCAGGTGGTGAGCTACCGCTTCCCGAAGGACACCTCCGTCTTCGGTCCGAGCCAGGTCGGTGCACGTATTGACGCTGACCCGATCATTTCAGCGCAGACCACACTCTGGGATCAGTCTGGTTCGCTGGTGACGCGTGGCAACCTGATCGTCACACCGATCGGCGACACGCTCGTCTACCTGCAGCCCGTCTATCTGCAGTCAACATCAAGCTCCTTCCCAGAATTCCAGAAGATTGTTGCGGCAACCTCAACCAAGGTTGTCTGGGGCGACACGTTGGCGCAGGCGCTCAACCTCCTCGTTGGCGGTGGCGTGGTTGATCCAGGCGGCGGAACGGAGCCAACCGATATCAGCGGCTTGGTGACACGCGCCTCGCAGCTCTACACGCAGTCACAAGAGGCGCTACGTAGCGGTGACTTTGGTCTGTACGGCGAGCGCATCGCGGAGCTGAAGCGCGTGCTCGACACGCTTGCTGAGCTGACGGCCGGAACAAACCCGTAAATGGACGCCCGCCCGCGACCGGGCCTTCTTCAACTGGAAGGTCGTGAGGCACCAGCGCTCTACGTCCTTGGTCTGCTCGCAAGCGTTGGCGGCGGCTCACTCTTCTTCGCTGCGATCGCAGGGGCGGGTGAGGTGGCGCTTGCTGTCAGCCTTCTCGCTCTCAGCCTTGGACTGATCGGACTGAGCGGTGCATCTGCACTGCAACGCTCTGTTGACACACCAGAGTCGAGCTGGCGTGGCCCTGGGCCACTCGCGATCTTCTGGTCGGCGCTCCCACTCGCGATCCTTGCCCCTGCTCTGCTCCTACTCCTCTTTGCACCATTCGGCGGATTTGGGCAGTTGGACGCCGCGTCGGCAACGCTCGCGATCGCGCTCAGCACGAACCTCGCCACAACCCTCGTTGTTGCCCTCATCGTGGTTGGGACTGGTGCGGCGCGATGGAGCGAGATAACAGGCGAACACAGCATCCCTTCACCAAACCTCCCCGTCGCCGACCGGCGCGGCGGCGCACTCGGCGACGTTGCCTGGGGGCTTGCACTCACGGTGCCAATAGTTGTTGCGGCGGCGCTGTTTAGCGCACTGCTGATTCAGAGTACGGGTGCGGTTCCAGAGTCGCCGCTCCCACCATCAGGCGACAGTCGCGCACTTCTGATCAACCTACTGAGTGCGGTGATTGTTGCGCCGATCGGCGAGGAGATTCTCTATCGCGGCGTGATCGCGCAGGCGTGGGGTCGTCAGTCAGGCGCGCGTCGCGCGATCGTCTTCTCCGCGATCGTCTTCGCCTTTGCGCACACGCTCAACATTGGCGGTGAGAGCATCGGCGACGCGCTCGCTGTTGCTGGTGTCGCCTTTGCGATTCGACTTCCACTTGGCTTGGCGCTCGGTTGGCTCTGGGTGCGTCGTCGCTCACTCCTCGCCACGATCGTGCTGCACGCTGCATATAACGCGCTGCTCGTCCTCGCCACCTTCGCGGCGTAACCTCACCGCCGCGTAGCCTCCTACATTTCCACACAGGGCGCGTACTCGTGCGCTACACGGCGCCGCCCATAG
>CAJARA010000030.1 GCA_903944295.1 uncultured Chloroflexota bacterium
CGCAGCGGCCTCTAAGACCGCTGCGGCGTCTGCTGCTGCATGGCGCTCCTTGATGAGCGCCGGATCCTTGCGGCGTCTCACCGCGCGCCGCGACTACTCCCCGTCGCCAGGAGGTGCAACCGGCACGTCGAGCGTGGCGGTAGCGGCGCGAATCTTCGCGTCAATCTCGGCAGCGACTGCTGGGTTCGCCTTGAGGAAGTCCTTCGACTGCTCACGTCCCTGCCCAAGTCGAACATCGCCGAAGTTGAACCAGGCGCCAGTCTTGGAGACAATGTCCCCCGCAACACCGACGTCAAGGAGGCCACCCTCCATGCTGATCCCTTCGCCGTACATGATGTCGAATTCGGCGATGCGGAACGGTGCCGCGACCTTGTTCTTCACCACCTTCACCCGCACGCGTGATCCAACTGACTCTGTGCCGGTCTTGATCGTCTCAATGCGACGAATGTCGAGTCGAACTGACGCATAGAACTTCAGCGCGCGACCACCTGGGGTGGTCTCTGGGCTGCCGTACATCACACCGATCTTCTCGCGCAGCTGGTTGGTGAAGAGGAGCGTCGTATTCGAACGCGCCACCGCACCGGTTAGCTTGCGCAACGCCTGGCTCATCAGGCGCGCCTGAATTCCAACGAATGAGTCGCCCATCTCGCCTTCAATTTCCGCACGTGGCACGAGTGCCGCCACGGAGTCAATCACGACGATATCCACGCCGCCTGATCGGATCAGCGTTTCAGCGATCTCCAGCGCCTGCTCGCCAGTGTCTGGCTGTGAGACAAGGAGCTCATCAACGTTCACGCCAGTCGCCGCCGCATAGGCAGAGTCGAGCGCATGCTCAACGTCAATGAAGGCGGCAACTCCGCCGCGGCGCTGCGCTTCAGCGATGATGTGCTGGCAGATCGTGGTTTTACCAGAAGACTCTGGCCCAAAGATCTCGCTGATGCGCCCGCGTGGCAAGCCGCCAACGCCGAGCGCGAGATCCAACGAGATTGCACCGGTTGGAATGGTGTCAACCTCAAGTCGCTCACGCGACCCGAGCTTCATGATCGCCCCGCGACCGAACTGCTTCTCAATGGTGAGGATTGCGGCATCTACCGCGCGGCTGCGCTCCGTTGACGCCTTCGCATCAACCTTCGCGTCAACTTTCGCTTCAGACTTGTCGGGCGCCACCGACTTCGGGCTCTTGCTTTCGCTCTTCTCGGCCATCTCTATTCCCTGCCTTCTCTTGCTGTTGCCCTCTGTCGATTGACTTCGCGAAGCCTGCCATCCTCGGCGTACCGTGGACGCATCGCGCCGCGAGCGGGCTCTTCGGAGGGCTCATCGCCGACTCCTAAGCGAGGGGTCCCCGGCCCCCCAGCCGCGGCACGAAGCCGTGGCAGCTCGGCTGCGAGTGTACCCGAGCGGAGTGCCAACCGAATGGCACGCATGAAGGCGCTGAGGTGCCGCAGGTTGTGGATCGTGAGGAGGCGGTAGGCCAGCAGCTCTTCCGCACGGAAGAGGTGGGCCAGGTAAGCCCGGCTGAACCTACGGCAGGTTGAGCAGTCGCAGAGCGCGTCAAGGGGCTGATCCTCGTCCAGGTGTCGCGCGTTCCGCAAGTTCATCCTCCCGCCGGTCACCCAGGCCTGGCCGTTGCGCGCGACTCGCGCTGGGAGGACGGAATCAAAGAGGTCAACTCCGCGCAGTACCGCTTCCAACAGATCAACTGGGGATCCGAGCCCCATCAGATAGCGCACGCGGTGATCGCCCTGAAGTGCCGCGATCGTTGCCTGAACCGCCGTGTTGCGCTCCTCTGGTGTTTCGTCACCGGCGAGGCCGCCAAGGTTAATCCCTTCAAACGGGAGTGAACGGATATAGGTCGCCGACTCAGCCCGCAGTTCAGGATCAATGCCCCCCTGCGCAATACCAAAAAGCGCTTGATCCCCCAGCGAGTGCGCGCGAAGAGAGCGCACCGCCCACCTATGGGTGCGCTGCATCGCTCGCAGCACATCGCGACGCTCACTTGAACCCGGCATCACCGGTTGATCAAACGCCACGGCGATATCTGGACCGAGCGCCTCTTGGATCTCAATGGAGCGCTCAGGTGTGAAGAGGTGCTGGCTCCCGTCAAGGTGGCTGTGGAATCGCGCCCCCTCTTCACGGATGCGCATCAGCGGACCGAGCGAAACCACCTGAAAGCCGCCTGAGTCGGTGAGGATCGGCTTACTCCACGCCGAGAACTTGTTCAGACCACCGAGTCGTTTGATCCGCTCATGTCCCGGCCGCAGATAGAGGTGATACGTGTTCGCCAAGATAATCTGCGCGCCAATCGCGTGTAGGTCGTCCGGATCGAGCGACTTCACGGTGGCATTGGTGCCGACGGGCATGAAGTCGGGGGTTTCAACAACGCCGTGTGGCAGCGTGAGCGTGCCAGCGCGAGCGCTTGAGTCGGGGTCGGTTGCCGTGACGCTAAAGCGCAGCGAACGCTCTGCGCGCGCTGGAAGTGTCCCTGGGTCAGAGAGTGCGGCGAGCCGCGCGCTCTCGCTCAGCTCCCACTCCAGAGTGAGGCGCTTCCGCGACCGAGATGCGCCCGACCGCGCTCTGTCACCACGCGACCCTGAGGTGTGCGATCAAGGAAGCCGATGCGCAACAGGAATGGTTCAAACACATCCTCGAGTGTGTCTGGCGACTCACCAAGGAGCGCCGCCATGGCGGCAACGCCGACCGGTCCCCCATCAAACTTGTCGAGCATCATCTGCAGCAGTTTTCGATCGGTGGCATCAAGGCCAGCATCATCAATCTGCAGGCCGGCAAGCGCCTTCGCGGCGCGCTCCAGTGTGATCTCACTCGACCCGGCGACCTGCACCTCATCGCGGACACGACGAAGAAGGCGGTTGGCGATGCGTGGTGTGCCGCGACTTCGTGCCGCAATGAGCGCCGCCGCTTCGCCTGTGATGCTGACGCCGAGGATTCCAGCGGAGCGTTGCACGATCGCGGTGAGCTCGTCGTCAGCATAGAAGTCGAGTCGCTGCACTGCACCGAATCGGTCACGTAGTGGCGCTGAGAGCATGCCAATACGTGTGGTCGCACCGATAAGCGTGAACGGGGGCACCTCAAGACGGAGGGGCTGCGCAGAGGGGCCCTTCCCGATCACGATATCGATGGAGCGATCCTCCATCGCCGGATAGAGCACCTCCTCCACAGCGCGCCCGAGACGGTGGATCTCGTCAATAAAGAGCACCTGCCGCGGCACGAGGTTCGTCAGGATCGCGGCGAGATCTCCGCCATGATCAATCGCCGTGCCAGAGGTGAAGCGAATCTGCACGCCGAGCTCGTGCGCAACAATCGCAGCCAGCGTCGTCTTCCCAAGCCCGGGTGGCCCGTGCAAGAGAAGGTGGTCGGCCGCCTCACCACGCTCGCGCGCCGCCTGGAGCAGGGTGGTCAGTGAACGCTTCGCCTCGCCCTGTCCGATGTACTCGCCGAGCGAGGCGGGACGCAGCGTCGCCTCGAGGCTTCGCTCTTCCCCATCGTTGATCTGCGGCTCACTCATGCGTCCCCTCCCCCGCCACCTTACGCGCGCTCGCGGAGCGCGGCGCGGAGTCGTTCATCTAGTGGTGCGCTGCGCAGTGCAGGATCCGCCTCAACCAGTGCGGCGAGTTCACGCGCATCGCGCGGCGGGAAGCCGAGGCTGCGGAGTGCGGCGGCAAGGTCAGAGCCGCCAGCACTGCGGGGGGCGTCAGCAGTGCCGCTAACTTCGGCGGCATCACGGGCGATGCGATCACGCAGCTCAAGGATGATGCGTGCGGCGAGTCGGCGACCAACACCTGGTGCAGTTGCGAGCAGCTTCTCGTCGCCGTCCACGAGTCCGCGACGGAGCGTCTCCGCTCCATGTGTTCCGAGCAGCGCAAGGGCGACCTTCGGTCCAACCCCGCTCACATCAAGGAGTGTGGCGAAGAGACGCTCCTGGTCACGGCTGGTGAACCCGACAAGTGCCTCGCTGTCTTCTCGGACAAGATGATGGAGATAGAGCTCAACCTTCGCGCCCTCTGTGAGCGAGCTAATCAGCTGTGGCAAGACGCGGATGCGCAGGCCGAGCCCGTTGCTCTGCACGATCACGGCATCATCCTCAATCCAGCTAACGCTTCCAGCAATGAACGCGTACATCGCTACGCTCGCTCCCCGCGGAGCGCCTTACGCACTGCACGATCAAAGCCACTCTCCACCGCGGCACCAGAGGCAGCCGAACGATCGAAACGCGCAGAGCCAGAGCCTGTCAGCCCACGTGCGGCGCCACCACCCCAGATTGCGAGCGCCAACGCATCGGAGGCATCATCCGAAGTCGGCGCGCGCTCCAGGGCGAGAAGTCGTGTCACGGCACGCGTCACCGCACCCTTCGCCGCGCGACCATCTCCTGCGATCGCCCGCTTCATCTCCGAAGGGGTTGCCTCAACAAGATCAATCTTCAGTTCGGCAGCAATCATGAGCGCAACGCCACGCGCCGCAGCAACGGCAACCGCCGATTGCACGTTCCCCTGACTGAAGATGCGCTCAATTGCAATGCGATCGGGCTTCTCGCTGCGCGCAATCTGTCGCAGTTCGGTGTGAATCTGAAGAAGTCGTTCGCCAAGCCCAAGTGAAGCTGGAGTGGTGATGACGCCGTGGCTGAGGTGCTTCGGCCGATCGCCGCCACTCTCCACCAGACCCCAACCGAAGGTTGCGGTTCCGGGGTCCAGGCCGAGGACCCGTAGCTTCATCGCGTCAGCTCAGCAAATAGTTCAGGTGAGAGCTCAAAGTTGGCGGTGACGCGCTGAACATCGTCTAGCTCTTCCAGCGCATCGATCAGCTTCATATTCTTCCGAGCGTCATCGGCATCTACGTCAATGGTGGACTTAGCCACGATGCTTGCTTCAGCGGACTTCACCGAGACGCCGGCCGCCTCAAGTCCAGCGCGAACCGTCTCAATGGATGCTGGGTCGGCATAGACGAAGACGCTGCCGCTATCTTCATCAACGTCGTCTGCACCAGCTTCAATCGCCGCTTCGCCCACCGTCGCAAGCGCGCCGCTGCACTCAATAATGCCGCGTGCCTCAAACTGCCAGGCCACCGCGCCGCTGCTCGCGAGTGATCCGCCCGCCTTGGTGAAGAGGCTGCGCACATCCGATGCGGTGCGATTGCGATTATCTGTGGCCGCCTCTACAAGAACCGCAACGCCCCCTGGGCCGTAGCCCTCATAGGTGATCTCTTCATAGGCGTCGCTCTGCCCAAGTCCTGCGGCACGCTCAATGGCGCGCTTGATGTTGTCGTTCGGCATGTTGAGCGACCGCCCCTTATCCATGGCAAGTCGGAGGCGCGGATTGGACGCCGGATCAGGGCCGCCGATACGTGCGGCAATGGTGATCTCGCGTGAGACCTTGGTGAACTGGGCGGCACGCTTTGCGTCGGTTGCCCCCTTGGCGCGCTTGATCGTTGACCATTTTGAATGTCCAGACATGCTCGGAGTATAGGCGAGCGGCTCAGCCGGCTCGCAGCATCCTGTAGTCGCGCCGACCCTTCCGTAGGAGGAGCGAGCCATCTGCGAGCCGAGCGAAGCTGCTGGCGCTGGCCGCCGGATCTCCGGCCGCTTCACCGTTGACGCTGATGCCCCCCTGCTCCACCAGCCGTCGCGCCTCGCTCTTGGAAGTGGCGAAGCCAGCTGCAGCCACCAGATCGAGCAGGGTTGCATCTGCGCCTGTTGGGAGCGGTGCCGTTGGAATCTCGGAGGCGAGTGCTGCAAGGCCTGCGGCATCAAGCGCACGCGGATCGGAGCCGCGACCCTCCGGGCCGCCAAAGAGCGTTTCAGCTACCGCCCGCGCACGTAGCTCTTCACTCTCACCGTGAACGAGTGTGGTGACTGCAGTGGCGAGTCGGCGCTGGCCGGTTCGTGCACCAGGGTTCTTTGCATGTTCTGCGAGTAGTTCGCTGATTGATTCGGCGGAATCAAGCGTGAGGCGGTGGAGCAGCTGCTCCAACTGCTCGTCTGGCTGGTCCATGAAGAACTGGCGGAAGGCGAAAGGGCTGGTGCGTTCTGCGCTGAGCCATACGGCCCCCTCCGCCGTCTTGCCGAACTTCTCACCGCTCTTTGCGAGCAACAGCGGATAGCAGAGTCCGAAGGCGAGCGGCGCACCTTCACGTCCGTCGCCATCAACGCGGCGGATCAGCTCTGAGCCAGCGGTGATGTTCCCCCACTGGTCACTTCCTCCCATTTGGAGTTCAACACCGTGCAGCTTCCGTAGCATCAGGAAGTCATAGCTCTGCAACAGCATGTAGCTGAACTCGGTGAAGGAGAGACCGCCCTCGAGCCGACTCTTAACCGAGTCTTTCGCCAGCATGTAGCTGATGGTGAGGTGCTTCCCAGTGTCGCGAAGGAAATCGATCATTCCGAGGTCGCCGAGCCACTCAAGATTATCCAGGAGGAGTGCGCCGGAGGCCCCAGAGAAGTCAAGGAGCCTACCGAGCTGCCCGCCGATCGAAGCGCGATTCGCATCAAGGGTGGCGAGATCGAGAAGGTTCCGTTCGGCTGATCGCCCAGATGGGTCACCGATCATCCCGGTGCCGCCCCCAACAAGCGCAATCGGTCGGCCGCCATGTAGCTGCAGCCGACGCAACGCCAGCACTCCCATCAGATGACCAACATGGAGTGAATCGGCACTCGGGTCAAAGCCGATATACGCAGCGATGGATGGTGACGCGACGAGGCGCTCATCTAAGCCCGCACTCACCTCATGGATGAGACCGCGCTGAGCGAAGTCGGCGAGGAGCTTGGAGCGATACGAATCGACCACGACCCTATGCTACCGTCAGAGTGATGAGCATGGCTGGTTCGCACCGCCCCGAGGGTTCCCCACGAGCGCGTCGCCGCAGCGGCGGGCTGGCGGTACTCCTCCCCCTGGCACTCTTCGCAATCAGCCTCTTTATCGCCCTCATTGCATACGTGGGCACGATCAGGGTCTACGACCGCGCGATTAGCGACCTCCCCGACCCCCGCGACCTCGACTCCATCGTCCTCGGCGAGAACTCCGGCGTCTTTGATCGCACCGGGACCGTAAAGCTCGCAGACTTTGGCACTGACCTGCGCGAGACCATCGGATTTAGCGAAATCCCTAGCATCGTCATCGACACCACGACGGTTATTGAAGATAAGACCTTCTGGCAGAACTCTGGCTTTGACCCCCTCGGCTTTATCGCCGCCGCGCTAGACACGCTTGGAGGATCTGGTCGCGGAGGCTCCACCATCACACAGCAACTCGTGCGCGGCATTCTCCTTCCAGATACCGCCTTCCAAGGGAGCGTCTACGAGCGCAAGGTGAAGGAGATCATCCAGGCGATCCGCCTCACGCAGGAGTTCCCAGGACGCGATGGGAAGGAACAGATCATCACCGCCTACATGAACAACAACTACTACGGCTCACGTGCCTACGGCATCCGTGCAGCGGCAACGGAATATTTCGGCATCTCTGACCTCTCCCTGCTCACGCTGGGCCAGGCGGCGCTCCTCGCCGCCATCCCCCAGGCACCCAGCGAATACGATTTGCGCATCGCCGCAGTACGCGGGGAAGATGGACTACTCCGCGTCCCGCTCGATAGTGCGGTGGCCCAGCGGCGCACAACGGTGCTCAACCTGTTGCGCAACGCCAAGGACGATGGCATCGCGCTCGAGACGGCTGACTTCACTGACGAAGAGATTGATGCCGCCGCAACGGAGAGCATCACCCTGATTGAGCCGCCCCTCCGCAAGGTGCGTGCACCACACTTCATCAACATCGTCCGCGAAGTGGCGGCTGGGGTTGTATGCCCAGATGATCCAACCGTCTGCACCAAGCTCGACACGGATGGCTACAAGATCATCACCACGCTCGATTGGTCGATGCAGCAGAGCGCAGATAAGTGGGCCGCCGCCGTCCTCTCCGCTGAGATGTCCAAGCCAAAGGAGTACCTCGTCTCGCTAGGCATCACAAAGACAACTGACTGGCTGAAGAAGATGCGTGGTTCCAATATCCATAACGCGGCGATCGTCACGATGGATGGACGCACCGGGGACATGCTCGCCTACACCGGCTCGGCCGACTACTACGCCACATCTGTCTCTTCAGCCTTCCAGCCGCAGTACGACGTGCTGAAGGCGTATCGACAGCCTGGTTCAGCAATCAAGCCAATCATCTACGGCTATGCGCTCCAGGAGCGTGCGGTGACACCGGCAACCATCTTCATGGATGTTCCGGTCGACTTTGGTGAAGGTTGGACCCCGGGAGAGTGGGACAACCTTGAGCGCGGCCCAGTGACCATGCGACACGCCCTGCAGGGTTCGCTCAACATCCCGGCGATCAAGACGGCGATCCGCACCGGTGCCGACCAGATCTGGCGCGACATGCGCGACGGCGTCTTCAAATTCCTCGGTGAAGACAACTATGCTGGCGCCTCCATTGCAATCGGCACGCTAGAGGCACGTTACGTGGACCTTCTCTCCGCATACGGTGCCCTCGCCAGTCAAGGCGACACGGTGCCCCGACGCTACGTGCTCAGCATTGAAGACCGCAACGGCGATGTCATCTGGAAGGCGGCCTCGCCGTCAAGCGAACGACGCAGCGTCATGGAGCCAGCGGTTGCCGACCTTGTGACCAACATCATTGCCGCGAATACCGACCCGTCGCAGAACCCAGTCTGGGCCTCACGCCGCCTCATCGCTGCGAACGGGAAGCGTCGCCCCGCAACCTTTAAGACTGGAACGACCGACCAGGCGAAGGATCTCGCCGCCTTCGGCTACCTCGCCCCCCCGACAAATCCCGATGAGCAGCACTTGATCACAGGGGTCTGGACGGGAAACTCTGATGCAACTCCAGCCACCGTGCTCTCGCTCTCCGCCGCTGGCGGTCTCTGGCAGTCGTACTTCACCGAGATCTCACGTAACCTTCCGATCGCTCAGTTTAAAGATCCAGAGGGGCTCGAGCAGGTAGTCATTGACGCCAACACAGGGGAGCTCCCTGGTCCATGCACCATTTCAACAATCTCTGAGTACTTCCTTCCAGGGACTGCACCTACAACATCGTGCAGCAGCTTCCGCACACTCGCCGTTGATCAGGCCAGCGGCCTGCTTTGGGATAGCTCCTGCACCGGTGCGCGCATCGAGAAAGTGTTCATGGATCTCAGCCTCCTGGAGACTGAGTGGCCGACCTGGCAGGCGGCAAACATTGAGTGGGCAGAGCGAGCGCGACAAGGGCTCAATATTGTGGGTGGTGCACGACTCGGGAAGACCGCCTACTTCTACGAGTCGTACTGGCGACCGAACGGGAACACATGGGGCGGTGAGATTGGACCAACCCGCTCCTGCAGTTCGCCCGCGCCAACACCAGCGCCAATCCCATAAGTGACGGAGCACCTAAAGGAGCGCGATCGTTACCCCGTCACGTCCAGGGGAATCTGCATCTCTCACCTCGTGCACCTCCGGGAGTTCACGGAGACGGCGGCGAACCGCGTCACGCAGTGCGCCAGTCCCCACACCGTGAATGATCTCCAAACGTTCCCCGCCAGCGAGAAGGAGCGCATCGATCCTCGCCTCGAGTGCAGCGAGCGCATCCTCAACGCGCGCTCCGCGTAGATCCAGTCGTGCAACGGCATCTGCCGGAGCACTCGGTCGACCAACTGGGACTGCGCTCTGCTTGATTCGACCAATAACCCTTGCTACCTCGCTCCGCGCGACCTCTAGTCGCATCCCACCGAGCGCAACACTGATCCGATCTTCGCCGTCAAGGGCGAGCACCTCACCGCGCGCACCGCTTCGGAGCTGCACCTCATCGCCAATCGCCACGGTGCCAGCCTCGGCCTCCCCTGCCTGCACCTCTTCGCGCATGCGCTCCTCACCCCGTGCAAGCGCTGATCGCACCGCCTCTGCCGCAGAGGCGACGGTCGGCGTGAGGCTCCCGTCAGCCAAGGTTGCGCGCAGCTGTTCAACCTGCGCAAGCAGCAGTTCCGCGGCCGCCGCCGCCTGTGCGCTCGCTGTGCGACGAGCCTCGTGCAGTTCATCCTGGGCGAGACGGCGCGTAGCAACCGCCTCTTGCAGTGCTTCGTCGGCGCGACGCTGTAGACCTTCCGCAACTCGCTCCGCCTCCAGAGCTGACTGGCGCGCCTCAGCAGCGGCGGTCAGCGAGGCATCAAGCGCCACGCCCTGATCGCTCCGTCGCGCTTGACCCGCGGTGAGGAGTGATGCTGGGAGCCCGAGCCGCTCAGCGATCGTGAAGGCCTGTGAGCCGCCAGGAGTTCCAATGATGAGTCGATACGTTGGTCGCAGCGTGGCGAGATCAAACTCCACTGCACCGTTCACCACTCCTGGAGTGACGTGCGCATACTGCTTCAACTCGGCGAAGTGACTCGTAGCAAGAAGGCGCATGCCACGAGCGCGGAAGTCATCAATGATTGCAGCGGCGAGTGCCGCCCCTTCAGCGGGATCAGTCCCCGCCCCTGCCTCATCAAGAAGGATCAGATCACCGCGCTCCGCCCCCGCATGAATCCGCAGGATGGAGGTGAGGTGCCCTGAGAAGGTTGAGAGGCTCTGGGCGATTGATTGATCATCACCAATGTCTGCCCAGACTCCACCCGTTGGCGGCATCCCCGAGCCAGAATCTGCAGGGATCGGAAGCCCAGCATGGTGCATCGCTGTCAGAATTCCGACCGTCTTGAGCGCCACCGTCTTGCCACCGGTGTTTGGTCCCGTGATCAGCAGCACGCGCTGCGTGGTACTGAGCTCCAGGTCAATTGGGACAACGGTGCCGAGCAGGAGTGGGTGTCGGGCACGGCGCAGCGCCAGCAGGTCATCACTCCGTGAGTCGGCAAAGTTCCAGTCCCCCTCCGCCGCAGCGTCAGCTGTTGCACGCGCAAGATCAATCTCGGTCAGTCGTTCAAGGTTCATGCGAAGTGCGGGCGCCTCTGCAGCAACCAGCGCCGTCAGCGCGGCGTAGATGCGCGCCTCCTCTGCAGTAACGGCACTCTCCGCTTCGCGGGCCGCATTGCCGAGCTCAACCACCGCAAGTGGCTCAATCCAGATCGTCTGCCCCGTCGCGCTTGCATCGTGCACAATCCCAGGCACCTTCGACTTTGCCTCGGCGCGCACTGGAAGGACATATCGCCCATTGCGCAGCGTCACGATCGGCTCTTGCAGGTAGGGGCTGTACTCCTTGGCGTGCGCGAGGCCCTCCAGGCGAGTCCTCAGGCGCTCCAATGCGACGCGATGGTTCGCCCGTAAGCCGCCGAGCAGAGGAGAGGCGGCATCGCTCAGCGTCCCGTCAGGTGCCAGTGAGCGATCGAGTTGACCGCGCAACGTCCGAATCGGTGCGATCTCTTCAGCAACGCGCTGTAAGAGCGGCCCACCAGCGGCGAGCTCCCCGCGCAAGCGATCCCCTACGCGCAACGTCTCAGCAATGGCGAAGAGCGCGCCGCCATCAAGGGTGCCCCCCTTCTCCGCGCGATCAAGTGCTGGACGAAGATCCGCCGCCCCGCCGATATGCGGATCTGCACCATCACGACGCAGCGCGGTGATCTCCACCGTCATTGTGCGCCGTCGGTCAGCCGCTGGATCGGCAAGTGCCGGTCGAATCGCCAGGGCCGCCTCACGGGATGGGGCGAAGCCGCAGCGCACGGCGATCAGTGAAAGGACGCGGCTCCACTCGAGTCGCGCAAGGGAGCGTTCATCGTAGTGACGAAGTGTGCGCGCCATCGGGCCGCTACGGGCGCAGGATCTGCTGCAACTCGGGCGGGAGTGAAGAACCGATCAGCGTCCAGATGAACGGATACACGATTCCATGCAAGAGGCCGGCCGACTGCGACGCAGCGCTCGCGACGACGAGTGATCCGAGCGGCTCTGGCGCTGGGACCAGAAAGGTCCCTGTCGCTTCAAGAGCGAAGAGGATCGCGCTGCAGATTAGGAGTGACTGCGCCAGTCCCAGTACTGCACCAACAAGCGAGTCAAACAGTCCGAGGCGTAGCGCCTGCAAGAGTGTGCGCAGCGCGTTGCCGAGCAACCAGGCTGCAATCCCAAGAAGGATCCAGGCCGCCCCGACCAAGACCAGTAGGCTCACGAATCGTGCATCAACATCCGGAAGGAGCGCCGAGACGGCCGCCGAAACTGGAGCGCGCCCCTGTGCTGCAAGGAAGAGTCCAGCAACTGTTGCGAGCGTTGAGATAATCATTCGTGCCGCGCCCCTCCCCCAGCCCCACCAGGTGCCGAGAACGGCTGCGATGAGGACGACCGCATCAACGGCGACGCTGAGGCTCATTGCGCTTCGGCGCCGCGCACCTTTGTTCCGTAGCGCTTTGCGGCACTCGCAGTGAAGGCGTCAACCTCAGCTGTGATCGCGTTGTCGAGCGCAGCTGCCGCTTCTGGTTGGAAGGTGAAGCGCAGGCCAACAGAACGTTCACCAGGTGCCATCCCTCCCCCTGCGAAGAGGTCGAAGAGCTCCACTGAGAGAGCCGATCTCACAGACTCCTTCGCCAAGGTCACAAGGTCGCCAATCAGGACGCCAGCGGGGGCGGCAAGCGCAACGTCGCGCTGGATTGGCGGTGTTCCTGGCGGGAGGAGCACGCGTCGAACAGTTGGCTGCCCACTGCTGAGACCGTGCAGCGCAAGCTCCGCCATCAGGATGCGTGGAGATGGACGCCACTCGGGCGCCGCTGGATGCAGCTCTCCGATCAACCCAGCGATGCCGTCACCGGTAGCGCGCGCGGAACGCCCTGGATGAAGCAGCGTTGCATCGCTCGTTGCGAGTGGGAGGTAGCGCGGCGCTGCGTTGCAGAGTGAGGCGACCGAAGCGATCAGTCGCTTCAACTCGTCAAGGTCCCAGAGACGTGGTGCCCCACCTGGAGCGGCGGAAGCGATCTCGCCCCAAACAATGACACCGAGACGCGTCCACTCCGTTGGCCCACCCTTCGTTCCACCGTATCCACGGCCGATCTCAAAGAGCGCGCCACTGAGTGCGCCGTATCGAAGGTTTGCCTCCGCGCGGTCGAGCAGGCTCGGCAAGAGCGAGCGACGAAGTTGATCGTGGTCGGCAGAGAGCGGATTGCTTAGGAGGAGCGTCTCGCTCGCCGCTGCACCTTCGCGCTCGGCGAGTGGACCTGTGACAAGAGCAACAGGCTCAGCGTGTCGATTACTTAGCGCCGGAGAGACCAGCGCATGCGTCACCGCTTCGCTCAGCCCCTGCGCGGCAAGCGAGGCGCGCACCAGATCGCGCAGTGCGGTTGGCTGCGGAAGGTAGCCAGGGAGGTCGCGTCCGGGCAGCGTTGGCGTGATGCGGTCGTATCCGTAGAGACGCGCCACCTCTTCAGCAATGTCGGCCTCAAGCTCCAGATCGCGTCGCCATGGCGGGACCACTGCGACCAGGCTCTCCCCCTTCGCAGCGCTCACCGTTCGCTTGCTCGTGACTGGAACACTCGTTGCCCCCTTTGCCTCGGTCACGCTGATCGCAATGCCAGCGAGGAGCTTCGTCTGTTCTGCATCAGGAATGCTCACGCCGATCAGCTGGCGCACGCGCTCAGGACGGAAGGCGAGTTCACGCGTCTGGCCGACCGCTTTCGGATCGCTGTCGAGCTGACCACGACGCACCGTGCCGCCCGCCCATGTCGTGATAAGAGCCGCAACCTGATCCGCTGCGAGTGGCGCAAGGTCGAGCTCCTGGCCACGCTCAAAGCGGTGCGACGCCTCCGAGCGGAGACTGTGTCGCTGTGCGCTGCGTCGAATCGTCGTTGGGGCGAAGACCGCACTCTCAATGACCACGCTCTTCGTAGTGACGGAGACTTCACTCGAGGCGCCGCCCATCACGCCAGCGAGGGCGAGCGCGGCACGCTCATCGGCAACCACAAGGTCGCTCGCATCAAGGCTCCGCTGCACGTGGTCGAGCGTCTCAAGCTGCTCATTCGCCTTCGCCAGGCGAATCTGGATCCCAGAGCCAACTCCGGCGCGATCAAACGCGTGGGTCGGCTTCCCGAGTTCGAGCATGATGTAGTTGGTCGCGTCCACCACGTTGGAGATGGAGCGGAGACCCGCCGCTTTCAGGCGCATCTGGATCGCATCTGGGGCTGCGGCAACGGTGACGCCATCCACAACGCGCAGCACCACGCGTGGCGCAAGGGCAGGATCGGCAACGGTGAGTTTCAGGCCATCCCCCACCTCACTTGAACCTTCAGTAATCTTTCGCGCGGCGTACTTCACTGGTGAGCCGGTGATCGCCCCCACTTCACGTGCCAAGCCAAGCAGTGAGAGGAGGTCGCCACGGTTCGGCTTCACATCAACGTCAATGACGTCTTCACCGAGGTAGTCACTGATCGGCGTGCCGAGCGGCGCCTTCGCATCGAGGATCAGGATGCCGTCACCGTCATCGGTTGCGTCAAGCTCTGCACCAGAGCAGAGCATCCCCTCCGATGCAACTCCCATCTTCTCCGCACGCTCAATCAGTCGGCCATCTGGCATCAGCGCACCAACAAGCGCAACAGGGACGCGTTGCCCAGCCGCGATATTGCGCGCGCCACAGACCACTTCGAGCACTTGATCTTTGCCGATGCGCACCTTGGTCAGCTGCAGACGATCGGCGCGAGGGTGCGGCGAAACCTCAAGGAGCTCGCCTACAACCATCTTCCCCCAGTTGCCACCCCATCGCTCAAGCCCGCGAACCTCAAGCCCGCGCAGGGTCAGCGCATCGGCGAGCTGCTCGGGTGTGAGCTGCACATCAACGAACTCGCGAAGCCAGGAGAGCGGCACCCTCATCGCAGGCCTCGCAGCATGCGCAGGTCGTTCTCAAGGAAGGCGCGCAGATCAGGGATCTCGTGTCGGAGCATCGCAATCCGCTCAACGCCAAGTCCAAACGCAAAGCCCTGATGTGTCTCTGGGTCAATACCACCATTCTCTAGAACGATCGGATGGACCATGCCAGCGCCGAGAATCGTCATCCAACCATCCTTTGCGCCGCCCCACGAAACATCAACGGCAACAGATGGTTCGGTGAACGGGTAGTAGCCAGGTCGGAAGCGTGTCCGTGTGCTCGGGCCGAAGAGGCCGCGCGCCAACTCGTCAAGGATTCCCTTGAGGTCGGCGAGTGTTGTGCCGCGATCAACGAGGAGCCCCTCCACCTGGTGGAACTCAAAGCCGTGGCTCGCGTCGACCGCCTCATAGCGGAAGCAACGGCCCGGAAGGATCACGCGAATCGGTGGCTGCACGGCGCGCATCGTTCGGATCTGCCCTGGCGATGTGTGCGTGCGGAGGAGTCGACCCGGCTCACGGAGGTAGAGCGTGTCCCAGAGATCGCGCGACGGATGGTCTTCCGGAATGTTGAGCAGTTGGAAGTTTGTGACGTCGTCCTCAACCTCTTGCCCTTCAGCAACGGTGAAGCCGAACGAGGCCATGATCCGCGCGATCGCAGCGATCGTTTCAGGGATCGGATGCAGAGAGCCAAGCTGTGGGAGCGGTCCAGGTGCCGTGGGGTCGGTCGACTCTGCGGCGATCAGCGCGCTCAACTCCGCTGCGCCAGCGGCGCCGCGTCGATCGCTCAGCGCAGCATCAATGGCGGCGCGCACCTCATTCGCAATCGCGCCAATCTTCGGACGATCCTCCGCGGAGAGTGCGCCGATCCCGCGGAGGAGATCGGTCAGTGCGCCGCGCTTGCCGAGGAGTGAGGAGCCGAGCTCTTCAAGGGCGGCACTCGTTTCGGCCGCGCCGATCTTTGCGATCGACTCAGTTTGGAGGGTACGGAGTTGCTTCTCGAGTGCCGCGAGCTCCACGGCTGCGACCTAGCGCGTCAGGCGCGCTTCGCTACGTCCGCGACCGCAGTGAAGGCCGCAGCATCGCGAACGGCGAGGTCAGCCAACATCTTCCGGTCGATCGCAACGTCGTTGCGCTTCAGGCCGGCAATAAAGACGGAGTACGAAAGACCATTCAGTCGAGCGGCCGCGTTCACACGGTGAATCCAGAGCTCACGCATCTGGCGCTTGCGCTGCTGTCGGTCACGTGTTGCATATGCGAGCGCGTGAAGGAGTGCCTCACGAGCTGGACGAATGAGCTTGGAGCGCGTACCGCGACGCCCAGAGGCGGCTTCAAGCAGGCGCTTATGGCGCTTATGACCAGCAACTCCGCGCTTTACTCGTGCCATGCGTGCTCCTCTCCCCTACGCCGCTCAGCCGCCGTACGGCAGCAGGCGTGAGATCTGATTGTGATGCGTGCTGCCAAGCACCGCCTTCCCCGAGTAACGGCGGATGCGGCGCTGCGACTTGATTTCAAGGTGGTGACCGCGCCACGCCATGACGTGGATCGGCTTACCTGAGCCGGTGAAGCCGATGCGCTTCGAGGCCCCCTTGTGCGTCTTCATCTTTGGCATGTCACTCCCCTTCGGATGAGCTGGTGGTTGGTTCGGCTAGCGTAGCGGAACTTGCCGCGGACGCCTCCCGAGCCTTCGGTTTCGCCAATGCTAGCAGTTGGATCGAGAGGAAGCGTCCCTCGAGGAGCGGGGGGCGCTCCAGCTGGGAGACGTCCGATAACCCCTCCACGACCCTGGTCAGGATCCCCTGCCCGATCTCAGGGTGGGTCATCTCACGGCCACGGAACTTGACCGAGAACTTGACCCGGTCCCCAGCCGAGAGGAACTTGTGGGCCTGGCGGATCTTGGTCTGGAGGTCGGCCTCGCCAATCTTGGGGGTGCAGCGGAGCTCCTTCAGGTCGGCCGTCTTCTGGCGCTTCTTGGAGTCCTTCTCTTTCTTCTGCAACTCGTACTTGTACTGCCCGTAGTTGAGGTATTTGCAGACTGGTGGGGCTGACGTGGGGGCGACCTCTACAAGGTCAAGCCCGCGCTCTTGCGCCTGCCGAAGGGCTTCGTGTGTGGGGAGAACGCCGAGTTGGTTTCCATCTTCGTCGAGGACGCGCACCTGTGGCACGCGGATTTGAAGATTGATTCGCAAGTCCTTAATCGGCTACACCCTCACGATCGTCTGTATCACTCCCTGCGGAGACCTTCCACGGGGGCGGCAAGCGTAGCACCTTGAGGCACGGGAGGACTTCCCGCTCACGAAGCGCTGCGTGAGGCGGCCTTCGCGGCGAGTGTGGCGGCAAGCGCCTCCCAACTCGTTGCCGGCTCCTGCGTGCCGTCACGCCAGCGAGGGGCGGCCCCACCCGCTTCAATCTCCTTGTCACCGAGGACGAGCATGAGTGGAACCTTCTGCTCTTGCGCAAGGCGAATCTTGTTCTGCATCCGTGCAGATGATGCATCAACGGAGACGCGAATCCCTGCGGCCCGAAGTGTTGCGGCGCCAGCGGCGGCCGCCTCTTCGTGGCGATCAGAGATTGGGATGATGACGACCTGCTCAGGTGCGAGCCAGAAGGGGAAGGCACCGGCGTAGTGCTCAACGAGGATGCCGATGAAGCGCTCAAGTGAGCCGTAGATGGCGCGGTGAATCGCGATCGGTCGGACACGCTCCCCCGCCTCATCCACATACTCAAGGTCGAAGCGCTCAGGGAGCATCGCGAGGTCCACCTGAATCGTTGCCGTCTGCCACTCGCGACCGAGCGCGTCACGCACGATGATGTCGATTTTTGGCGCGTAGAAGGCACCGTCGCCCGCGTTGAGGCGCCACTTGGCACCAGATCGCTTCAGCGCCGATTCAATCATCGCCTCGGCCTTCTCCCAGAGCTTCGGATCGCCGAGCGCCTTTGCAGGCTTGGTGGAGAAGACGAGCTCGACGGGGAGATCAAACCAGCCGTAGACCGTGGCAACCTCACCGAGCAGGGCGTCAATCTCGCTCTCAATCTGATCCGGTCGCACGTAGATGTGTCCGTCGTCTTGAATGAAGTGACGCACGCGCGTCAGGCCGCTCAGCGTCCCAGAGAGTTCGTTGCGGTGCAGTCGACCGTACTCTGCGAGGCGCAGCGGAAGGTCGCGGTAGCTGCGCGTCTTTGTCTTATAGATGACGGTGCTCTCCGGGCAGTTCATCGGCTTCAGGCTGAACTGCTCACCTTCAGATTCAATGACGAACATGTTCTCGCGGTAGAGCTCCCAGTGTCCCGACTGCTCCCAGAGGCGCTTGCTGACAATGATCGGCGTAGAGATCTCTTGATAGCCGCGCGCCTCTTGCAGATTGCGCATCGCGCCCTCAAGTGTGCGCCAGAGGAGTTGCCCCTTCGGATGCCAGAAGGCGCTACCAGGAGAAACGTCATGGAAGGAGAAGAGGTCGAGCGCCACACCGAGTCGTCGGTGGTCACGCTTCTTCATCTCGTCGCGACGCCAAATGAACTGGTCAAGCTCATCTTGCGTATCCCATGCGGTCCCGTAGATGCGCTGCAACATCGGCCGATCGCTCTTGCCGCGCCAATACGCGCCAGCAACGGAGAGGAGCTTGTACGGGCCGATCTTGCCAGTGCTCTCCACATGCGGCCCACGACAAAGATCCTGGAAATCGCCGTGGGTATAGGTGGTGACGTTCGGCTTCGGCTGGCCGGCCGCTGCAGCCTTAGTGGCGAGATCATCCATGATCTCGACCTTGAACGTCTGGTCGAGCTTCACGAGCTTCGCGCGCGCATCATCAAACGCGTGCTCGTCCAACTTGAAGGTGTGATTTGCGGCGATGCTCTTCGCCATCTCTGCTTCAATTGAGGCGAGGTCTTCTGGCGTCAGTGGGCGCTCAAGGAGGAAGTCGTAGTAGAAGCCGTCGGTGATGGCGGGTCCGATGCCGAGCTTCACGCCAGGGAAGAGGCGCATCACCGCCTCCGCCATTACGTGCGCGGCGGAGTGGCGCATGCGGCCGAAGTGATCAGCGGCGCCAGCGTCAAGGAGTTCGTCGGCTGAGCCGCGCGTCGGCGCGGCGAGGAGCTCCTCTTCGAGTGCCGCCTGGACCGCCTCTTCAGCCATTCGTTGCTCCCCTGCCTCCTCAATATTGTGGTGGGCGGTATAGGACTCGAACCTACGACCTCAGCCATGTCAAGGCTGCGCTCTAACCAACTGAGCTAACCGCCCGAGGTCCCTGAGGATAGCCGATACACTCCCCGCCTATGAGTGGTGCGAGTGGAGACCCCCTGGAAGCGCGTGCGGCGAGTGCCCCGCTGATCGTCTGTGTCGGCGACCTGATTGATGAGATCGCCGTCCGCCTCACGGCACCCTGGCGACGCGGAAGCGACGCAGCGGCACAGATCAGCCGACGACGTGGCGGGAGCGCCGCGAATGTCGCCGTCGCTGCGGCAGCGGCCGGTGGACGAGCGCGCTTCATTGGCGCGATTGGCAGCGACACAACGGGCGATGCACTGGAGGCGGCACTGCTCGCCGCGGGCGTAGAGCCACTCCTTCAACGCGATGGGCGCAGCCCATCGATCATCGTCATCGTTGAACCAGATGGTGAGCGCACCATGCTCCCCGATCGCGGTGTTGCAATGACGCTGACGCACCCTGGTCCAAAGGCACTCAGCGGCGCCAGCTGGCTCCACGCACCCGCCTACTCCCTGATCGGCGAACCACTGGGCGCCACAACCAACGCGCTCTTTCGCGAAGCTGTCAACTCAGGGATCGCCACGTCGCTCGATGCCTCCTCCGTTGGCGCACTCGCCGCATGGGGGCCTGAGGAGAGTCGCAGACGCTTCGGCGAAACTGGCGCATCACACCTCTTCGCGAACGAAGAGGAGGTTGCATACCTTGATCTCATCGAGCGACCGATCCCGAACATGACCCTGATCGTGAAGCGTGGAGCGGGCCTTGCCGAGGTGCGCGATCCTCACGGCCGCCAGATCGCCACGCTCCCCGCACCACCGCTCAGTGGGGCGATTGACTCAACTGGGGCTGGCGACGCGTTCGCAGGCGGCTTCGCGGTTGCACGCGCAGGGGGCGCAGCGTGGGAAGATGCGCTGCGCGCCGGACACCGTGCCGCGAGCGCACACCTGATGGAACAGCAGAAGCGGGGTTGAGATGATCGTTCGATGTTCGTCCGAGGTTGCCGCGGCACTCAGTGAGGGGCGCCCTGTCGTTGCCCTGGAGTCAACGATCACCTCAGCGCTCGGGCTCCCCGCCCCATACAACCGTGAATGCTTTGACCGCGTCAACGCAGCGATTCGCACCGAGGGTGCAGTTCCCGCACTCACCGGCCTCCTTGATGGTCAGCTCATCGCTGGCGTAGAGGCTGGCGAAGAGGATCGGCTCCTCAACGCAACGCAGAAGCTTGCGGAGCGCGATCTCTACGGCGCGATGGCGGCGCGCCTTGACGCTGGCGTCAGCACCGTTTCAGCAACGGTCGCAATCGCCCATTTCGCTGGCATCCGCATCTTCGCCACTGGCGGCATTGGCGGCGTGCACCGTGGCGCAGAGCAGAGCTTTGACGTCTCATCTGACCTTGGCGCCATGGCCCGTCACCCGGTCGCCGTGGTGAGCGCAGGGGCGAAGGCCTTCCTTGATCTTGCCAAGACACTTGAAGTGCTTGAGACACTCAGCGTTCCTGTTGTCGGTTACCAGACGGACGAGTTCCCCGCCTTCTGGAGTCGCAGTAGCGGGCTAAAGATTGCTCACCGCGTAGAGACGCCAGACGCGATCGCCGCGACGATGAACGCCGCACGGGATTCGGGATGGCAGGGTGGCCTTCTCATCGCCAACCCGATCCCTCGTGCCGACGAAATCCCATCCGCAGAGATTGCCGCCGCAATTGAACACGGCCTTGCCACTGCAGCGGCAGTCGGGGCAACCGGCCCAGCGGCAACTCCGCGCATCCTCGCCGCAATTGCCGCCGCGACGGCATCGCGCTCAATTCCGGCGAATCTTGCACTCGCAGCGTCAAACGCATCGCTTGCGGCAAAGGTTGCCGTTGCGCTCTCGCGCTTGGGCGGCGTTCGGAACTAGCTTCTGAAACAGGCGTCGAGAACTAGGCGCTCGGCGCCGTTGCACTGTGTCGCGGGCCGCGGACGATCGAGAGCAGCGCAACCACCGCGATCAAGATCCCCACACCGAGGAGCGTATTCGTTGCGCCAATCGCATCGGCAATCGGTCCTACCGCAATGATCGGCGCAAAGCTGCCGAGGCTGACTAGCATGTTGAGCACGCCGAAGACACGCCCACGCACCTCCTCTGGCAGCTCCTCTTGCAGCGCAGTCTGGGCTGGAATGGCGACGAGACCATAAGAGGCACCAGCAAAGTAGGCGACGAAGATCACCGTAGCGAGCGCTGATGCACCACTGCCGATCGGAAGTCCGCCGAGCACGCTGGCGCCATCAGAGATCGCACGACTGATCGGTTCGGCGAGCGCGAGGAGGGCGAGGCCGGCGCCAACACCGAGCAGCCCCCCTTCAATGAGGCGACGGCGAGAGATTGCCTGCCCCCAACTATTCAGCGCCAAGATTCCCGTGACCACACCGAGTCCAATCGGCAAGACGATCAACCAGAAGTCGCGAGCCTCAAGTCCCAGCGCGTTTGCTACGTACTCTGGCCCGAGAACGCCCATTAGACCAACGACGCTTGCGGCGATTGAGAGATAGGTGAGCGACCAGAGGACAGAGCCGTTCGCGCGGATGTAGCGCAGCCCCTCCATTAGTTCAGATGTTGTAGTCCGCGTCGTCTCCCGTGTTGAGGCGCGCAGGCCCTCTGCGTGTGCGGTGGGTGGCGCCGCCGGAAGGCCAATGCACAGGATTCCAGCGATCAGGAAGAGACCTGCAACGAACACGATGGCTGCCTCTGGTCCGGCGATGCGCACAACGGCGGGGCCGAGCAGTGCAAAGCCGAGCGCGAAGGCTGCATTCAGGGTGAAGGTGAAGAGTCCGTTTGCTGATGTGAGCTGATCTCTTCGGACGAGCAGCGGGATCATCGCAAGCTCCGCCGGCGCAAAGACCGTCGTCATGAAGCTCGCAAAGATGTTCAGCAGCATCACGGCCCCAAGCGAGTCGACGCTACCAAGCATCAGGAAGAAGGCGGCGGCGCGCGAAAGGTTCGCCACGACCAAGACGAGTCGCTTATCGAGGCGATCCACCCAAACGCCAGAGATCGGCGAGAGGAGGACGGCGGGGACGAGGAAGCTCAAGAAGAGGAGGCTCAGCGCTGAGGTAGAGCTACTCCGCTCCGCAACAAGGACGGTGAGTCCGTAGAGGACGACGTTGCCGCCGATCTGCGTAAGGAGTTGGGCGATCCAGAGGCGCAGGAAGGCGCCGTTTCGCAGCACCCCCACATCTGGGGGCTGCTGGAAGTCAGGGATCTCCTTCTTTATCTGTGACTCGCTCACGCTGCCTCCATCCTGCCGCTTCCTCTGGTGCCCCCGGCCGGAATCGAACCGACGACGCCCGCCTTAGGACGGCGGCGCTCTATCCACTGAGCTACGGGGGCCCGTCAAGATGGTAGCCCAGCGCCGCGTGGGAGAATACGGGGATGGAGACGCGCAGCATCACCCTCTACAGTCGGCCCGAGTGCGAACTCTGCGTGGAGGCCCTTGCAGCCCTCCGCCAGATTGTGGCCGCCTCCCCCACCCCGATCGTCATTAGCGAGATCAATGTCGAGGGGGATCCAGCGCTGCATCAACGCCTCCTCACGGAGATCCCTGCCGTTGAATACGGGGGTCAACTCCTCTCGCATGCAACGAGTCAGCTGCGCATTGCAACGTTTATCGCCAAGGTTGATGACACGGTGCAGCATGTCTGAGGTGAGCCTCCTCACCGCAGTCGTGGCGGGACTCTTGAGCTTCCTCTCCCCGTGTGTTCTTCCACTCGTCCCGGCATACCTTGGCCGACTCGCATCGTTAGCGAGCGGTGAGTCGGCAACGCTCCATGCACTCCTCTTTGTGAGTGGATTCAGTGCCATCTTCACCCTCCTCGGCGTCGGCGCCGCATACGCTGGAGGTGCACTTGGATCGG
The DNA here is from genome assembly GCA_903944295.1 of uncultured Chloroflexota bacterium. GTDB lineage: Bacteria > Chloroflexota > Limnocylindria > Limnocylindrales > Limnocylindraceae > Limnocylindrus. Next base: position 22,841 of record CAJARA010000030.1, read on the forward strand.
TTCTACCCATCGTGCAACTTCCACTCGGTCTCGTTGTCTTCTTCGGCGGCCTGCACCTTGCAGGCGTTGTGCGCATCCCGTTCCTTGATCGCAGCCAGGCGCCACGTAGCTACTCCGCCGCTGGGCGCAGTGGCAGCCTCCTCCTTGGCGCCGCATTTGCGATGGCATGGACGCCGTGTATCGGGATCGTGCTCGGCTCAATCCTTGCGCTCGCCGCAACAGGGAGCGATCCGATCGGCTCCGTTGCACTCCTACTCAGCTACAGCGCGGGGCTCGGCCTCCCATTCATTGGGCTGGGAGTTGTTGCGCAGCGAAACGCTGATCGACTCCCTGCGCTCCTCTCACGCTTGCGGGGAGGGACGCGCCTCGCTGGCCGAGTCGGCGGCCTCCTCGTTGCGGCGGTCGGACTCGCGATCGCCGCCGGACTCCTTCCAACACTGGCCCGCCTCCTCCCAGGAATCCAAGGGCTCTAGTACGTGGAGATGATTGGACCGTTCCCTCGACGTACGCTCATCCGAATCGGCGCACTCGCACTCCTTGCCGCCGTCCTCCTCGCGCTCGCGGGCACAAACATCCCAACCAGCACGACTCCTCCGCTCGGCATCAACGCTGATGGGCGCTACGTGATTGACCCTGACGCGACCGGGCCCGTGATCGATAGTGAGTTCGCCATCCCTGCCGAAGCGCTCCTTGCGGACGGCAGCAGCTACGGCGAAGCGGTGGATGCGCGCGCAGCTGCAGGGCTCCCACCGATCCAACTCATCATCGTTGACCTCTTCGCCACCTGGTGTCCGCCATGCCAACAGGAGACGCCAATCCTTCGCGCCTTTGATCGCGCCTATCGCGAGCGCGGACTTCAGATCATCGGCATCTCTGTGCAGGAGCTGCAAGGGAGTGTGTCTGCCTATGCGGAACGCTACGGGCTGGAGTATCCGATCGTTCTAGATGCAGATGGCGCGCTCTTTCGTGCCGCTGCGGCGGGTGGCCTCCCAACAAAGATCCTGCTCGATCCGAGCGGTCGCGTCCTCGCCGTCCTGCCGAGGCCCTTCACCGCGGCCGACGGTGCAACGCTCATTGAGCCGCTCTTAACACCGTAGCGAAGTCGGACAGCGAGGGCTATGCGCTACACGCCCTATTCGGCAACAAAGCGGAAGCGATCGCGATCCGCAACAAGGTGGCCGACTGGTGCCGCTAGCTCATGGCTCTGCACGATGAGCCACTGCTCTGTCGCGGCCTCAGCAAAGATTGCCGCCTTCGCATCAACGGAGACCCATGCGGCATCGTCATAGGATGTGACCCAGCGTGGATTCGCCTGCCACGGTCGCATAAACAGATCGCCCATGAAGAGCAGCGTCCGCTCGCTCCCGCGAATGATCGTCGCCTGTGATCCGGGCGTATGCCCGCCAAGTAGGCGCAGCTCAACCTGCGGGAGGAGCTGACGTTCTGTGATGAACGGTTCCGGCTCGGATTCGGCAAAGAGCGCCTGAAGGAGTGGCGCGTCATACGCGGCGCGAGCCCGCGCCGAGCGACTCGCCACAGCGTCAATCTCCGCCTGCGGCGCGACGATCGTCGCCTTCGGGAAGGCGGCAGCTCCGCTGCTGGTGACGAGGCCGCCCGCATGGTCGCGATGCAGATGGCTCGGTAGGACGTAGCGAAGCGCATCTGGATCTATTCGCGCCGCAAGGAGCGCATCGCGTGCGCTCACGGAGTGCACCACCTCATCCTGCTGTGTGTTTCCTGCGGCGAGCATCCCCGTCTCGAGCAGCAGGTTGGCTTCACTAGTCTGAACATGGAGAAGGTTGAGCGACTGCAGCAGACGTGACGCAGCATCAATCTCCGCGTGAACGAGTGGCTCCCATGTGGTGCGCGGCACAGGGCCGAAGATGGCACCAGCATCGCTACGGAAGGTTCCGATCTGCAGGAGATCTACTGTGACCCCACCAAGATCAATACGGCGAGGCGGTCGCGGTCCACTCAACGGAGCGGCGCTCATCCCCTACGAGCGCTCGGTCTCACGTCGCGTGGCATCAAAGTCAACGTGGATCGCTGACGCGGTTGGCTCCGTCTGCCCCTGATAGCGACTGCGCAGCTCCTTGCTGCCATATGGCTGATCCACAGTGCTCGACATGCGATGGAAGGAGATCTGGCCGATCTTCATTCCGGGGTAGAGGGCGATCGGCAGTCGCGCAACATTGCCGAGCTCGAGGGTCAGGTTCCCAATCCAGCCGGGATCAACGTATCCGGCGGTTGAGTGGATCAAGAGTCCGAGTCGACCGAGTGACGACTTCCCGTCAAGTCGGCCGAGAAGTGCGTTGCCAACACTGATCCGCTCAAGCGTCTGACCCAAGACGAACTCGCCTGGGTGCAGCATGAAGCGCTCCCCTTCCCCCACCACCTCAAGATCGGTGAGCTCCGGCTGCTCAGCGCGCGGATCAATGTAGCCGTAGCGGTTATTGCGGAAGACGCGGAAGGTGCGGTCGAGGTGTAGGTCAATTGAGGCTGGCTGCACATCGCGATCGTCAAACGGCTCAACCGCAATCTCACCAGAGACGAGTGCGGCGCGCAGGTCGCGATCAGAGAGGACGCTCATGCTTCGCTCTCCACAGAAGGGCGACGGCGGCGCTTTCCACCACCAGCCCCCTTCTCCTCTACGAGCGTGTCGACTTCGCGCTTCAGGGTGGCGAGGTCCTCAAACGACTGGTAGACGCTCGCGAATCGGATGTAACCGATCTGATCAATCTCGCGCAGTGCCGCCATGGCGAGTGCACCGATGCGCGCCGTAGAGATCTCCGTTGACCCGCTGGCACGAATCTGCGCCTCGATTGCCTCCATTGCGCGCTCTGGCGCATCAACGGGGACCGGGCGACGAACAAGTGCGGTGCGTAGGCCATCAAGCAGCTTCAGCGCGTCGTACTCCTCGCGCAAGCCGGAGCGCTTCACCACGTAGAGCTTGGCAAGTTCGGCGCGCTCATAGGTGGTGACACGGGTGCCGCAGATACGGCAGGCACGGCGACGACGGATGACGCTCCCCTCATCGAGGTCGCGTGAATCCACCACCCGCGTGTCGGGCTCTTTGCAGGACGGACAGCGCACTGAGCCTCCTCGTCTCTCCCACCCATTGTGGTGGTACGCCGAGTCTACACACGCTCTAGCGGCCCTGAGTAGCCCCGAGGAGGGCGTAGCGGGCGGTCAGCCGTGGTCGACAGGCCCTGCGATCGTCTCGCAGGCGTGCTCCAGCACCGGGAGAAGGATGGCGAGACCATCGCGGACTGCGCCGCTCCCACCAGGCATGTTGACGATCAGGCTGCCGCGCAGGACGCCTGCAACGCCGCGCGAGAGGATCGCCGCCGGCGTCTGCGAGCGACCGAGCATGCGAATTGCTTCTGGAATACCCGGGATCTCTCGCTCAAGGAGCGGCTTCGTTGCGTCTGGTGTCACATCGCGCGGCGTCAAACCGGTGCCACCCGTTGTCAAAATGACGTTCACACTCCCCGCGCGTTCACTCAGCAGCGCACTGATCTGGTCTCGCTCGTCTGGAACTGTTGCGCGGGAGACCTCCCAGCCGTGCGCCTCCATCGCGGCGGCGGCAAGGGTCCCGGAGCGATCTTCGCGCGTCCCAGCGGAGACTGAGTCGCTCACCGTGACAATGAGGACGCTGCGCTTCTCGTCAGCCATCTCGCATCCATGCACCGCTCGCGCCACCAGACTTCTCCAGCAGTTGCGTTGGCCCAATGATCGCACCGCGGTCGATCGCCTTGATCATGTCGTAGACAGTAAGTGCAGCAACTGAGGCGGCGGTGAGCGCCTCCATCTCCACTCCAGTCTGTCCGGTGCAGTGCACCTCGGCGCGGATCGTTACCGCACCAGCGGCACGATCCACCGAGCAGTCAACCTGCACCAGTGAGAGGGCGAGTGGGTGGCAGAGTGGGATCAGCTCGGCGGTACGCTTCGCCGCCTGGACGCCAGCAAGTTCGGCGGTGCTGAGGACCGCACCCTTCGGTGTCTCTCCGCGCTCAATCAGATCAAGTACTTCGGTAGAGACGGCGACGCGGCTCGCAGCAACGGCGCGCCGATCGGTGATGGGCTTCGCGCCAACATCAACCATCGTCGCGCGTCCATCCGCGCCAACATGCGTGAGGCGTTGCTCTTCCATGCGCTGATCCTAGCCGTTTGACGCGGTGATGCGACGTGTTGCGCGCGGAAGTGGATGCAGTTCAATCGCTTCGCCAGCGGCGTATTCGCCGACTTCCTCTGGAACGACCCCCAAATAGTCGGTCCGCGCCAGCACTGAGACCTGATGGCTCCCCTGCTCGCCTGCCAGTCGTACCCGTACGCGACCTGAAGGATCGTGCAGCGGTGCGCCGTCTTCGTCGCGGAGTGCAGCGAGGCGAAGGAAGGAGCGCCTCCCGAGCGGACTCTCGACGCGCTCCTCAAGCAGTCCAACAGCTCGTAACCCGCGTGCCGGTCGTCCACCGAGCGCCCGAAGGAGTGGGAGTGCAACCTCAACGCCTACGACAAACGCACTCACCGGATTTCCCGGGAGGCCGATCGCCCAGAGTGCGCCGTCACCACCAGCGCGCCGTCGACCAAGGAGCAGCGGCTTCCCAGGCTGAATTGCAAGGCGCCAGACGACGAGCTCAAAGGTCGTTGCGAGCGCTGCACCAACATGATCGTGTGCCCCCACGCTGACCCCTCCCGTTGTCACCAGCAGGTCAGCCTGCGCGGCGAGAGCCGCAACGACCGCGCTGGTTGCCTCGGCCGTGTCACCAACTTGTGCACGCGCAACAACCTCGCCCCCTTCGGCAGCAATGAGTGCGGCGAGAGCGGGGCCATTACTGTCGCGAATCCCTCCATCAGCCGCGTTGTTGAGTAGTTCATCACCCGTTGTCAGCAGTGCAACCCTTGGCCGACGCACCAGGGAGAGATCCGCTGCGCCACTCGAAAAGATGACGGCGAGCAGCCCAGCATCAATAGTTGCACCAGCTTCGGCGAGGAGGCTCCCCACGCGCTGATCCTCGCCGCGTCGGCGAATGTGCGCGCCAACGTTGACACCACCGCTCACCCATACATGCGCTGGAAGTTCCGCTGGGACGCGCTGCAGCAGCACGCCGCCACGCTCTGGATCTACGATGCTGCTCCGTTCCACAGGGATCACTGTTGTGCCGCCTTGTGGAATTGGTGCTCCAGTTGCGATGCGCTGGCACTCCCCATCGCGCAGCGGCGTGGCACTGAGTGTGTGACCTGCAGCCGCATCTCCAACGCAGGTCAGTCGCCGCGGCGCGCCGCTGGATGCTCCAGCCGCGTCAGTCAACGTTGTAACCCAGCCATCCATAGCCGAAACA
>CAJARA010000031.1 GCA_903944295.1 uncultured Chloroflexota bacterium
ACGCAGCGCCGACCGATCGCCATTCGTTGTGTTCGCGGTGACGTGCTGATTGGCCCAGACAACGGGCTCCTCCTCCCCGCTGCGAAGGCGCTCGGCGGAGTTGCCGCCGTGGTGGTCCTTGATGACGAGCGTTGGTGGGGACCGAGCCGCAGCCACACCTTCCACGGCCGTGACCTCTTCGCCCCCGTCGCCGCGCATGTGGCAGCTGGCGTCCCGTTCGGCGATCTCGGTAGCCACCTTGACCCGTCGCTCCTCGTCCCTGCTACGGCCCTCCCGCTGGAAGTGAAGGGTAACGAGCTGCACACCGTCGTTCGGATCGTGGATGGCTTCGGAACACTGGTCCTCGCCGGCGACCGCAGCGACATCACCACGGCACTCGGCGCACTTGAGCCAGGCCAACCGCTCCGCATCACCGTTGGTGATCAGAAGATCAAAACCGTCTGGGCGAACCGCTTCGGCGATGTGGCGGAACACGACCCCCTCTGCTACATCGATTCCGCTGGACGGCTGGCGCTCGCCGTGAACCGCGGCAGCGCCGCGCAGCGCTATGAGGCGACCCGGCGTACCCCTGTCGTGATCACGCGCGCCTAACGCGCATCTTTTCCATTCGCACGTCGCGCCCTGCTATCCTCCGAGCGCGGGGAACTTCTCGGCTGGTGCGCCGCGCATCAACCCTTGCCCTGCCGTCTAACGCGACGATTTGTCGCGCTGACGCTATCAGCGGCCGCACACAGGAGGTAGGAACAATGAGCAGAGGAAACGCTCGCACCGCAATCGGACAACCTGCACGTATGGCAGTTGTCTTGATGGCAGTTGCTATGTTCGTTGCCGCTTGTGGCGGCAGCACCGCATCAGTCTCTCCATCAGCATCTGCAGACACGTCGTGCGCCCCTGAGAGCCTTGCGCTCAAGACGGCTGGCGTGCTGACACTCTCAACAGACAATCCGGCCTACAGCCCATGGTTCCAGGGTGGCAATGAGGGTGCTGAGGTATGGATCGGCGACTACAACAATGACCCTGTCAACGGTGAAGGCTACGAAGGCGCAGTTGCATATGCAATCGCCGAGAAGCTCGGCTTCACCGCCGATAAGGTCACTTGGATTGTCACCGCGTTCGATCAGTCGTTCGCGCCAGGCGACAAGACGTTCGACCTCTTCATGAATCAGGTCTCTATTAAGGCGGATCGCGCCGAAGCAGTTGACTTCAGCAACGGCTACTACGACGTAGCGCAGGGTGTTGTCACCGTTGAGGGGAGCAAGATCGCTGGCGCAACGAGCATCGCTGACCTCAAGGGTGCGAAGCTCGGAACGCAGATCGGCACCACCAGCTACGACGCAATCCTTAACGTGATCGCACCTGATCAGGAGCCAGCCGTCTTCAACACGATGGACGAAGCGGTTGCTGCACTCCAGGCAGGCCAGATTGACGGCGTAGTTGCCGACGTTCCAACCACCTTCTACATGCGCGACGCGCAGCTAGATGGCGGCGTGATCATCGGCCAGCTGAAGGGAACCGGCGACGGCGCTGAGCAGTTCGGTGTCGTCCTCCAGAAGGGCTCACCACTGACCGCCTGCGTGAACATCGCAATCGACGCGCTGAAGGCTGACGGCACACTCGACGCACTCTTGCTCGAGTGGATCGGCGGCTCGGGCAGCGCGCCTGAGATTCAGTAAGTAGTGGCGTGACGGTGGCGACGGGGTCTGCCCGAAAGGGTCTCCTCGTCGCCACCCTCAGCACCCTCGTCGTCGCGGCACTTGTCGCGTACACGATCGGCTCATCCCCCGCCTGGCCTGAGGTGCAGAAGGCCTTCTTTGACGGCCGCTACTTCTCTACTTCGCTCCCGAAGGTTGCGGGGGCATTCTTCATCAATGTCCAGCTCTTCGTCCTCGCCGAGCTGTTGATCCTGCCGATCGGCCTCCTCATTGCACTCGCGCGCTCCATCACGGCGCCAGCCCTCGCGCCGCTGCGCATCTTCGCCACGATCTACGTTGACTTCTTCCGTGGCGTGCCGAGCATCTTGATCATCTATGTGCTCGGCTTCGGCGTCCCAGCGCTGCAGATCGACGGCATCCCAAAGGAGCCCTTCTTCTGGGCGCTCGTCACACTCGTCCTGATCTATTCGGCGTACGTGAGCGAGGTCTACCGCGCCGGCATTGAATCGATTCACCCATCACAGGAGCGCGCCGCACGCGCGCTCGGCCTGACGCGCGTTCAGGCGCTCCGTTATGTGGTGGTGCCGCAGGCGATGCGCCGTGTGATCCCGCCACTCCTCAACGACTTCATCGGGCTCCAGAAAGACACGGCGCTCGTCTCCATCCTCGGCGTAGTGGAGACCTTTAAGCAGGCGCAGATCCTGAAGGCGGCGAGCTTCAACTTCACGCCGCTGATGACCACAGCGCTGATCTTCCTCATCATCACGATCCCAATGACGCGCCTCGTTGACCGACTCGCCGCAAAGGATCGCAACGCGCAGCTGGGCGGGACGCGCTAATGGCAACGGCAAAGCGCAGCGCGCGGACACTAAAGGTTGCGCCAGTCCTTGAGCTGAAGGGCATGAAGAAGCGCTACGGCGGAAAGTTGGTTCTTGACGGGATCAACCTCTCACTCGCCGAACATGAGGTGGTCTGTCTCATCGGCGCCTCTGGCTCTGGTAAGTCCACGCTGCTTCGCTGTGCCGATCTCCTTGAGCCGATCGACGCCGGCCAGATCAGCCTTGAAGGCGAGCGTGTGGCGTTCGAGGATCGCAGCGCCGATGCAACGCGCCGCAGGCTCGGCATTGTCTTCCAGGGCTTCAACCTCTTCCCGCACCTCACCGTGCTTGAAAACGTTGCACTCGCCCCGCGCGTTGCGCTCGGACTCATTCCAGCCGCGGCGGAGCGCCGCGCCAAGGAGCTCCTGAAGTCACTCGGCCTTGCAGAGAAGGCGCGCGAGTATCCAGACCGTCTCTCCGGCGGACAGCAGCAGCGCGTCGCCATCGCCCGCGCACTCGCCACGGAACCGAAGGTCCTCCTCCTTGATGAGATTACGAGCGCCCTTGATCCAGTTCTGGTTGCCGAAGTGCTCGAGACGCTTCGCTCCCTTGCACTGAGTGGCATGACGATGTTGATCGCCACCCATGAGATGGCGTTTGCCGCCGATGTTGCCGATCGCATCTGCTACCTCGAAGACGGTCGTCTCATTGAAGAGGGGACGCCAGAGAAGATCTTCGGCGCGCCGCACGACCCACGGACGAAGGAGTTCCTCCGCCGCGTCCGCGCCATCAGCGCGCCTGGCGCAAAGCGCCGCGCAGGGACGCGGGTTAAGCGAACGGTACGCGCCAAGAGATAACCTCTTCGCATGGGGAAGTTTTCGCGCGTCAAGATTGCCGGTCGCTGGGTAGAGGCGCCACGTTGGGCGCTTGATCTTCCGTTTGAAGTTCGCCCGTCGCGTGGATTCCGCACAACCGCCTGGGCGCTTTGGAAGCCGACACTGATGCTTCTCGCACGCGCCGCCAAGGCACAACACCAACGGCTGGAGTGGGTGCGCATTCATGATCACGTCGGCACACGGCGTGAGCCGCAACACCCGTTCGGCTGGGTGATCACGGAGACCGGCGAGATGTTCCTCTGTTCGTACGACAAGGGGACGGCGCTGCACGAGCTTGCGCACTTGATTACTGGTGATTCGCATGGCGACGCGTGGGCACGGCGCTGTTTTGAACTGCATCGAAAGTACCTCTCCGCGCGCGCGGTGCGCGCGGCGGACCTTGAGGTGACGCGCTACCTCTCAGGGCGGCGGGAGTGGAAGCGGCGATTCGGCGAGCGACCGGAGCGGCAACCGGTGCCGAAGAGTGCCTGGGTTAGCGGCGGACGTCCAACACCTGGCCGGTGAGGCCAGAGGCGGCCAAGCGCAGCGTGGCGGCGGCAACCTCCTCGGCGGAGAGGAGCACGGTGTGGTCTTCGTTCGGGAATGCGGCTTGGCGCATCGGCGTGTTTGCGCGCTCTGGCGCCACCGCATTGACGCGGATCTTTGCGTCTGCCCACTCGTCGGCGAGCGCCTGCATCAGGTTCACGATCGCCGCCTTGGTGGCGCTATAGGCGGCGTAATTTGGACGACCCTTGGTGAAGGAGCTCGAGGTGAAGAGGGTGAGTGAACCGGCGCTCTTCACAAGGTGTGGATGTGCGGCACGAGCCAGATAGACGCTCGCCGCAAGATTCACTGCGAGCGTCTCGGCAATGTCAGCCGCATCCTGATGAGCGAGTGGTCCCATGTGCAGGACGCCCGCCGTGACGAAGAGGTCGTCCACGCCGCCAAGGGATGAGACCGCAGTGGCGAGCGCCGCCTCTGCACCCGATGCGCTGGTGACGTCGTCTGCAGCGTTTCGTCCGACGGCGGCGATGCGCGCACCAAGTGCGGCGAGCTCCGTTGCGATTGCCGCACCAATCCCAGAGGTTCCGCCCACGATCACCACGCGGCGGCCGCTCCAGTGACTGCTATCCCCCGCCGGCGTCGTTGCCTTAGACGGTGGAATCGAATGGAGTTGAATCAAGCGATCGGCGAGGACGAGGTCGATCGGCGTGGTGATCTTGATGTTCTCCTCCGCACCAGCAACGTGGAGCAGCCGTGCGCCAGGGACGTGACGCAGGACCAGGGTGCAGTCGTCTGTTGCCTGCGAGCCGATTGGCGTGTTCGCATACGCGGTGCGAAGCGTCCCCACAATGAATCCTTGTGGTGTCTGCCCGCGCCGGTAGAGGCTGCGGTTCGGAATATCAGTAATGCGATCGCCATCCACGATGACTAGTGTGTCGGGCGTTGGGATCGTGGTATCCACCGCATCGGCGCGACCGTCAGCGAGTGGCGCAATCACGCGCTCCACAACCTCGCGCGAGAGGAGCGGACGCACCGCATCGTGGATCAGGACGATGTCGTCATCCGCCGCCTTCAGCGCGTCGAGCCCGGCGCGCGTTGACTCGTTGCGGCTACTCCCGCCCGGCACAACACTGAGTGCAGGGCCGAGCAACCCCTTCAGCGCCTCGTTGGTCTCATCAAGCCAGTCGGGATTTGCGGCAACGACGATGTGATCAAATGCGCCACCAGAGGCGAGCGCAACGACGCTCCGGCGCAGGACGCTCTCCCCCGCCAGGCGAATAAACTGCTTTGGGATCTGATCGCCGAAGCGCTGCCCAGATCCGCCCGCCAGGATGATGCCAAGTCTCTTCACGCCACGGAGCATACCGCCTGCGTGGGCTGGTACAGCCCACGGCGAGCTGGTCCGAGGCGGTTACTGGCGGGTGATCGGCGCAGGGATGCGGAGCGGTTCGCCACGCAGGGCGGGAAGGACAACCTGCTCTACAAGCCGCTCGGTGGCGCGGCCGTCCATCACGTCAAACGATTCCGCCGCAAACTTCGCCACTCGTGGAAGATCAAACGTCTTCGCATTAATCCAGGTGAGAAGCTGCTCTGTGGTTTCTACAACGGGCCCTGGGACGCCACTGCGGTAGTCGAAGAAGAAGCCGCGCTCTCGTTCATATGCGGCAAGATCAGGCGCCAAGAAGGCCATCGGACGATTAAGTAGCGCGTACTCAAAGATGATGCTCGAGTAGTCCGTCACCAGGATGTCCGCGGCAAGCATCACCTCGTTCACATCAGGCTCCCGCGATGCATCCACCACAAAGTCTTTCGCCTCTTCTGGGATTCGCATCGCCGACTTTACGAATGGATGCAGTCGCAGAACGAGGCGATACCGATCACCAAGCGCGCGATAGAGGGCGGTGATGTCCAGGAGCTCGGGGGCGGCGGCTCCTTTTAGGTCTGCGCCGCGAAACGTTGGCGCATAAAGAATGGTCGTGCGGTTGTCGCTCAGGCCGAGTCGCACGCGCACCTCGTGCTCGCTGGCATCGCGCCGCGATGATGGAGCAAGAGCATCAGTACGAGGAATTCCAAAGGCGGCGGTGACCGTCTGCACCGACTGACCGAATGCATCGGCGTAAATTTTAGCAATAGAGGCTGAAGAGACCAGGGTAAGATCGTAGTTAGCGTGGATTGGGACCCACTTCAAGAAGATCTCGTCCGCCCCCCATTCGGATTCAAGCGTGGCGCGGCCGAATCGCTTGAAGGCGCCGCACGCGTGCCAGACCTGAATGATGGTGACGCCGCTGCGCTTCTTCACTGGATAGATCGGAAAGAAGTAATCGTCCACGATCACGACCCGCGAGGTTGCTACCCGGTACGAGCGCTTAGCGATCCGTAGCACCGCAGTAAAGAGACTGAGGATCGGGACACCGCCGTTGCGCTCACCGTCGCTCCCTGTTTCTCGCACGATGGTTGGTGCTGCTGGAAGCGCACGAAGTGCGCGCTCAATCTCAGCGAGGTTGCCTCGCAGCACCCCATCACGATTCGCAACAATGTAGACGCGCTCGTCGATCGGCCGGAGCCGTGCAAAGGTGGCGCCTGCACGTGCCGCAAGGACGCGTACAACGGTGCGGAACGGGAGGATGCGGCGGAGCTGCTTCGTGAGGGAGTTCGCCATGCTGGGAGTATAGGATGGCGAGATGACGGCACTCGAACTCACCCTCACGCAGATCATCCTCGGTGCGGTTGCCGCCGTGGCGTGCCGTCTCCCAGTGCGGCGTGAGGTCCTCTTCGCATCCTCACGCGACCGCCAGCTTGGCCCACAGCTCGCCGCGATCTCTGCCGCGCTTACTGCGGCCGACCCGTCGCTACCACAGCGAAAGCAACTCGCTCCGTATGGCTATGGCTTTGCCGCAAAGGTTGCGTATCTCCTCCACCTGATCGGCGCAACGTGGTCACTGCAGCGTGCGCGTGTGACGGTGATTGATAACGCCTGGCTTCCCGCACATGTCACTACGCCGCGTGCAGAGTGCAGCGTCATCCAGGTCTGGCATGCGGAGGGTGCGTACAAACGATTCGGTCATGCAGCGCGCGGGGCGAGCAGCGGTGCAGACGGCGCGCTCCGTGAACTGATTCATAGCGGCTATAGCGATGCACTCGTCTCATCAGAGAGCGTTCGCCCTGCGTATGCCGAGGCGTTCCATATGCCGCTCGATCGCGTCCACGCCGTTGGGCCACTGAGAGGCGCGTGGCTGGCAGATCCAGCCACTGTTTCCTCGCGGAAGAGTGCGCTTCTTGCACGGTATCCCGATCTCTCGGGAAAACGGGTGCTCCTCTACGCGCCAACCTTCCGTGGCCGCGGCGCGCAGCGCGAGACACAACTGACGATCAGCCCAGAGGCGATCGCCGCCGCACTCCCGTCAGACTGGATCGTGGCGATCAAGGCGCACCCACTCGTTCCAATCGCCGCGCAGACAACCAGAACGCAGCCAACTGGAGCAGAGTCAACTTCAGACCGCTGCGTCACGCTAGATGCCGCCGCGCCAGTTGATGAACTCTTCCCGATCGCCGACGCACTTTTCACCGACTACTCGTCGTCCATCTTCCTCTGGTCGCTTCTTGAGCGACCGCTCCTCCTTGCCGTCGCTGATGCCGAGGAGTATGCGCAGGATCCGGGCCTCTTCCTTGATCCACGATCGAGCGAATCAATCGGCATCCGCGTGAAGAGTGCTCAGGAGGTTGTTGCGGCACTCACAGCAGTGGAGCCAAGCGCAGCGGCCGAGCAGGCGCGGTGGCGCGCGTTTTCGGAGCGCTACCTCGGCCCGCGCGACGCACTCGCAGATGGACCGCAACGCGCCGCGGCGATGATCTTGGAGCGCTTGGACGCGCAGCGCACGAACGCGGCATAGACTCCGTAGATGAAGCGCACCAAGATTCTCCTAGACGCAGATGTTGGGATTGACGATGCAGTTGCGATGCTCTTTCTCGCCGGCCGGCCAGATGCCGAACTGGTTGCCGTAGGGAGCGTCCACGGCAATATCCCATCTGATCTTGCCGCAGCAAACGCGCTGCGACTTCTTGAGCTCTGCGGCTTGGATGATGTGCCGGTTGCGATCGGCGCGCGACGCCCGATGGCGCAACCGCTCGCCACCGCCGAATGGGTTCACGGCGCTGATGGCCTTGGAAACATTGGACACCCCGCCGCACGTCGCGCCCCCTCAAACGAGAGCGCCGTTGAGCAGATACTGCGTCTCACAGCAGAATCGCCTGGAGAAATCACGATCGTCGCCGTAGGGCCGCTCACCAACCTTGGGCTCGCGCTCTGCCTTGATCCCTCGCTTGCACAGCGCGTCAAGTCCGTCTCCGTGATGGGGGGCGCGATTGTGCATGAGGGGAATGCGTCGCCGACCGCCGAAGCGAACATCTGGCACGACCCTGAAGCTGCGCAACTCGTCTTTGATGCCGGTTGGCCGGTCACCATGGTTGGGCTCGATGTCACGATGGCGACGCGACTCCGCAAGCAGCAACTCGATGAAATTGCTGCGATGGGTTCAACGCGTGGCGACTTTGCGCACAAGATCCTGCAGCACTACTTGGATGTCTACGAAAAGTCGTTCGGGACGCGCGAGTGTCCACTGCACGATCCGCTCGCCGCAGGGATCGCACTCGACCCAACCTACATTCAAGAAGAGCTCGTCCGCGACGTTGGCGTCAACCTGACCGGGCCAACACGCGGCGCAACGATCATTGATCGCCGCCCCTGGTACGAGCCGAGCGGCAAGCCGCTCACGCGCGTCCCGATGCGCGTTGATTCCGATCGCTTCGTCGCCGACCTACTGAACGCGCTGCGCTAGTAGCGCGCTGCGCTAGCGGATCGTCGCTCGCCAGCGATACGCGGCGAACGCGGCGGCGGCAACCGCAAGTACACCAGCAGCCTCCAGCGCCCCCGTTGCGCCGAGCGTAGCAACCACGGCGCCTGTGGCCAGCCCACCAATCGGCGTTGATCCTGCGAAGACAGTCGTATAGACGCTCATCACGCGGCCGCGCAGCGCAGGTGGGGTGGTGGTCTGAATCGAAGCGTTCGCCGTGGCCGCCATGGAGATGGCGCCGAAGCCAGCGCCGAAGAGGGCGAGCGCAGTCAGTGGCACCGCGAGCGATCCGGTGCTGGACGCAGCTGCCCCAGCCGCAACGCTGAATACTCCGAGGAGCGCTCCGCCAAGCACGATCATGGAGCGACGTGGCTCGCGTAGCGCCGCAACGGTGAGCGCGCCTGTCAGCGAGCCGAAGCCAACTGCTGCCATCAGCGCGCCAAGACCTGGTGCTCCAATCTGCAACGTCAGGCGTGCGAGCGGCGGGATGATGACGTTGAAGTTCATCGCCACGCCCGAGATGACGCCAATGACGAAGACGCAGAGCGCAACGATCGGTGTGCTACGCACATAGCGCAACCCTTCAGCGAGACTCGTGGCAACTGCACGGACGCTGCGTGGTCGTGCGCCGCGTGGCGCGGGATGCAGCTCCACCTCGCGCATCAGTAAGAGCGCAATTAGCACCGCAAGGAAGCTCAGTGAGTTCACCGCGAAGCATCCCGCCACTCCGATCACGCCGATCAAGACGCCACCAATGGCGGGCCCAATGACGCGCGCACCATTGAACATGGCGGAGTTGAAGGCAACGGCGCGACCCACTTCGTCAACCGGCACCATCTCCGAGAAGAACGACTGCCGCACTGGCATATCGATCGCGTTCACTGAGCCGAGCGCTACAGCGAGCAGCAAAAGTATCGGGATCGAGATTGCCCCAGTTGCAACAAGGAGCGCCTGGAGCGCGGCGAGGGCCATCAGCGCCCCCTGTGTGGCGATGAGCATCTGTCGTTTCGGCGCAACATCCGCAATGACCCCGCCGAAGAGGCCGAGGATGAGCACTGGAGTGAACTGCGCCGCGGCTACCACGCCGAGCCAGACCGGGTCTGGTGTGAGCTCCGTGATGAGCCACGCCTGTGCGATGGATTGCATCCAGGTGCCAGCGAGTGAGACGAGCTGCCCGCCCCAGAAGAGTCGGTAATTCCTGTGGCGGAATGGTCCGCGCCAGCCAGGCGCGCGGGGAACCTTGATGGCTCGAACGCTGATGACACGACGTGGCGGCATAGGATCAGGCTACACCGCGAACGTGCTGCCCTCGTTGTGGCGAGTGTGCGGGCGCTAGTTGCGCGAGCGCGGCTTCGCTGCACCCTTCGGTGCGGAGAGCATCCCTGGCATCTTCCCTTTAAAGAGACTGAAGAGGAACCAGAGCGAAGGTACAAGGATCAACGCCCCAAGTGCCGCGCCGACCAATATTGCGAGTTGGACTTGCGGTGCCGCGGCGGCACCAGCCAGGGTCACGCTCGGGTAGATCAGATATGGGAATGAAGCAACGCCCCACCCAGCGAGGATCGCAACCGTCTGGCCAACCGCAGCGGCAGCGGCAAGTCGGTGGCGTCGATTCAACAGTGACACGAGCGATGCAACGCCGAATGCCGGTGCAACCAGAAGGAATAGCGTTGCGTTGCCGCCCGTAAGTGACTCCCAAAGATACGGGACCGACGACGCTGCGAGTGGAAGCGTTAACGTTGCCGCTGCGCCAACGGCAACTGCCGCGCCGATGGCACGCTTGCGGAAATCTTCGCGAAGCTCTCCGCTCGCCTCAAGGCAAAGGAAGGTCGCCGCAAGATACGCAACGAGGCTAAGTGAAAGTGCGCCAACACCGAGCGCAAACGGGGTGGTCCAGCCAGCCCAAACTGATGACGTGACAATCCCACTCCCGTTGACCTCCACGTCGCCGGAGGCGAGCGCTGCAAGTGCGGCGCCCATTCCGAATGGTGTGATGAGGCTCGCAACGCCAAAGATTGTTCCCATGCGCGCGCGGAATGCGCTCGGTGCCCAGAGGCTCGCACGGAAAGCGAACGCGGCGCCGCGGAGTGAGATTCCAACAATCGCAATGGAGACAGGAACAGGGAGCGCTTCGCCAACCACGGCAAACGCTTGTGGAAAGCAGGTGAAGAGGAGTACGACCGCAAAGATTACCCAGATGTGATTGGCTTCCCAGACAGGACCCATCGCCTGCGCAATCAGCTCACGCTGTCGTGGCGCGCGTGGTCCGCGTGCGAAGAGATCCCAGACGCCACCACCGTAATCCGCGCCACCAAGCACGGCATATGCGGCAAGGGCAACAATGATCAGCGCGCCCGCAACGAGTGAGGTCACGTTTGGATCCCCAAGATCGTTGAGTGCGGTGGCGTAGTGAATCATGATCCCCGCCCCTTTCTCCCAGAACTCCGAGGTGCGGCCACTCGAGCCCGAGCGGCCGCATCCGGATGCTCGCTTCTGAGTCGGAGGAGGACCCAGACGAGCGTTGTCCCGAGCGCCGCGTAGAGGAGCATGAACGCAACGAACGTCACGCCAATCCCGGGCTGCTTGGTCACCGCGTCTGCGGTGGTGAGGTAGCCGTTAATGACCCACGGCTGTCGTCCGTACTCCGTGACCATCCAGCCAGTCTCAACTGCAAGGAAGCCAGCTGGGCCGGAGAGAACGAGAAGCCAAAGGACGAAACGGCTTGTCGGAACGTTAAGCGGCTTCCCGCGACGGCGTTCACGCCAGACGCCAAACCAGAAGAGTGCGCTTGCGAGGATCAGCAGGACACCACTCGCGACCATCGCATCAAAGGCGAGGTGCACGATTTCCGGCTTCCCTGGTTGGCTATCTGCTGGAATCTGGTCAAGTCCAGTGACAACGGTATCGGTATCAAAGTTGATCAGGAAGCTCACCCCACCCGGAATCTCAATGCCGAGTGGAAGTCGCATCGGTTGATTTGGTCCAGTGACCTCTACCCCCTCGGCGGCGGCAAATTTAGCCGGCTGCTCGTCATAAAGTTTGACAGTTGAGAGGTGCCCAGAGACCCACTGCAGGGGAATTGCAATCGCCAACATTGCGGCGCCGGCGAGCATTCCAGCGCTGTTGTAGCTGCTTCGACGCCCTTTCAGCC
>CAJARA010000032.1 GCA_903944295.1 uncultured Chloroflexota bacterium
CACGGGGGCCGCCTCAAAGACGTACACGGTGAAGGCTGCCGACCGTGGCTTCTACCTGAGAGTGCGCGTCACGGCGACGGGGCCGACAGGACAGGGCTTCAGGATGAGCCAGTCCACTGGATACGTACCAAACTAGTTTTCGCCACCGCCACGCCCGTAATCAGCCGGGTAGCAGCTGCGCATCCTGCCGCGCGCTGGGGTGAGACGCTCGCTCGCGGGGTAGCATAGGGCTACCAAGCGAGAGGGAGGGGTCATGCAGGAGAGCTGGGGAACTGTTGAGCGCCGAACCGTCCTCCTGGTCGCCACACGGGCCACACGTGTCGTTCACGTTGAGATTCATGGGTTTGTCACGCTGCAATAGCGGGGGGCGTCCTTCTGCCCGGATGGTGAAGTGCGAGGCGCCACGCCATGCGGCATACTGCCCGTGGGCATGGTGGCCATCGTTCAATGGTTAGGACCGTGGTTTGTGGAGCCGCAGATGAGGGTTCAATTCCCTCTGGCCACCCCACCCAGACCCTGGCGGCCCTCAGCCACCCCTGGCGGACCTCAGCGCCGCCTCGCCGCCGCCTCGTGAGCACGCGATTCCTTAGAGTCTTCTCATCTACCTCACAGGAGGCTCTAATTGGAGCCCCCCATAGTGATCTCAACAGGCAAAAGACCTGCGTACAGAGGAGGGTGTCATGAACATGAGTTGGCTCTCAATGATCGGTGGAGGAATCACCGCAGCTGCGACCCTCGCGGTCGGGATCTCAACGAGCGGAATCATGGCGGCAAGCCCAGTAAGCGCAGACCTCGCCCCAGCGTCAGCTGAGACGATCTATGTCGAGCAGCCGATTATTGAAGTGTCGGCCTCCGGGTTCCCGTATGCGACCGTTTCAGTTGATCCAATCGTGATCGCAATCCTCCCAGCTCCAACCCCAACTGAAACGTCAACTGCCTCAGGTCCGACAGCAACTGATCCGTCAGTGACACCTGATCCGTCAGTGACACCTGATCCGTCAATGTCAATCCCGCCGGTTCCAGGCGACGATGAATCTGTTGATGACGGCGAAGGCGAAGAAGAATATGAAGGGCCAGAAGAGGGCGAAGACGACTGAATCCGTAAAGCGTGAGGAGAACCATGATGGCAAAGAACAAGTCTGAACAACTCGCTCCGGTAGAAGAGAGCTCACTCACTCCGGCGGCGGAGAAGCGTCGACCAGATCCAAAGCCACTTCAGCGAGCCTGGGGTGCACTTGGGGCCGCTGCAGGAAGCGCGCTCCTTGCAACGATCGTTGGGCCAATGGTGGCCTCTGCATCGAGCGGCTTCAGTCTTGATGGCGCAAGCGCCACGGAAGATTTGACCACAACGAGCGGGTCTGTGGAAGCAACTCAGGCGTACATTTATCTCGCGCCAGGAGAGGTCGCACCAGAGGGCGCGCCAGTTGTTCAGCTCGATCCAATCACGGTGGTGACGTCCCCGGTGCCAGGAAGCACTGTGGTACAGGTAAAGCCGAAGCCAAAGGTTGTGTACATCTACCTCAAGCCAGGCGAGGCTCCTCCCGCAGGAGCAATTGTTCAGCAGGCTGGCCAAGTTGCAGCTGCAACTCCTGCGCCAGCAGCAACGGGCGCAACGCCAGCACCTGGTGCAGGTGCAACGCCGCGACCAGCCACGCCGCCACCTGCGGCCACACCACGACCAGTGACGCCGCCACCTGCAGCAACACCGCCACCTGCAGCAACACCGCCACCTGCAGCAACACCGCCGCCTGTGGCTACACCACGACCGGTGACGCCACCACCGCCGCCACCACCAACGAAACCATCGGGTGGCTGATCTGCAACCGTTGCAACAGCACACGCTGGACGAGGCAGCTCACTGGGTCGACCACTCGCAGCACGCAATGGGTGGGCATCTTGGAATCAGAGTTACGTTGACCGATGCCCTGAACGAGTCCGGCGAACGTGTGATCCGCAACCTGATGCAGCAGATCGGAGCTCGAGTTGAGACATGGGCCGCGCTACTGACAAGGCACCACGCTTCACAACTCACCCGACTGAATGAAGCGAGCGGAGCTGCGGTGCGCGTTGGACCAACCATGACTGCGCTGCTGAGCTGGTCGGCCGACGCCTGGGAGGCGACTGGCGGGCTCGTCAACATTGCAATGCTGGATGAACGCCTTGCGGCAGAGACCGGCACTCCAACGCGAGGGCAGGCGATGAGCCGCGACTGGCGCCTTGAACTCACGCACTGGCGCCACGAGGATCATGCACACCTCCGCGGAGGACTCCTCCACCGACCAGAGGGTCTCCACTTTGATCTTGACGGCGTGGGGAAGGGCTGGATCGCTGATCGCGCCGCCGCACTTCTCGCTCGCATCCTTGACTCCAAAGTGCGCGCCGGTGAGATCCCCGAGTGGAGTAGCTGCTTCGTGGATGGTGATGGTGATATTGCAATCCAGAATCGAGGCGGGGCTGAGACGGAGGTGCGCATTGAAATTCCGCGTGCCTCAGAGTCAACGATTGGTGCAATTCGGGTGAGCGGGGCTTCGGCTGGCATCGCAACGTCAGGTACTGGAGTCCACCACTGGGGTGGTCGCCACCACATCATTGATCCGCAGACCGGTGCGCCAGCAGATAGCGGCATTGCACAGGCAACAGTGGTTGCTGAGAGCGCACGTGAGGCTGAGGCCTGGGCCAAGTCGATTGTCATTGGCGGCGCGGCACTCATTCGTCGAGCTGAAGCGGCTGGGGTGCGGAGAATCGTAGCCGTCCAGACGAACGGGAAGATCATTAGCGCACCTGCCCTGGAGCCCCTCAATGCGCGCAATCAGTACACGCCACGCTCCGCTTTGGAGGGGGACGTAGCGACCACCGATGCTACGGTAAGCGCCATATGAAACACCAGGGTCTCCCCCGCGCACTTCAGGCACTTCTCTGGGTCGCCTTTGCCGCCGTGGTGGGGGTGATCTTCTACGGTTCGCTACCAAGCGCCGTGGCGGCAATCTTTCACCTGGCAGATGTTGAGCCTGAGAAGATCCCGTGGATGACCTCAAGGATCACCGCGTTCCTCTCATACGGCGCACTTGCCGCCTCCTCCATCTACGGCCTTGCAATGACGACCAAGACGCTTGACGTGATCGCCCGACGCGTGGTCACCGACACGCTGCATGAGAACCTCAGTTTCTGGGGGCTCCTCCTCGGCATCACGCATGCAGTCCTGCTCATGTTTGACAACTACATTCAGTTCACGTGGGAGTCGATCCTGATCCCCTTCGCTGCGAGTTACCGACCAGATGCCGTGGCGTACGGGGTCTTTGCGTTCTATCTGACAACACTCCTGGTGATAACAAGTAAGGCGCGGCGCTGGATTGGCATGCGCCTCTGGCGCGCGATCCACCTCCTTGCCTTTGTTGCGTTCGGTCTCCTCACCGCGCACGGACTCGCCGCCGGCACAGATAGCGGAACGATCTGGGCGAGGGCGCTCTACATTGGCTCAGTCACCCTCGTCGTCTTCTTCTTCGCGGTCCGCATCCTTCAGAAACTCACGGGTGCGAACCGCCGATAACTCGTCTAGGGTTGCGCGATGACCGCACCAGCAGCAACACGTCTACCACTGACGCGCAATCCACGATTCCTCCGCCTCTGGGCGGCGGAGACGATCAGCCACTTCGGCTCGAGCATTACGGGGATCGCACTCCCCTTTGTTGCGATCACACTCCTGCAGGCGGGCCCACTAGAGGTAGCGATCCTCAACCTCGCCGACTTCCTCCCCTTCCTACTCATCGGACTACTCGCTGGCGCACTCGTGGATCGACTCCCGCGACGCGCCGTGCTGATCGGTGGCGATCTCGGTCGCGCCCTGCTGATCTTGACGATTCCACTCGCCTACCTCGCCGGAGTTCTGACACTCCCCCAGCTGATCGCTGTTGGATTCCTGGTCGGAGTGCTCACCGTCTTCTTTGACGTTGCGTACCAGGCGTATCTCCCCTCCCTGATTGGACGCGAGGATCTCGTTGAAGGGAATAGCAAGTTGGAGTTCAGTCGCTCCGCCGCTGGACTCCTTGGGCCAGGGCTCGGTGGGCTTCTGGTTGACCTGCTCCGCGCCCCGGTGGCGATGCTCGTTGATGCCGCATCTTTCCTCGCCTCTGCACTCTTCCTCGCCTCCATCAAGGACCGAGCCGCGTCTACGCCGGCGGTGAGCAGCGCACCCACGACTGAGCGTGACGGTGGACTGCCGACACCGGCACGAGGTGCAATGCGACGCGAGATTGCTGAGGGTCTGCGCTTTGTCTTTGGGCACCCCGTCTTGCGCACAATCGGCGCCGCTACCGCCACCTCTAATCTCTTCTCAAGCATTGGTGGCGCCGCCTTCATGCTCTTTGCAATCAACGAGCTGCAGATGTCCCCCGCGCTGATCGGTCTCGCCTTCTCGCTCGGCTCAGTTGGTGGTCTCTTGGCATCGCTCGTGGCTGGACCGCTCAGCCGACGCTTCGGCGTGGGGCGCGTGATCGTGGCAACAGTGGCACTCGGGGGGCCGTTCGAGTTCGCCGTTGGGCTTGGGAGTGCTGGCGCGGATGCCCTCAACCTCGCCCTGATTGCGGCGGCCGGGTTCGCTATGGGTGGCTCTGGGACGATCTACAACATCAACCAGGTCAGCCTTCGCCAAGCGATCACCCCTGAGGCGATGTCCGGCCGGATGAACGCCACTATGCGCTGGTTTGTCTGGGGGACGATGCCGATCGGCTCCATCATTGGCGGCATCATTGGCGAAACGCTCGGCGTACGCGCAGCGATTCTCATCGGTGGCGCTGGCGCGTCGCTCGCCTTCATCCCCCTCCTCTTCGGCCCTGTCTGGAAAATCAAAGAGATGCCAACAGCAGAAGAGGCGCCGCGCACCTAGCGCAGCGCCTCTCTTGCTTCACTGTGTAGATCAGCTCTTCGTCGTGAGCCCTCGCGAGAGCGCGAACGCCGCTGAGGCGATCGGCGCGAAGAGGAGGAGCACCGCAAGGGTGAGCCCCGTTGGGTCGCTTGGCTCAGTCGGTGGTGTCACGCAGTCCCCACAGAGGGTTGGCGCAATGCGAATCACACCGGCATCGCTGGCAAGCTCATAAGCACCAGCCCAGTGCAGGTTCGCTCCGTTGAGCACAGCGGCCATTGCGCCTTCGGCGTCCATCAGGCCTTCGCAGTACATCATGGTGGAGATCAGTTCGCCCTCGCGAATCACCTGATCCCCCTCAATGCGAACGCCACCGGCAATCGTGTTGCAGCCGACGCTTGCGCTCAGCTGGTCGCCGTCAATGATGATGTAGCCGCTCGCGACGTCATACGTTGTCCCGTTGTAGTCGATCCAGAGCGGTGGGTTGCCGCCACCTGGGGCAACTCCGTCAGCCATCGCAAAGTGCACACCGTTTTCAATGCGAATGAGACCGTCGGCACTTGTGATCCCGTCAGCAACAATGCGAAGGTCCTCGCCCTCAAGAATCTTGCCAAGCGCAGCTTCAGCGTCCATCAGCCCTTCGCAGAACATCTTGGTGCTGGCGAGTGGGCCAGTGAGCGTGATCGTCCCCGTCCCCATATCCGCCCCCATCGCCACGTCAGCGCTGGCAGAGAGGGTGTTGCAGCCAACGGATGCGGTGAGGCTCCCGTTCGCGTAGTCGATGCTGCCGCTCTCAACGTTGAAGACGGCGCGGGAGAGCGAGTCGCCGGTCACGAGCTGGGTGAACGGCTCGCTGAAGAAGAGGCCGCCGAACATCTCAGGGAAGGCGACGCCCCCCTGGCACATCTCAGGAGTCGATCCGTCCGCCGCTGGGGCGCAGGGGTCATCCGAAGCGGCGCGGACCGCCGCGGCTGGGTAGATCGCCCCGAAGAGGCTGAGCGCCACGAGGGCGGTGAGGAGTCGCTTACGCATCTGTAGCCCCTTTCCTTCGCCCGACTGGGCGTCTTCCACCCATCTGGGCAACGTCTCAGGCCCACGTGGGACCATTGAGGCACGAGGTGTGCCTCATCACCCTAACGCCACGCGTGCGGAGAGGGTTCCCGCTGGGGTCGTGATGCTAGCCTCGCGGAGAGCGGTGGGTTCCCACCGAACGATTGGAGGGCACGTGGCGGGAGGCGAAGGGAACGGGGCGATCATGCGCAGCGAGATCGCCGAGTCGGTCAGCGTTGCGACACGCCTCATCGCCGACCGGGCTCGATTCGCAGCGATCGGCACGGAGCTGGCGCGGCGCAACCCGGCGGTGGTCGTGGTCGCCGGCCGCGGCACGAGTGATCACGCCGCGATCTATGCCCGCTACCTCCTTGAGCATGCACTCGGCGTTCCGGTGGCACTCGCCGCAGCGAGCCTGCTGACGCAGTACGGCATTGAGAGCGCGTCGCCGCAGAGTGCGCTCCTCGCCTTCAGTCAGTCTGGCGCTGGCCCCGACATGATCGCCCTCGTTGAGTCGGCGAAGCGGCGTGGTGCGTACAGCGTTGCACTCACCAATGACGCGAACTCTGGACTCGCCGCGGCGGCAGACGCCACCGCCTACCTTGACGCCGGACCAGAGCGCGCCGTTGCGGCAACCAAAACGTACATCGCTGAACTGATCAGTGTGGCGCTCATCGCCGACGCTGCGGCACGCGCCGTTGGACGCAGCGTTGCATGGGCGAACGAGATTGAGGCGCTTCCCGCCCGAATGCAGGCAGCACTTGATGCCGCATCTTCGTGGATTGCGAATGCCGCTGACGCGCCGCTCTTCCGCACACTGCTGCGCGGCAATCGCGCGCTTGTGGTTGGACGTGGCTTTGAGTATCCAAACGCACTCGAGCTCGCCCTAAAGTTGCGCGAGACCACCGCGATGTTCGCCGACGGCTACTCCGCCGCCGATCTACTCCACGGACCGATCGCATCAGCGAATGCAGAGGTTCCAACAATCGTCCTCGCAACGGATCCGGCGACCGAGAAGAGCATCAGCGGCAGTCTCGAGCGACTCCGCGCGGTGAGTGCCCCACTTCTGCTGGTGCATAGCGGTGCCGCCGGGAGTCGCGGGGTGGCAGCGCTCGAAGAGCTCGCGCTGCCGAAGGGCCCGAGTGGCCCACTCTGTACCCCCGTCACAGCGATTGCTGGCCTGGCGATCATTGAGGCGGTTGCCACAGGGCGAGGTCTCAACCCCGACGCCCCCCAGGGCCTCACCAAAGTCACCAAGACCCTCTAGCCCCTCGTCAGCCCTCCGTCAGCCCCTCGTCAGAGGAGGCGTTCGGCGAGGGGTAAACCAGCGGAACAGGTGGCGGCGAGCCCTCCCCCCGTTGCTAGACTCCGCGCGCGGCGGGATGCCCCCATAGAGGGGCCAGCCAGCGAAGGAGGAAGAACATGTCAACGGTGACCTTTGAAGGCGTGACGAAGAAGTACGGCGAGGTGCTCGCCGTCGACAACCTCTCACTCAACATTGTGGACGGCGAGTTCATGGTCCTCGTTGGACCGTCTGGCTGCGGCAAGACCACCTCGCTGCGCATGATCGCCGGACTTGAAGACATCACTGGCGGAACGCTGAAGATCGGCGACGTGGTGGTGAATGACAAGGCGCCGAAGGATCGCGACATTGCGATGGTCTTCCAGAGCTACGCCCTCTACCCACATATGACGGTGAAGGAGAATCTCGCCTTCGGCCTCAAGTTGCGCAAGGTCCCGAAGGATGAGATTGACCGACGCGTCAACGAGGCGGCGGCGATTCTCGACCTCGCCAAGCTCCTTGCACGCAAGCCGAAGGAGCTCTCAGGCGGCCAGCGCCAGCGTGTCGCCCTCGGACGAGCGATCGTCCGCGAACCGGCCGTCTTCTTGATGGATGAGCCGCTCAGCAACCTTGACGCCAAGCTGCGCGTGCAGACACGCGCGCAGATCTTGCGACTCCACGCCCGCCTCAAGACCACCGTGGTCTACGTGACCCACGACCAGGTCGAAGCGATGACGATGGGGACGCGCATTGCCGTGATGAACGAGGGGCTCCTGCAGCAGGTCGGCACACCGCATGACCTGTATGACCTACCCGTCAATCGCTTTGTTGCCGGCTTCATCGGCTCGCCAGCGATGAACCTTCTAGAGGCGAGCGTCTCCGGGAAGAAGGTTGTGGCGGGCGGGATTGAGATTGAGGTGAGCGACGATCGCGCGAAGGCGCTGACCAATCGGAAGGGGGTCACGATCGGCTTCCGCCCTGAGCACCTACACATTGGGAAGGCGGGGAAGGACGAAGCGCAGATTGAGCTTGAGGCGGACGTAGTGGAGTATCTCGGCGCACAGGAGCTGCTCCACTTCTCCACGAGCGCAGGCGACGTCATGGCCCTGGTTGATTCTGAGAACGCCACGAAGCGCGGCACGAAGGTGAAGCTCGCACTCCCTCTGGAGAAGCTGCACCTCTTCGACGCCGAGACTGGCGCCGCGATTCGCTGATCGCCGATGAGCGCTCAGGCCTATCGGCCCGTAGGGAGGCTATCGCTTGAACGCGTTCCTCAGGACGAAGCCGATGTTTGCGGGTCGCTCGGCGAGACGGCGCATGTACCAGGGGAACCAGTACTCGCCATAAGCCACAAGACAACGGACGCGTTCGCCGCGCTGCGCAAGGCTCAACTGCCGTGGCGTGTTGATGCCGTAGAGCATGGCGAACTCGTAGCGCCGTTTCTCAATGCCGTGCTGCGCAACGTAGGCCAAGATCTGATCTTGGATCCCCGTGTCATGCGTTGCGATGTGCAGCAGCGCGCCCGGCGTATCCGCGTCTGGCTGAAGTAGTCGGACGCAGTTCTTGTAGTACTGCTCGTTCACCTTGGACTTCTCGGCGAACGCCACGCTCGCCGGCTCCAGGTAGGCGCCCTTCACCATGCGGATCGTTGCGCCGAGTGCGGCGAGCTCTTCAAGGTCGCGATCGGTGCTGAGGAGGTACGCCTGAATTGCAATGCCAACCTTGGTGGAGTGGGCGCGGAGTCGCTTGAAGAGGGTGATCGTCCCCTGCGTGTAGGCGGAGCCCTCCATGTCAATCCAGAAGATCGTCCCCTGCGCTTCACACGCCTTCAGGATCTTCATGCAGTAGTTGAAGCAGGCCTCTTGGTCCTGGTCGTAGCCGAGCTGTGTCGGCTTAATGGAGATCTCGCCACTGATCCCAGCGCTCTTGATCAGATCGAGCACCTTTAAGTAGTGCGCGTAAACCTCTTCAGCTTCAGATAGCCGACTGATGTTCTCGCCGAGCTTGGTGAAGATGGCGTTGACGCCGCTCGGCTGCAGCTGGACCGCCGCCGTGATCGCATCCTCAACCTGCTCTCCTGGCATGAACTTCCGGACGGAGAGACGCACGAATCGGGTGCGCATCGCGCGCTCGCGCAACCAGGCGTTGGTCGAGGCCCAAAGGAGGAGCTTGCGCATCAGGGACATGGGCGGATTATCGGCGAGTGCCCCCAATCCTGTGCGGAGTGGCGCGCATGCGGCTGTAACAATCAATGCGCGCGGACCTGCTCGGCACGCCTCTCACCACGAGGGATTTACGCACGACCTGCGATATCCGCACCCATATGGCACTTTCCGTGCTAATCTCGCCCCCTAGGAAGTCTGCGGTGCGAATTCCGCAGTAGAAGGTGTGAAATATGGCAATCGAACCGCTCCGGATGCTCGCTCCAACGAGCAGCTCCGTCCCCCATCGCAACGAACCACCAACGGGTCCAACCGTTCAGATTGACCCTGCCCGGATTGCGGCGATCACCGCCGCTGAGTCGGCACGCCTCGACGGCCGCACCCAGGCTTCAGCCGCCGCCTACGCCCGCGCCGAGAAGACGCTCGTTGGCGGCGTCTCATCCAGCTACCAGCGACGCGCGCCGTATCCCATCTACCTTGAGCGTGGTCAGAGCCAGTACATCTGGGATGTGGATGGCCACCAATACCTCGATGTGCACAACGGGATCGGCAGCATGGTGCAGGGGCACGCGAATCCGATCATCACCGAAGCGGTAGAGCGCCGTATGCGGCTCGGGACGCACTTCGCCGCCCCAACGGAAGACGCCTACATCGTGGCTGAACACCTTGCCGCGCGATGGAAGCTGCCACGTTGGCGCTTCGTTAACTCCGGCTCTGAGGCGACCATGGATTCAATTCGCATTGCACGTGCGCTGACTGGCCGTGACGGTGTGATGAAGATCTTCGGCAGCTACCACGGGCATCACGACTACGTGATGGTGGATATCAGCCTCAACTCATACGACATGGGTGATCGCAACAACTATCCATCAATTGCATACGGCAAGGGGATCCCAGATGTGGTGACGCAGATGACGGTCGCCGTGCCATTCAACGATGCTCCAGCACTTGAGCGACGACTGGAAAGCCTCCAAGCCGAAGGGAAGCTTCCCGCCTGCCTGATCATGGAGGCGGCAATGATGAATTGCGGCGTGATCCTTCCAGAGCCTGGCTACCTTGCTGAAGTTCGACGCATCACCAAGAAGTACGGGATCGTCTGGATCGTTGACGAAGTGAAGACTGGACTCACCGTTGCCGCTGGTGGCGCAACCGAACTCTTCGGCATCCAGCCAGACATGGTCTGTCTCGCCAAGGCGCTCGGCGCGGGGCTCCCAACGGGTGCGATCGGCGCAACAGATGAGGTCTGGGCACCCGTCCTCTCAGGCGACGTCTACATGGTGGGAACCTTCAACGGGAATCCACTCGTCATGGCGGCGGCACGCGCAAATCTAGAGCGCGTGATGACGCCTGAGGCGTACAGCCACCTTGGAGGAATCAACGCCCGACTCCTTGATGGGTCCCAGGGAATCATCGATCGCTACAAGCTCGCCGCCTATCCGGTTGGCATTGAGTCAAAGGGTGTCATCACCTTCGCCACCTCAAAGGTGGTGGACTACGAGAGCTACAAGAACGCGCAGCAGAAGGAGATGATCGATCTCCTCTGGCTCTGGAACATGAACCGCGGCGTCTTCAGCACACCTGGCCGAGATGAAGAGTGGACACTCTCCGTTGGGATGACCAACGCCGATGTTGACCACTATCTCGGCGTCTTTGAGGAGTTCGCCTCCGAACTAACGCGCTAACGCGCTAGCGCGGGCCTCGCTGCCGAGCGACGCGGACCAGCGTATCGCGCTCCGTAAGGGTGAAGCGACGCAGACGTGCCGCGTCAACGGCGGGGATGCCGCTCTTCGGATCATCAATGCGCGCAAGGAGCTGATCGGCAACGCTGATCATCGCCGCTGGATCGCCCCAGAGTGCAAACGATGCGGAGCGGAACCAGTCGCGGGCAAAGGTGACATCGGTTGAGCCGAGCGTCTGCAGCGCCTCTGCGAGGAGTGGCTGATATGAGGCCAAGAGCTCCCGCTGCCACGGCCAGGCGAAACCAGCCGTAGCGGCAAGGGTGCGCTTCACGCTCCCGTAGCCGTCTGATGTGAAGATCTTCTCCCACGCCTCGCGCTTCGCTGGGATCGTTGGCGCTGCGGCTGCGGCGCTCAACAAGGCGCGCTCGCCACGGTCGCTCGGGTCGCGCTCCGCTTCGGCGCGGAGACGCTCTGCACTCTGAGGGAGGCCGAATGATGCGCCGCGAATAAGGAGTGCCCAGCGATGATCCTGATCGATCTCCACACCGTCCAGCGGCGTCTCGCCAATCGCCACCTGCCAACCCTCCTCCACGTCGCGCGGAGTCACAGCGGCAAGGACCAAGACGCGCGACCAGACGATGCGCATCGCTTCACTGCCACCACGCGCGAGCCGCTCTCGCGCCGCCTGCACGATGCGGCTCCCCCACTCCTCGCGCTCGCCATCTGGGAGGTAACGAAGAAGCAGCGGTCCGAGGGTTGACTCAACGATCTGTTGCACGATGGAATCGTCTGGCTCCGCCGGAAGTCGCGCAACAAGAAGTGCGGCGTACTCGGTGCACGAGAAACGACCGTCGCGCATCAGCTCCCAGATCGCCGACCAGAGCACTTGACGCAGCAGCCCGTCGGGGATCTCTTCAAGGCGCGCGGTGGCAAAGCGCAGTGTGGCCTCATCCAGCGCCACCTTCCCTACAGCAAGATCATCGTGATTCGGAATCACCGCGAGTGGCATCGGTCGACCGATCGCCGAAGGGATCTGCGCCGCCGCGCCATCCAGCAGCACCTCGTGCGGCTCAATCGTGAGACCGCTTCGATCGGCGTAGATCAGTGCCACACGGAGGAGGTGCTGGCGCAGCACTGGATCACCAGAGGCGACCTCTTGGGTGACTGTGAGCGAACCAATCGTGCCGTTTGTGCTGGCGACAACCTCGGCGCCGAGCCGATTCGGTCCACTGGTGCGCAGCCACTGCGCCGACCAGTCGCTGAGGGGAACGCCGCTCCCCTCTTCAAGGGCGGCGAGGAAGTCGGCGAGCGTGGCGTTGGCGAAGGCGTGTCGCTGGAAGTAGAGGCGCAGGCCGGCGGCGAAGCCTGGACGACCGAGGCGCGCGCCGAGCTGCTTCAGCACAGCACCCCCCTTGCCGTAGGTAATCCCATCGAAGTTGAGGAAGGTCTGATCCGTATCGAGCACCGTCCCCGCGATCGGATGCGTGGTCGGCGCGTCATCTTCGCGAAGCGCCCACGCCTTCAACTGCACGTTGAAGTCGCGCCAGGCGTTCGGATACTGCGCCCCCTCGGTCAGACAGAGGTACGAAACATACGTAGCGAACGACTCATTCAGCCAGAGGTCGTCCCACCAGCGCATCGTCACAAGGTCGCCGAACCACATATGGGCGATCTCGTGGAAGACAACTTCTGCAAGGCCGGTGATATCGCTCGGCGTTGGCGTGCTGCGGAAGATGTAGCGCTCGGTGTAGGTGATGAGCCCCACGTTCTCCATTGCGCCAACATTGAACTCTGGACAGAAGACGTGATCCATCTTGTCGAACGGATACTCACGCCCGAAGAGTTCGCCGAAATAGATGAAGGCCTGTTGCGTCATCTCCTGGAATCGATCGTGCTCTAGGTACTTCGCAAGGGAGCGGCGCGACCAGAGGCCAACGGGGATCGGCTCGGCGCGGCCAGGGATGCGGACCTCGCGTCGCTCACCAACAAAGGCCCCCGCCGTCACGGCGAAGAGGTAGGTGGAGAGCGGCGGAGTCTCAGCGAAGCTGCGCAGCGAACGTCCATTCGCATCAATAGATCCAACTGCGCGCTCCGTACCGTTCGCCATCACCGCCCACTCGGCGGGGGCGAGCACCTCAAGCGTTAGTCGCGCCTTGATATCCGGTTGATTGAAGAGCGGCGCCATACGGTGTGCCTCGTACGGCTCAAAGTTGGAGTAGATGTACTCGGCACCATCTTCTGGATCGACGAAGCGGAAGAGACCATCACCACCCGTATCAAAGAGGTTCTCGTATTCAACCTCCAGTAGATTCTCGGCGCCTGGCTTGAGCTGCGCCCGATCAAGGGTGAGTCGGAAGCCGTTCCACTGCGGGTTTGCTACTGCGGCGCCGTTGAGGCGCATGGCGCGGATCGTCTCCCCGCGGAAGCAGAGGAAGATCGGACCATTCGCCGCTGCGGCAAGGCTGAAGCGAATCGCGATGCGCCCGTTGAATCGATCTGATCCAACGCTGAAACCGAGCTGCAACGCATACGAAACGTTGCTGACTGCGGCGGCGCGCGCGATCGCCTCCTCGTGCGTCAGAAGGTCGCGTGCGTCAGCTGGCGGCGTGCTGATCGTTAGCGGCAGTGGTGACATGACCTGATTATGCCCTACCCCTTCAGCGCCGCATCTCGCCAGGCGGCAAGGTCCACCTCGCGCAGGCGCGGTGCATCGGTGAGGCCGCCACTCCGGCCGCGCTTTCCGATCGGCGTCCCGTCAATCTCATGAATATCTGCGGTGAAGTCGATCGGTCGAGTCCCAGAGATCGCACTCCCCACTGCGTAGGTGTCAACCGCAGAGTTTGCCGCCTTAAACTGCGCGATGCGCTCCACGGTGAGCCCACCAGAGATGACGATCTTCGCCTGCGGTGCGCCAGCGGCATCCAGTGCGGCGCGCACCTCAGCGACAAGCTCCGGTGTGACGCCGCCCAGCTCACTGGCGCGATCGAGTCGCACACCGCCGAGCCGATCGCCAAGCGCCGCTGCTACGCGCGTCGCTTCCTCCGCCTCATCGCGGAAGGTGTCAATCAAGACGATGCGCGGGACCTCTGGATCCATGGTGCGATCGAAGGCCAGCGCCGCCTCTACCGTATCGCCATAAATCAGAACGAGCGAGTGCGGCATGGTCCCCACCGGCGCGATCCCATGACGCGCGCTCCCCGCCGTGGTTGATGCGCCAAGAGCGCCGCCAATCAGCGCCGCATGATCGAGTCGATCTGCAACGCTTGGGTGCACGTGTCGCGCGCCGAAGGCGATCACTCGGGTTGGCGCTGCAGCGTCAACGATGGCGCGCGCGGCGGTCGCCCAGCCAGTGCCGTGCGCCATGGCGCCAAGGTAGGCGGTCTCCAGGTGAGCGAAGCTGAGATACGGCGCGCGGATGCGGAGCACGATCTCTTTCGCCGCGATCGTGTCGCCGTCTCGCAACCCCCAGACCGTCGCGCGGCCAGCCGCTGCGTCGTCCTTGAGCGCCACGGCGAGGAGCGCCTTTGCCTCGTCAATCCCGCAGAGGGTGGCCCCCTCCTTGCGGCAGAAGACCTCCATCGTCACGATCGGATTTCGGCCGTCGTGCTTCAGGACCGCCTGCGTCCGGAGGAAGTAGACGTCGGCGTTGGCGCCGCTCAGCGTTGCTGGAAGTGGCCCTGGGACGGGTCGCGTGGGGCGATCAAGTTCAGGCATGTGGCAAGTGTAGCCGTCACCCTCCACCCGCCTGAGGCGGGGTGCGCTACCCCTCGAGTCGCGCGGCTAGATCGCCAGCGGCTGCGAGCAGTGCGCCGTTGCGGCGCTCGGTGCCAGGGTCGGGCGGGATCTTTCCGCCGATCCAGATCCACTCAGCGGTCTCGGCAACAATGGCATCGGCGATCAGGACGACACGCGCGAGCCCCTCAGTGAGCTGTGCGCCCGTCGCCTCCTCGGCGTGAAGCTCAACGCTCAACGTCGGTCGTCCATCGGTGGCGATTGAGAACTTCGCATAGGTGAATCGGTCGCTCCACTCAAGCAGCTGCCGATACGCCTTGCGCAGTCCGTCACCGAGTGGTGGCGCAAGGTGCGCCCAGATCAACAGCGCCCCCCCTTTTCGAGCGTCGTAGATCAGGCTGACGCGCAGACCGCGCCGCTTCGCTCCGTCAAGCTCAAGATCCCAGACGGTTGCGTCATCTCGCTGATGCGGTGCGGCGGTCACGATACCGAGCGAGGCGAGGAGCGTGGGGATTTCCGACGGGGCCAGCATTTCGTGGTCAGGCAGCGCGTCAGTTCGCCGGGCAGGATCCGGCAGGGAGGTACTTCTGGATACAAACGTACTTTCCGCCAGAGAGGAGCGAGAGGTGAAGGTGCGGGCCTGTGACATTCCCGGTTGATCCGACGAATGCAATGAGCTGCCCAGCAGAAACGAAGTCACCCGCCTTCACGCGCCATCGTGGTTCGCTTGAACGCGAACCGTCACCAATGTGTCCGTAGATGCTCACCATTGACTTGCTGTGCGCAATCCAGACCCAGGCGAGTGGGCGCATCCCTCTCCAAACGGCGCAGTATGAACAGGTGCCAGCGATCATCACCTTCCCCGTTGCGGCGGCGTAGATTGGCGTTCCTGCTGGCGCGGAAATATCAACACCGTTATGGAAATACGGCGCGCTGTTAGGGCAACTTGCATTGCGTGGATAAATCTTCCAGCTCACACAGCCATACTTTTGCGAAATATACGGGCGATATCCGTTCCCCGGCTTAACGAATCCCGCTGCAGTGCGTGCAATCGGCCAGGTCCAGCCGCCTTGATAGAGAACTGGAAGCGACGATCCAAACTGCTGCTTCAAGAGACGGTCAACAATGGATCTCACCTGCGCTTCTTCGGCCTTCAGCGCAGCAACGGCGACGGCGAGCTTCGCCTTGTCATTGAGGACGCGGTCCATTGCCGCCTTCTGCGCGCTGATCGCCTTCTTCTGTGCGGCGATCGCCTGGGCGAGTTTCACCTTCGCCGCTTCAAGCAACTTCACCTGCGCATCAAGTGCCGCCTTCTGGGCTGCGGCGGCGCGACGGAACTTCTCCGTCTCCGAACGGTTCTGACGCACCTGCTCCTCAATCGCGGCGAGGCGCGCCGCGTCGCGACTAATGCCATCTGCGAGAGAGACGTCAGCCTTCCCGAGCGCAGAGAAGCCGGCAAGGTCAATCAGAAGGTCGGTGAAGCTCTGGCTTGAGAGGAGCGTCCAGAGCGGAGGCGTCTGATCCGCGATATATGCTTCACGGATGCGTGCGGCGAGGATCGCCTGCCGAGCGGCAAGGTCGCGCGCCTTCTCCTCCTGTTGTCGTACGAGTCGCGAGATCTCCGCGTCAAGACGCTCAACCTCCGCCTCAAGCTTCACGAGTGCCGCCTTCGCCTTATCTACGACGACACTCAGGCGTGCAACTTCCGTGGTGATGTTGGCAAGTGAGGCGGTGTTCTTTGCGAGCGCCGCGGTGGTGGCCTTCAGTTGCGCTGCGAGGTCTTTCTGCTGGCTTATCAGTGCGTTGAGCGCCGCCTGTTGTGCGGCGAGCTGCGCTGCGAGCTCCTTCTGGCGCGCAAGTGCGTCGTCAAGTTGATCGGCACGAACGGGGGCGACCTGGCTGAGGCCGAGTCCAACAATCAAGAGTGGGGCGACGAGCAGCGCAGCAAGGCGCGCGCGCCACGTCGACAGTATTCGGTTCGGAGCAGTGCGGGCTACCATCGCTGCCTCCTATCCTCTGATAGGCAGCGTATCAGCCTCAGCGACGGACGCCACCACCCATGGCGAGCTCCACGAGCGTGGAGTGCGCCGCCCCAGTTGAGCCGCGACCAGCCCACGGTGCGTTGGCACGTCGATATGCGGTCCCTGCAATATCAAGGTGTACCCACGGGACCGTGGTGAATTCGCGCAGGAAGAGGCCGCTGCGGATCAGCATCGCCTCGCGTGTCCCCGAGTTCTGGAAGTCGCCCGCCCAACTATCCATGTTCTTCATGTACGCGTCGGCGAGTGGATACGGCCAGTAGACCTCTCCGGCCCGGCGTGCCGCAAGGTGCGTCTCGTCGAGGAAGTTGGGATCCGTGCCACAACTCCCCGCCACCTCACCACCGAATGTTGAGTTGACGATGCCGGTCAGCGTAGCCACATCAACAAGGTGCGTTGCGCCAAGGTCGCGCTCGGCGAAATGCAGCGCGTCACCAAGGATCAGTCGACCCTCTGCATCCGTGTTGGTGATCTCCACGCGCTTCCCATTCAGCGCGGTCACCACGTCGCCTGGTCGCGTTGCGTGACCAGACGGCATGTTCTCAACGCAGGCCGCAACGGCGTGAATCACGCGACCGGGATCAAGCTGCGCCACCGTGGCGGCCGCCTCAATCACTGCGATGGCGCCGTTCTTATCCATCTTCATCTCTTCCATGCCGTCGGCAGGCTTAATGGAGATGCCGCCCGTGTCGAAGCAGACGCCCTTCCCCACCATCGCGAGACGGCGACCGAGTGGATCCTTGCTCCGCGGCGCGCCGCCGGAGAGGACCACCATGCACGGTGGATTATCTGACCCGCGACCAACGGCGAGGAGCATCCCCGCCCCCATGCGCTCGAGCTCCTTGACGCCGATGATGCGCGCGCGAAGTCCAACGGCGCGGGCGCGATCGCGCGCCTCTTCCGCAATGCCGAGTGGCGGCATCTCATTCGCTGGACGATTCGACCAGCGCTTGGTGCGCACGGTGCCGTCCGCGATGATCTCTGAACGACGGACCGCAGCCTTTGCAGCACTCAGATCACAGCTTGTTGGGAGGAGGATCTCAAGAAGTTCGAGTGGCGCAGGGAACGCCTCCACGTGACTCTTTCCGTCGAGCCCTTCATGGAATGAGCCTTCAATCACGCCGCGCACAATCAACTCAACGGCGAGCACGCCAGCGTCAAGCCGCTCCTTGCTGCGCGCATCAATCCCTGCGCCGAACGACGCACCACCGTTAGCGTAGAGCGCCGGAGCATCACCTTTCAGTGCGGCAACGATAGGAGTTGCGTCAATGGCGAGGCGGCGCACGTTGCGCCCAGCGAGCTTGCGCGTCACCGCCGCGGCCCAACGGAGGATCGCCTGGCGGTCGAGCGTCTCGGCGCTGCCGAGTCCAGCGAAGAGGAGCTGCTCGGCGGGGAGGCTGCCTGCTGGCGCCGTTGAGAAGGAGAAGCGCTTTGATGGGGCGTCGCCAACGGCGCGCAGTGCGGTGAGTTGACCGCCGCTGCGGCGATCCACCTCAGTCAGGTGCGCTGATGTTCCCCTCTCCGAGCTCCCCTTCCCGTTGATGAGTGGGATGGCGAGAAGTCCGCTCTTCGCAGTGGCGCCACTGAGGCCGCCGGCACTGACCTGAATACGCACTAGACCCTCCCTCTTCGCGCTACTCCTCCGCGCTACTGCGCGGAGAGCTTGCGACGCAGATAGCCGAGACGACCCCCCATGTCGCGCGGGGTGAAGCCGAACTCGCGTTCTACCGCATCGGTTGCCCCAATGTTATCTAGCGCCAACTGTCGCAACTGATCTGTTGCGACGGGGAACGGGAGGCGAATCAGCTCCGAAGCGCCAGCGACGAGCGAGATGAGCGGGACTGGCATCGGCACCACGGCGCGTCGCTTCCCAAGGGCACGCGCCACCTCTTGCGTGATCTCCGTGTAGGTCCAGTAGCGCGGTCCACCGAGCTCATACGAACGGCGCACCGTTGATGGGTCACCGAGCACCTGCACGATGGCGCGGGCAACATCGCCGATCCAGACCGGCTGGAAGCGGCTCTTCCCGTTCCCTGGAACAGGGACCACGGGTGCTGGGATCTTGACGAGTGCCGCAACGATGTTGAAGAAGCCGTCACGCTCTCCCCAGATGAGGCTCGGCTTCAAGATCGTCCAGTCGAGCGACGATTCGCGCACTGCGCGTTCGGCGCGCGCCTTGGAGTTGGCGTAGTGCAGATCGGCGCGCTCCTCTACTCCGAGTGCACCGAGCTGAATGAATCGTGTCACGCCGGCTGCAGTTGCTGCGGCGAGAAGGTTCACGGTACCGTCCGTGTTGACGCGCTCAAGATCCTTCCCGTTGTTCCAGTCGCGCGCTAACGCAACAAGGTGAACAACCGCCTGGCACCCTTCGAGTCCTGAGGTGAGCGTTGCCGGATCAGTCACATCGCCGATACGCGTGGTCAGTCCCGCCTCGCTCACACCAACGCGCTGGCGCAACGCGGTCGCCGCACTAGCGGTGCGTACGAGTGCCACCACGCTATGCCCCGCCTCAATCAGTGCGGGGACAACATGGCTCCCAACGAACCCTGATCCGCCAGTAACGAAGACTCGTGCCACTAGTTACCCCTCTCTGCTACGGCTCGACCCCTCTATGATGCGCCGATGAGTGGCGCACTGCTCGCGGGTATCTTCGCAGGCTATGCGATCGCCGTCCCCGTGGGTGTGATCGCCGTGCTGATCATTGAGACGGGCATGGCGGGGGGACTCCGCCGCGGGCTCGCCGCAGGAGCGGGGGCGGCCACCGTTGACCTCTGCTACTGCGCGGGTGCGCTGGTGATCGGCGGCCTGCTAAGCCAGGCGCTCACCCTCGTCTTGGTCCCACTGCAGCTGCTCTCTGGCGGCGTGCTGATCGCAATCGGCGTACGCGGACTCACCGCACTCTGGATTCATCGCGGCGTTCCAACGGCGAATCTCAACGACCCCCGCGTGCGCGGTTCGGCGCGGCAGCTCTATCTGCGCTTCATCGTCCTCACCGCGCTGAACCCCGCAACGGTGCTTTACTTCGTCGCACTCGCCGTTGGGCTTCCAGGACTCGGGAGTGATCCGCTCCAGGCGGTTGCGTTCACGGTGGGTGCCGCTGGCGCGAGTCTCTCCTGGCAGTCACTCCTCGGCACGATCGGCGCCGCCGCCGGTCGACTCCTCCCAGAGCGCGCCGTTGTCGCGACGCGACTCGTTGGTCAGCTGCTGATCATCACCTTCGGTGCGCGCATCGCACTCGGCGCACTGGGGTTCGTTAGCTAGCGCGCAACTCCGCGGCGCCAAACTCCGTGAGGAGTGTGGCAAGTTCGGTCGCGTCGCGCGCAACACGTGTTGGCATCTGCGCGCCGGTAAGGCCTTCAGCGCTGGCGGTCACACCCGTCAACATCAAGATGGAGCGCACGTCAGCCGCATGCGCTGATGCGATATCTGTTGCTGGTGAGTCGCCGATCATCAGCGTCTGATCTGCACGAACGCCAGCGCGCTCCATTGCGAGCAGGAGAAGGTCTGGCGCCGGCTTCCCCACCACCTGCGCCGTGACGCCGGTCGCCGCTTCGAGCGCGGCAACTGCGGCGCCGGTGCCAGGGATCAGCTCTGTTGGATCCGGGTAGGCGGCGTCGCGATTCGGTGCGATCAGCCGCGCGCCGACGCGGACGGCGGCGGCGGCGAACTCAAGGTCGCGCGGCGTGCTCTCACGGTTCAGGCCAACGGTCACCCCTTCTGGCGCCCAGGCGGCGAGCGCTTCACGGTCGGCAAACTCCGCAGGGAGCCGCGCCGCAAGACCTGCCGCGCGCAGTTCGGCGGCGAGCCCCTCACTCCCGTAGACCAGGATCCGTGTCAGGCCGGCGGCGTGAAAACGCGCCGCAACCAGGCTCACCGCGGTCAGCAGCCCCTCGTCGCTGAAGGGGGCGCCACACGATTCGATCCGCGCGCGATACTCAGCACGACGGAGGAAGCTGTTGTTGGTGATGTACACGATCTGATCACCCGCGGCGTGTCGCTCGGTCAGCAGGGGTCCAACCCCTGGGACAGGGTCGGCACCTCGATAGAGCACACCGTCAAGGTCAAGGCAAAGGAGCATGGTGCGATGGTAGATCAGGAGTGGAAGCTGCTCGGGCGAGCCGAGCGCGTCTTAGTTGATGGGAACAACCTTGTCGGCGGTTGGGATGAGGTCCGCCTGCGCGCCTATGAGACGGCGATCCACCGCTCACTCCCCGCCTCCGCCAAGCTCGAAGTCTTCCGCGACGGCGGCGGCCGCTCCGCCGATGACCGCATCATTGAGGCGGTGGGGAGACCAGATCCGAGTCGCGCCGACCGGATCGTGATCGTCACCGACGATCGCGAGCTGCGCGATCGCGCGCGCCGTCTCGGCGCATCCACCATCACCGCGCGCTACTTCCGCGACCGCATCGCCGCGAACACACTGGCGCCAACAACGACACGCGCAACTGGTGGCTTCGGTCGCGTCGCACCAAAGCCGCCAGCAAACCTTGGAAAAGATGAGGGGCCCGAGGAGCGTCGCTGGCAGCCGGGACGCGGCGCAACCAAGAAGCGCGGCCCCTCTGCGCGCCCACCCCGCGGACGCTAGGATTCTTCTATGACCCGTACTGTTGTGGCACTTGCATGAGTGAGATCGGCAGCCGCATCGCCGAGCTCATCGACGCACTAATGGGGTTCATCGCACTGATCGTCACCCCAGACTGGGGGGCGCTGATCGGCCTCCTCCCCCTCTTCATCGTGCCGATCGTCGCCCTCTGGTTCTTCAGCACCGGTGCGGCCTGGAGCCTGATGGCGATCACCAAGCCTCGTGCCAGCCTTCGCCCCGTCGACGCGGCACCCCAGGCGGCCGAGCGGGACGCGGCAGGACTGCCGATCTACCCGGTCGGACGACCGTATGACGCTCGTAACGCGCAGATCTATCCGATCGGGACGCTCCGTTCACTGAGCGGCGAACCGCTTCAGATGGGCTGCCCAGGCTGCGGTGCGGTACGACTCGCTGAACTGAGCAGCTGCACCGCCTGCGGCATGGAGATCCGCCTCCGCGGCCGCGTCCAACTTGCACGACCCGCCGGTCCGCCACCCGGCGGCGCAGCGCGGGCGTAGGGTGGCGTCGCTCTCCTTCTATCTTGTCGTCGTTGGCGGCGTCGCACTCGCCACCGCCTTCGCTCTATTGATTACGCACCTGGTCTTGCTTGCCTCAAACGATCGCGCGCTCCGCGCTCCGACGGCTGCGCCAGCTGGTGCGGCGGCAATCGCTGGCGTCAACATCAGCGGTCCGCTTGGGGAGGCGATCGCTGGTGGTGGAGTTGTGAACGCCGAGCGGCGCAGCAGCGTTGGTGATGCTGGCGCGGCGCTGACGTATGTCGGCACCGCCGCACTCGGACTCTCACTCTTCGCACGCGCACTCGTTGTTGGACGCGGTCCGTGGGGGAACCTCTATGAGTTCAGTATCGCCTTCGCATTCGGCATCTGCGCCGCAACGATCTACTTTGATCGCGGCGGTCGGCTCCGCGCACTCGGCGCTATCGCTGTTGGCGTTGCACTCGGACTCCTCGCCTATGCCGCAACACTTCCGAATGAGGTGGTGCAACTCGTTCCAGCACTGCAACATCCGCTGCTTCTCACTATTCATGTTGGTCTCGCAATGTTGAGCTACGGCATCTTCGCCTTCGCCTTCGCCGCTGGCGTCGCCTATCTGATTCAGGGTGATGAGAATCGATTCAGTTGGCTTCCGCCAGCGAAGCGCCTCGACCAGGTCGCCTTCCAAGCGGTCACCGTTGGCTTCCCCCTCTTCGCCGGCATGCTCATCCTGGGATCGATCTGGGCCTCCATCGCCTGGAGCCGCTACTGGGGCTGGGATCCGAAGGAGACCGCCGCCCTCGCCACCTGGCTCGTCTACGCCGTCTACCTTCACGCCCGTAGCCAGCGCGGCTGGCAGGGGCGGCCAGCTGCTCTGCTCCTCGTGATTGGCTTCGGCGCGGTCCTCCTCACCTACTCCGGGAACCTCTGGTTCAGCGGCCTCCACACCTATTCCGGCCTCCCCACCCCTTAGGCAGACCCCACCCGCTTGGCGCCAGCCAGGCGCCAGCCAGGCGCTAGCCGGGGCCAAAACCCGTCGTTTTGTAACATTCACGCTCGGGGGGTTGTAACACAACATACGCGGTAGTCGGATCGCTACCCCCCACCATATGTTGTGGTTTGGGGCTTGACGCCACCCCGCGCGAAGCGTACGATCCGCCTCCGCACTGCAAACAGCGCGAGTGCCCGTACGCCCAGCCGTTGGTTGGGGAGACGGGAGGGAGGGACCCGTTGCCGGGTCAGAAGAGGGAGCGAACCATGGCCGGTTTGGTGGACGCAACGAAGGCAGCCGCAAAGGGGCAGACAGCAAAGGCTGTTGCACTTCCGCTGGCGCCGTTGAGCTTCGATGGCAAGGGTGTCAAGGGACTCGCCTGGCCACGACGTTGGACCACCGCCGGTATTCATCCGTATGACGAGATTGCATGGGAGACGCGCACCGCATCCATCGGCAACGAGAGCGGCAAGAGCGTCTTCGAGCAGAAGGACGTTGAGGTTCCCGCCTCATGGTCACAGCTCGCCACCAACGTTGTTGTCTCCAAGTACTTCCGCGGCCATGTTGGAAGTCCTGAGCGAGAGACCAGCGTTCGACAGCTGATCGGTCGCGTCACCGGACAGATCGACGCATGGGCTGAGCAGCAGCACTACTTCAAGTCTGATGAAGATCGCAGCGCATTTATTGCAGAGCTGACGCACCTTCTCGTCAATCAGAAGATGGCGTTCAACTCGCCCGTCTGGTTCAACGTTGGCGTTGAGGCGCGACCACAGTGCTCCGCCTGTTTCATCAACGGCGTGCAGGACTCAATGTCCTCAATCATGGATCTTGCCAAGACCGAGGCGATGCTCTTCAAGTTCGGCTCCGGCGCAGGCTCCAACCTCTCCACCATTCGCAGCGCGAAGGAGAAGATGAGTGGCGGCGGGACCGCATCCGGTCCTGTCTCGTTCATGAAGGGCTTTGACGCCTTCGCTGGCGTCGTGAAGTCGGGCGGCAAGACACGTCGCGCCGCAAAGATGGTGATCCTTGACGTTGCACACCCTGACGTTGTGGAGTTCATCGACTCCAAGGTGAACGAAGAGAAGAAGGCCTGGGCGCTCATTGAGGCCGGTTACGACGCCAGCTTCACCGGTGAGGCATACGGCTCGATCTTCTTCCAGAACGGCAACCACTCGGTGCGCGTCACCGACGAGTTCATGCAGGCGGTTGAGTCCGACGGCACGTGGCAGACACGCGCCGTTGTGAGCGGCGAGCCGGTGGAGACGCTCAAGGCGCGCGAAGTCTTCCGCAAGATGGCGGAGGCGGCGTGGGTCTGCGGCGACCCAGGGATCCAGTACGACACCGCCATTAATGACTGGCACACGTCTTCCAACACGGACCGCATCTTTGCGTCGAACCCGTGCTCGGAGTACATGTTCTTGAACGACACGGCCTGCAACCTGGCCTCGCTGAACTTGATGAAGTTCGTACGCGAGGACGGCGAGTTTGACGTGGAGTCCTTCAAGTACGCCTCGCGACTGACGCTGTTGGCGCAGGAGATCCTCGTGGACAACTCCTCCTACCCAACGCCGAAGATCGACGAGAACAGCCACCGCTTCCGACCGCTCGGGCTCGGCTACGCCAACCTCGGCGCGCTCTTGATGAGCCGTGGCCTGGCGTACGACTCGGACGAGGGGCGCGCCTACGCAGGGGCGATCACCTCGATCATGACCGGCGAGGCCTACGTGCAGTCAGCCGAGACGGCGGCGGCACACGGCGGACCGTTCATTGAGTACAAGAAGAACGAGAAGCCCTTCCTTCGCGTGATCGGCAAGCACCGCGACGCCTCGTACAAGATCCCAACGGCAACCCTGCCGAAGGATCTCGCCAAGGCGGCAACGGATGCGTGGGATCGTGCACTGGAGCTCGGCACGGCACACGGCTATCGCAACGCCCAGGTGAGCGTGCTCGCCCCTACCGGGACGATCGCCTTCATGATGGATTGCGACACCACTGGCATTGAGCCAGACATCGCACTCATTAAGTACAAGAAGCTCGTCGGCGAAGGCTTCCTCAAGATCGTCAACCAGACGGTCCCAGAGGCGCTCACCAAGCTCGGCTACAACGCCGAGCAGGTCGCCGCGATCATCAAGTACATCGACGAGCAGGAGACGATTGAGGGTGCACCAGACCTAAAGGACGAGCACCTCTCCGTCTTTGACTGCGCCTTCAAGGCGAAGAACGGTCAGCGCTCCATCCAGTACATGGGCCACGTGCGCATGATGGCGGCGGCGCAGCCGTTCCTCTCCGGCGCAATCTCCAAGACGGTGAACATGCCAGAGGCTGCCACCGCTGCGGAGATTGAGAGCGTCTACCTGGAAGGGTGGAAGCTCGGCCTGAAGGCGATCGCGATCTATCGCGACGGCTCGAAGCGCTCGCAGCCACTCAACACCAGCAAGAAGAAGGACGAGCCTGCAGCCAGCAACAACGTGTTGTCGGGCACCGGCGTCACGCGCCGACGACTCCCAGTGGAGCGCACGGCGATCACGCACCGCTTCGACATTGGCGGGCAGGAGGGCTACCTCACCGTTGGTCTCTACGAAGACGGCCAGCCGGGTGAGATCTTCCTGAAGATGGCGAAAGAGGGCTCCACGGTCAGCGGACTTGTGGACACCTTCGCCACCACCGTCAGCGTTGCGCTGCAGTACGGCGTGCCGCTGCGTGACCTTGTCAACAAGTTTGCGCACGTGCGCTTCGAGCCGAGCGGCTTCACCGGAAACGCGGAGATCCCGATCGCGAAGTCGATCGTGGACTACGTCTTCCGCTACTTGGGAAGCCGCTTCCTCCCAGAGTCTGATCGCGCGGCGCTCGGGCTCCAGGAGCGAGCGGATGGTGGACCGGTACTCGGTTCACTCCCATCAACGGTACGCGTTGGCGCAACTGCAGAGTCCTGCGGTCCAGACTGCACCTGCGGCAAGGGCGGGGGTGCGGCAACCGCCACAACCTCCGCACCGGTTGCGCTGAAGGCCGCGGCGCCGGCCAAGGCAACGGCCGCAACGGCGCCGGCAACAAGCGGGGCAGGCCAGGTGCTTGCCAGCGCAGGGCTCGGCTTCCAGAACCAGTCGGATGCACCGAGCTGCCCAGAGTGCGGCGCGATCATGGTGCGAAACGCAGCCTGCTACAAGTGCATGACCTGCGGCACCACCAGCGGCTGCAGCTGACCCCGGGTGAAGATCAACGAGACTCGCACCCAGCGCCGTAACTGGCGCTGGGTTGCGCTCACCCTCCTCGTCACCTCAACGCTCCTCGCCGCATGCGGCGGTGAGACTGTCGTCTCACCGACTCCGTCGGCGAGCGCCACAGTCACTGGCTCTATTGAGTGGCAGAGTTGCAAGGATGATCCGATCGTGGGGAACCACCCGGAGATCCGTTGCGCCTCTATTACCGTCCCGCTCGACTACGCCAACCCGAGTGGACCAACAACAGAGATTGCCCTCGCCATCCTCCCCGCCGCGGATCAGGAGAGCCGCGTTGGTCCTCTGCTTCTGAACTTCGGCGGACCAGGCTCCTCCGGTATTGACATCCTCGCGGATAACGGGCGCGCAATCGTCCCAGCCGAGATTGGGAATCGCTTTGACCTTGTCACCTGGGATCCCCGCGGCGTGCAGCGCAGCCTCCCCGTGGAGTGCCTCACCGACGAAGAGCTGGACACCTGGATTTCGCAGCCCGGCATTGCAGAGAAGCCAACCGCTACAGACTGGAACAGCGCGCTCAAGGATGCGCAGTGGTTCGCTGACAAGTGTGAAGCTGGCTCTGGCGACGTGCTCCCCTACATCGGGACGACCGCCTCCGCTCGCGACATGGAGTCGATCCGCGCCGCGATGGGCGTTGAGACGCTCGACTACCTCGGCTACAGCTACGGCACCTCGCTCGGCGCGGTATACGCCACGCTCTATCCAAACTCTGTTGGCCATCTGATCCTTGATGGCGCTGTGGACCCTTCGCCTGACGATGACTCTGAGTACGGTGAGCAGGGGGTCTCAATCCAAGGGGCGCTCGATCGCGTCATGGCCTGGTGCGACGCTGACAGCGACTGCCCGTTCGGCAACGGTGCAACGCGCAAGTCAATGGACAAGCTCTTCGCGCAACTCGATGAGAAGCCAGTTGCGATCGATGATGGGCGCTCGGTCAACTCCGTCTTCGCCTGGACCGGCATCATCCTGACGCTCTACAACCGCGACTACTGGGACTATGCCGTTCAGGCGCTCGATGAGCTCTCTCAGGGCGACGGTGAGCTGATCGCCCTCCTTGCAGATGCCTACACCGATCGCACGGCGAGCGGCTTCCGCTCCAACAACATGGAGGCCTTCCCCGCCATCAACTGCACCGATCACCCTTCGAGCACCTCGATTGCG
Organism: uncultured Chloroflexota bacterium; assembly: GCA_903944295.1. Lineage (GTDB taxonomy): Bacteria > Chloroflexota > Limnocylindria > Limnocylindrales > Limnocylindraceae > Limnocylindrus. The sequence continues at coordinate 27,264 of CAJARA010000032.1, forward strand.
AAGTACCGCGCCATCTACGAGCGCTTCAAGGATCGGGCCCCAGACTTCGCCTCCGGTCAGGCGGCGAGCGGGCTCCTCTGCGGCGTCTGGCCGAACGTCAACGTTGACCCACTCCCAGCACTCGTCAACGGTGCTGGCGCGCCACCGATCATGGTGGTTGGCACCACTGGTGACCCAGCCACGCCATACAAGTGGAGCGAAGAGATGGCGAGCGCCCTTGAGAGCGGCTTCCTCCTCACCTACGATGGCGAGGGACATACCGCAGTTGGCGGGAAGAGCGAGTGCATTGATAGTGCAGCGATCGCCTTCCTGATTGACGGAACACTCCCGGCCGAAGGAACGCGCTGCGAGTGAACGCCAGCGCGAAGGCTGGCGTCCCGATTGTTGGCGTCTATGGATCAGCGCGTCTCCCTGAGACGAACGAGCACTACCAGTACGCCGTTGAAGTAGGGCGCGCACTCGCCAGCGAGGGATTCACGGTGGCAACTGGCGGATACGCTGGCGTGATGGAGGCGGTCTCCAAGGGCGCTCGCGAAGTGGGTGGTGAGGTGATCGGCTACACCGTCACCTCATGGGATGGCCTCCCTGCAAATCGCTACGTCACCGAACAGCGCGACAGCACCGATCTCTTTGACCGACTACGCAAGTTCTCCGAAGTTGATCTGCTGATTGCCCTTGACGGCGGTCTCGGCACGCTCGCCGAAGTTGCCGTCTCGTGGAACCTGCTACAGGTTGGGAGTGATGCTCGACCGCTCCTCCTTGTTGGCGAGCAGTGGCAGGCGCTGCACAACTTTGTACGCGAGAAGCTGATCGTTGGCGAAGCAGATCTCAACGTCGTTCGGCTCCTCCCGGAGGGGAGCACGTCGTCACTCGTTGCCGCAACCGCGTGTGAACTTGTGGGGCAGCGACTCGGGCTCGGCGGCCCGTGGGAGTCGCAGCAGCGCCCAACAACAGGCGCCACAGCCCCTACTTCGCGATAGGATCTGCGCATGTCAACTGACCTACAACATGCAGCCCCCGCCGCCCTAGAGGCCACCACTCTCCCCGCTAGTGGGGCCGCCGCCAGTGCCGCCACAAACGACTCAGCCAACGCGGACTTCAGTGAGGATCCTGGTCTGGTGATGACGAGCTGCGCCAACTGCGGCGCGCAGATGCTCGACCGAAAGTGCAAGTTGATCTGCAGTTGCGGTTACTTCCTCTCCTGCTCGGATTACTACTAAGGGTATAGAGATGAGAGAGAAGAGCGGCATCCCAAAGAACCCAGGGCGGCACGAACTTGGCATGAAGGCCACGATGCTCTTCCCAGACCGAGACATCGTAGAGAAGTCGTATGTGCCGATCATCTACACGGCCTGCCGCACCTGCTATTCAGAACTTCCGCCAGAAGAGATCTACCGCCGCGCCGTTGCTGGCGAGATCGATCCCACCAAGCAGCGCGAGCTGGTGAACCGCGTCATTGAGTCTGGCCACGGCAGCACCATTGAGCACATCGTCTTCACCTTCGCTATCACCGGTGTCACTCGAACGCTCAGCCACCAGCTGGTGCGCCATCGGGCCGGTGTGGCGTTCGATCAGCAGTCACAGCGCTATGTCACCTTCAAGAAGGCGGCCACGATGCTGCCGAGCTCCATCGCAGAGGCTGATGAGACGGTCCGGGCGCGATTTGAAGAGGCGACGCAGGGGGCGCTTGGGCTCTACGGCGACCTGGTAGAGGCGGGGATCCCAGCAGAGGATGCGCGCTTCGTCTTCCCGAACGCGACGCGTACGAATCTGATCATGACGGTGAACCTACGCGCCCTCATCCACATGTCGGGCCTCCGCCTCTGCACGATGGCGCAGTGGGAGATCCGTCGACTCTTCCAGCTGATCCGGCACGAGGTCTTTGCGGTGAGCCCCTTCCTCGGCAGCTTCCTCGCTCCAAAGTGCATCCCGCTCGGCTACTGCGACGAGGCCGGCAACAAGGATGGCCACTGCCCGATCCGACCACACAAGGACCAGGTGCTCGGCGCCTGGGCCGAGCGTGCCGCCGCCGCAAAGGCGAACGGCCGCGCCCTCCCGATCGCGGAGTAGCGCGCGCAGCGCTTCGGCACGCCAAAGGGCGAACAAGGTCCAAGGAAGAGTTGCACCCGAAGTGACCGATCCGATGTCGGGGGCGACGCTTGCACGCCGGTTCCCTTCCGCTGTGGGATCGGATCGAGTCACTCAAGCCGAATGGCCGAGTTCCCTGGCGACCCTCCGCTCCAACTGCACAAGTAGCCTTATGCGTTGGTGGTCCTTCACCAGCTCTGATCGTTGCCGATCAGTTCGATCCCGTCATCACCGCAGTCCGTTCCGCCTGGCCGATTGCTCGGTCGGCGGTTTCACCGCTGGCCTCTTCGGGCTGAACGAAGCATCGCAGCCGCACGCGTACGGGTGAAGGGAGTTATCCACCAACTTACCGCTCTGTTACGAGGACTTCTCCACGCGAGTGGCGAGGCGAGCGCAGATTGTGGAAAACTCGTCGTGCGCGCTGATTAACCGCCGACGCGGAACATCTCCACCTTCGGCAGGCGGCTCGCCGTCTCCGCGTCGCGGATCTCTGAATATCGATCATCACGCGCCGACCAGCGGGCGTGGAGCGCATCGTGCAACGCCGCCGCGTCAGGGTCTGGTCGCAGATATCGCTTCAGGTCGCTCCCCTCTGATGCGAAGAGGCAGGTGTAGAGGTGCCCATCAGCGCTCACACGAGCGCGCGTGCAGTCGCCGCAGAACGGTGCGCTGACCGACGCGATCAGCCCAATCTCCCCTCCCCCGTCCAGATAGCGATAGCGATTCGCCACCTCACCAGGACGCGATGGCGCCAACGGCTCCAGCGGATGGAGTGCGTGGAGCTGCGCCAGGATCTCACTCGCCGGCACCACCTCATCCAAGCGCCAGCCGTTCGCTGTCCCAACGTCCATGTACTCAATCAGGCGAAGGGTGTGGCCCCCTTCGCGCGCGAACGCCGCAAGCGCCGGCACATCTACATCATTGACGCCGCGGCGGACTACCGCGTTCAGTTTGATGTTAGTGAATCCAGCAGTGGTTGCCGCAGCGATTCCTTCCAAGACGCACTCAAGGGGAAGTGCGCTCCCTGACATCCGCATGAACGTTGCGGGGTTCAGCGAGTCGAGCGAGACGGTGATCCGGTTCAACCCCGCGGCGCGGAGCGGTGCGGCGAGCTTGGCGAGCAGCGAGCCATTCGTTGTCAGCGCAAGGTCGAGTGGCTCACCGCCAAGCGCTCCGCTGGAATCGAGCGCGCGCAGCAGCGCAACAAGTTGCTCCACATCACGGCGAACGAGTGGTTCGCCGCCCGTGATCCTCAGTGTCCGCGCGCCGAGCGCCACCAGCTCGCGCGCCACCAGGGCAAGCTCTTCAAAAGTGAGCAGCTCTGCGCGCGGGAGGAAGGCGAAGTCGGGGCCGAAGATCTCCGCTGGCATGCAGTAGCTGCAGCGGAAGTTGCAGCGATCGGTGACGGAGAGGCGCACGTCACCCAGAGGCCGCCTACGCTGGTCAAGCAGCGGTACGTTAGCGAGTGGGAGGTTAGAGGCTGATGGCACACCACACTTTACCGCGATTCACCTAGGTCTACTTGAACGGATAGCCTTGAATCCTACTGCCGCCCGTAACGCATGCCCGCTCGAATCAGAGCCTATTCCTCGATTTTATCCATGTAGATCCCGCCCATCCCGAACGTGAGCATGCCATGGATCACGAGTTCCGTATTGTTTTCAACGCCCAGCTTGGCCATGATACGACTCTTATACGTTGAAACGGTCTTTGCGCTGATTGATAGCTCTTTCGCAATATCCGTGAGGTGTTTCCCTTGAAGGATGAACTCCATGACCTTGCGCTCGGTTGGCGACAAATCCGGAGTCGTAAGATCTCTCTCTTTTTCCATGGGGTAAGCATAGTCTCCTTAAACGCGGCTTGATTATCATGGCGTTAACACGTGATAACATCTCAGAAATTATAGCGCCACGCCCACATTGCTTGAATGCCGAGTGGAGCACTAGGACTTACCTTTTATTGAATCAGTGGCGAACAGCTACTCCTCGGCGGCACCCGTGTTGCTGCGGATCGTCTCCACCACGTTGCCGTCGGCGAGGGTGGTGACGTCGCCGAGGGCGCGCCCTTCGGCGATGTCGCGGAGGAGGCGGCGCATGATCTTTCCTGAGCGCGTCTTGGGGAGGTCGGGGACGAAGAGGAGGAACTTCGGCCGGGCAATGGCGCCGATCTGCTTCGCTACATGGGAGCGGAGCTCGGAGGCGAAGGCCTCGGAGGCCTCGACCCCCTTCTTCAGAATGACAAAGGCGAAGATCGCCTGGCCGGTGAGCGGATCGTTCTTGCCGACGACCGCCGCCTCGGCAACGTCGTGATGGTCAACGAGCGCCGACTCCACCTCAATGGTGCTGATGCGGTGTGCGGAGACGTTCATCACATCGTCCACGCGACCGAGCAGCCAGTAGTAGCCCTCCTCGTCGCGGCGCGCGCCATCACCCGCGAAGTAGGAGCCCGGGAATCGGCTCCAGTAGGTCTCCTTGAAGCGAGCGGGATCGCCCCAGATCCCGCGCAGCATGGAGGGCCACGGTGTGGTCAGGGTGAGGAAGCCACCTGAGCCGAGTGGGACGCTTGCACCGCTGGCATCCACTACATCGGCGCCAACGCCCGGCATCGCAAAGGTTGCCGAGCCTGGCTTGGTGGTGGTGACGCCAGGGAGTGGGCTGATCATGATTGAGCCGGTCTCCGTCTGCCACCAGGTGTCCACCACTGGGGTGCGTCCGCCGCCGATGACGTTGCGATACCAGATCCACGCCTCTGGGTTGATCGGCTCGCCAACGGAGCCGAGGAGTCGGAGTGAGCTGAGGTCGTGCTTCTTCGGATGCTCCTCGCCTTGGCGCATGAAGGCGCGAATCGCTGTTGGTGCGCAGTAGAGAATGTTCACCTTCAACTCTTCGATGATCTGCCACCAGCGATCCCATGCTGGCGTGTCTGGCGTCCCTTCGTACATCACCTGCGTTGCGCCGTTCGCGAGCGGGCCGTAGACGATGTAGGTGTGGCCGGTGATCCAGCCAACATCCGCTGCGCACCAGTAGACATCATCTGGCTTGATGTCAAAGACGGCGCGATGTGTGAACGATGCGCCGAGCAGATAGCCAGCACTCGTGTGCATGATCCCCTTCGGCTTCGCCGTGGTACCGCTCGTGTAGAGCAAGAAGAGGAGCTGCTCGGCGGGCATCGGATCGGCGGGGCAGTCGGCCGACTGCGCAGGGACGAGATCCTGCCACCAGTGATCGCGGCCAGACTTCATCGCCGTCTCGCCCGGCGTCCCTGGCTGGCGGCGGCGATAGACGAGTGACGCGGTGATTGTTGGCGACTTCTCCATCGCCTCGTCGGCGATCGTCTTCAGTTCAAAGAAGCTCCCCTTCCGGTAGCCACCGTCGGCGGTGATTAGCACCTTTGCCTCAGCGTCGTTGATGCGATCGGCGAGTGCGCTCGCAGGGAAACCAGAGAAGACCACGCTGTGCGCCGCACCAAGGCGCGCGCAGGCGAGCATCGCGATCGCCACTTCGGGGACCATCGGCATGTAGATCGCCACGCGATCGCCCTGGCCAACGCCGAGCGACTTCAGTGCGTTCGCCGCCTGCTGTACCTCGCGGTGCAGGTCGTTGTAGGTGAGGGTGCGGCGGTCGCCCGGCTCACCAACCCAGTGAATGGCAACCTTCTCGCCGAGCCCCGCCGCCACATGGCGGTCAACGCAGTTCTCGGCAACGTTCAGCGTGCCGTCGGCGAACCACTCGGCGAACGGGAGGTTCCACTCCAGCGTCTTGGTGAAGGGGGTGCGCCAGGTGAGGCGCTCACGCGCCTGCTTCGCCCAGAAGGCAACGGGGTCGGCCGCCGCTTCGGCGTAGATCCCAACACTGACGTTCGCGTTAGCCGTCGTGGTGGCATCAGGCGGGAAGGAGAGGCCCGCAGCCTGGAAGGTTTCAATCGCGTCCTGTTGCGCGTCGTGCTGATCGTCAGCCATGCGCCCCCCAGTTAGCTGACGAACTCGTCGTCGCTGACCTCATGCTCCTGCTCGTCGTCGTCCTCATCCTTAAGGACTGGAACGATCCCCGTCCGGCGCTGTGCGGCGCCGCTCCAGCCGAGCTTGTGGCTGATGCCACGCGCCGCGTCACGCGCTGCGGTGATCAGGTCGGGAAGCTGTGTTGCGTTCACGCGCGCCGATGCGCCCCAGACAACGACGGTGGCGATGACCGAGCCGCGCGCGTCGCAGACAGGAACGGCCGCGGCGGAGAGTCGCTCATCCCACTCGCCGATCGCAACGGCATAACCGCGACGGCGCACAAGTGCCAACTCTTCAAGGAGTGCGCGGGGGTCGGTGATGGTGCGCGACGTGTACTGCACCAGACCACGTCGGGCAATGGCGAGCACGGTGCGCTCTGGGAGTGATGCGAGCAGCACCTTGCCGGCGGCGATCGCATGCATTGCAACCGGTCGACCAGTGATATCTGGCATCGGTGTCAGGTTCGGTCCATCAATCTGGCAGATGGCAACGGAGGCGCCGACGCCGTCGAAGACTTCAAGGCTGACCGTCTCGTGTGATCGCTTCGCAAGCTGCTCAAGCTCTGACTGCGCAATGGTGCGCAGGTCAAGGGTGCGCTCTGCCGATTGCGCAAGGCGGATGATGCCAACGCCGAGTCGGAAGTGCCCCGTCTCGCGATCCTGCTCCACAAGGCCGCGTCGCTCCAGCGTGGAGAGGAGTCGGCTCACGGTGGACTTATGCAGGTCGAGTGCGTGGGAGAGGTCGGTGACGGAGGCGGCGCCATCGGCGTCGCCGAGGCTGACAAGGAGGGCGGCGGCGCGATCCACTGATCGGACGGCGGCGTCATCGCCGCCAGGGACGAGTGCGGCGCTTTCGCGGAAGGCGCGATCCGAAGCGGTGCCCGGGTCGAACTCGACCTCAGGGCCGCTCGTGATGATCTCCTCAGCCTTCACGTCCACCTCCATCTGGGGCCACCTGGCCGGTACCTAGGGTCAAACTCTCGGGTCGCAACCGCGGAGGGGGATCATCAGCCCCCCAGGGGGGATCCGTCAACACGGACCCCCTGGGGGGTCCGCCCCGCCCCTGAGGCACCCCTCCCCCCTGCGGCGCGTACGATGGGCGGGACGGCGCCCAGGGAGCTGGCGCACGAGGGAGAGCATAGGAGGGCGCATGGGAGTTCCACAGGGACGACGGGCCCTCATCGTGGGGAGCGGTTTCGGCGGTCTCTCCACCGCGATTCGCCTCCTCTCCGACGGCTGGCAGGTCACGATCCTCGAGGCCCGCGGCGAGATCGGCGGGCGCGCCTCACGCATCCGTGAGGGGGGCTACACCTTTGACACCGGCCCATCACTGATCACCATGCCCTGGCTCTTTGAGGAGGTCTTCGCCGCCGCTGGCGAGAAGATGTCTGATCACGTCACGCTACGCCAGCTTCAACCGGGATACCGCATCTTCTGGACCGGCGAGGGTCGTCACTTTGATTTTGGGAGCGACCAAGAGGCGCTCCGTGAAGAGATGCGCAAGTTCTCAGCCGCAGACGCCGCACAGCTTGACGCATTCATCGCAGCATCAGGAGACATTCATCGCAAGGGGATCCTGATCTCTGGTCGACAGAACTTCTTGAAGCTCGTCGACTTCGTCAAGCTCCTCCCTACCATGGCACAGCTCGATGCCATTCGTTTCCTTGAAGGCTGGGTTGCCAAGTTCTTCAAGGAGCCGCATGTGCAGCAGGCGTTTGGATTCCATTCGCTCTTCATTGGCGGCGATCCTGCGCGCGTCCCTGCAATCTATTCGGCACTCGCCTACCTGCAGATCGCTGACGGCATCTGGTACGCCGAGGGTGGCGTCTACAGCATCATTGAGGCGTTCGGAAAGATCGTCAAGAAGAAGGGCGGCAGTATTGCCCTTAACAGCAAAGTCGATCAGATCTTGCATCGTGGTGGACGCGCCGTTGGTGTGCGGACCGCTGATGGAACGATCCACGATGCGGATCTTGTGATCTACAACGGTGATGTGACGGCGCGCGATGCACTCCTTCCAGATCTTCCAGATATCTTCCCGTGGCGCCTCCGACCGCTGCGCACCACGATGTCGGCCCACATGATGTACCTCGGCACAAATAGGAAGTTTGAGAAGTTGCTGCATCACACCCTTGTTGTGGGCGACGATTACCACGGCTTCATCAAGGATGTGACACGCGATCGGCGCATGCCACGCAGCAACGCCGTCTACATCCATGCACCGTCGCGCACGGAACCGGCAATGGCGCCTGCGGGAGGCGACTCGATCGCCATCCTCCTCCCCGTCCCGAACCTGCGCTCTGGCGACGACTGGAACGAAGCGGAACAGCGCATGCGCGACCGCACCCTCGCCTGGCTCGAAGACTGGGGCCTCCCCGGCCTGCGAGAGAGCATCGTGGTGGAGCGGAGCTGGACGCCGCTCACCTTCCGAGACGAACTCCTCGCCCCAGACGGAAACGCCTTCGCCGTGGAGCCGTCGCTGCAACAGTCGGCCTACTTCCGCCAGCCGAACCGTGATCGTGCGCTGAGCGGCCTCTACTACGTGGGCGGCGGCACGCACCCAGGGGCTGGGATGCCTGGCGCCCTCCTCACGTCGCAGGTGACGCAGGACCTGATTCGCGAGGACTACCGCGGACCATTCAGCTCTCACGCCAGCGGACCAACAGGGAATCTCGTCGCGCCGTGAGCCCGCTCCGCCCAGAGATCCACGCACTCCTCCCAGAGGCACGGCAGACCATCAACCGCGTTGCGCGCAGCTTCTCCCTCGCCGCACGTCTCCTCCCCAACCAGATCCGCAACGACGTTGAGCTCCTCTATCTCGTCTTGCGCACACTCGACGATCTCGTAGATGTTGACGTGCGTGCTGGTGGAAGCACGCGCGACGCGGCGGAGCGGCGCATCGCCGCCATCGAAGCATGGGCGAGCGGCGAAGGGATTGGCGCGCCTGCGGGTGGCGCACCAGAGGTCAGCCGTGAGCTGCTCATCCTGGATGACCTTGCACGCCGACACCCAGATCTTCCGCGCGACGCGGTGCACGATTTTCTCGCCGGCATGCGCGCCGACCTTGCAGGACCTTCGATAGGGACCGATGAAGAGGCGGCGCACTACTGCTATCAGGTTGCGGGGACGGTTGGTCGGCTGATGGCCTCCATGCTCGGCGTCACACCTGGTCATGAACGCGAGGCGGATCGCGCCGCTCGTGCGCTTGGATCCGCGATGCAGCGAACCAACATCCTGCGCGATATTGATGAAGATCTTGCGAAAGGGAGGGTCTACCTCTCCGCCGCATCACTCCGCGCGCACAACGCTGACCCTGCAGCAACAAGCGGACCAACATCACTACGCGACGCAGATCGCGGCGAACTACTTCGGGACGAAATTGCACGCGCAGATGCCGAATATGACGAGGGGCTCAACGGGATCCGCTACTTACAACATGGCGGCCGCTCAATCCGCGCCGCAGCACTCCTCTATCGAGAGATCCTGCGCCAGATTGAGCGCGATGGATACGGCGCGCGGCGTCCACACCGACCGGTGGTTGGACGTGCGCGTAAGGCAGCCCTTCTCGCGCGAGCGGTTATCGGCG
>CAJARA010000033.1 GCA_903944295.1 uncultured Chloroflexota bacterium
AAGTTCTCAATCGCCCACATCTTGCCAGTGCGACCAACGCCCGACTGCACTTCGTCAACAACGATGGCGATGCAGTACTTGTCGGCGATCTGCTTCAGGCGTGGGAAGAAGTCCTTATCAGGAACGACGTAGCCGCCCTCACCCTGCACTGGCTCCACAACGAACGCGGCGATCTCATCGCCCGGAATCGTTCGCGCGATGATGCGCTCCTCAAGTTCGTCCAGCCCCTCACTGCCGAACGGCACGTGAAGGAAGCCTGGGGCGAGCGGCCCAAAGTGGGCGTGATACTTCGCCTTGGAGTTGGTGAGCGTCAGCGCGCCGAGCGTGCGCCCGTGGAAGCCGCCAACGAATCCAACGATCCACTGTCGACCAGACATGTAGCGCGCCAACTTAATCGAGGCTTCAACCGCCTCGGTGCCAGAGTTCTGCAGCAGCACCTTTGATGGGCCGCTCCACGGCGCCGTTGCGGCGAGTGCGCTGGCAAGCTCCTGGTAGCGCTCTTCGTAGAAGTCGGAGGCGCTGTAATGGATGAGTCGCTGCGCCTGCTGCACGATCGCATCAACAACGCGCGGATGGCAGTGGCCCGTGGAGTTCACGGCAATACCGGCGCAGAAGTCCAAAAAGACATTCCCGTCCTGATCCTCAACGCCCATCCCGAAGCCGCGCACTGGCGCGAACGGATAGGCGCGCGGGAGGCTCCCAGAGACGACCGCCTGGTCGGCGGCAACCTGGGCGAGCGCCTTCGGCCCTGGCACCTCAGTGACGAGGTGTGGAAGGGTCGCTGGCCACGTGCCTGGCTTCTCGATCACGGTCATTTCAGCCTCCTATGGATAGGTCGTATGCGGAGTGTATACGAGGGGGTACGCCCCGCGGGCTACCTGACGACCGTCTGGCTCTGCTCGCGCAGGTACTGCTGCACGTAATAGAGACCGCCGCCCGACTTGCCGGTGGTGCCCGACTTCTTCCAGCCGCCGAACGGCTGGACCATTGGCCAAGCGCCCGTGGTGGAGCCGGCGCGACGATTCACGTAGATCACGCCGCCATGGATGGTGTCCAGGAAGGTGCGGATCTCCTTTTCGTCTTCGGTGAAGCAGCCTGCCGTGAGGGCGTAGTCGCTCTCATTGGCGAGTGCGATCCCCTCTTCAAACGAGTTGATCTTCGCCACCACAACGAAGGGGACGAAGAGCTCATCCTTGAAGAGTCGGTGCGTTGCCGGGAGTCCGGTGACCACCGTTGGCGCAACGTAGAAGCCCTTCGCAAGGTCGCCCTCTGTCATTTGATGGCCGCCGATCTCCACCTTCCCGTCGCGCTTCGCCTCACTGGAGGCGGCGAGGAAGGTGTCAACGGAGCGCTGATTGATGATTGGTCCAAGGAAGATGCCGCGCACCGTTGGATCGCCAACCTTCAACGCCTTCGTCTTCTCTACGAGCAGCTTCACGAACTCATCGTGCACGGAGCCCTCAACGTAGACGCGGCTATTCGCCGAGCACTTCTGCCCGCCGAGTCCGAACGCGGAACGCATCACTCCCTCCGCCGCCTTCTCAAGGTCGGCATGCTTGGAGATGATCGTTGGGTTCTTTCCGCCCATCTCAACGATGACCGGCTTCGGATAGCTCTTCGCGAATGAGTGGAAGACCTGCATGCCAACTTCAGATGAACCAGTAAAGGTGATCCCTGAAACATCTGGATTCTCTTGTAGCTCGGCACCAACGCTGTCGCCAGGTCCCATCACCATGTTGAAGACGCCGTCAGGAATCCCAGCGTCCTTGATGGCACGTGCCAAGAGCACCGCAGAGAGTGGCGCGTCTGATGATGGCTTGAGTACCACCGTGTTGCCAGCAACGAGTGCGCCGCCAACTGGGCCACCCATCAGGGCGAACGGGAAGTTAAAAGGACTGATCACCGCCCAGACGCCGTACGGCTTCAGCACGGTGAGCGTCTCCACCTTGGCGTCGCCGAGGTTTCCCATCGGGTGGTGGTAGCCCTTATTGCGTTCAACTTCGCCTGCGTAGATGCGGAAGAAGTCGGCCGTCTCCTCAACGTCGCCGAGTGCCTCCAAGCGATTCTTCCCCACCTCAATGGAGAGGAGCGCCGAATAAAGGAACTGTCGATCGCTGATCAGCTCTGCCGCGGCGCGGATCAGTTTGACGCGCTCTTCCCACGGTCGCGCCGACCATGCTGGGTAGGCGGCCTTTGCGGCGGCAATCGCGCTCTTCGCCGTGCTGCGATCGCCCTTAGTAAAGGTTCCAACAAGTGAGCCGTCGATTGGCGTGCGCTTCTCAAAGGTTGCGCCGTCGGTGATCCACTTCCCGTTGATGAAGTTGCCGTAGCTCGCGCCAAGCAGCGTTCGCGCCTCGGCGAGCCCCGCCTCATACCCCTTATGAATCTCCTCGTTGGAGTCGGAGAGGGTGGCGTACGTGATCTTCAACTTCTC
>CAJARA010000034.1 GCA_903944295.1 uncultured Chloroflexota bacterium
GAAGGTGATGTCATCCCTGAACCAGCCGGCGAAGTCGTAGCCGGTGCGTGTCGGATCGCTCGGGGCGGTGATGGCAGCGTCGCCATAGGTGTAACTCGGGTCTTCGCCACCCGCGAGGGTGCCATCATTGGCGTCGTAGGTAATGGCGTAGACGGCCAACTCCTCGCCTGCGGCGAACGGAGAGAAGGAGCTCACCAAGCCACACACACGTCGCGTAGATTCATCTACCGAACTGGTGACATCAACCCACGTGCCACCGATGAAATGGAAGAGGAGAATGCTTGAACCAGCGTAATACTGAGCTGGATCGTATCCGATGCAGATCTCAACTGAGCCCGTGAAGGTTCCCGTGAAGTCAATATCAACCACACTCGGATTAGTACCAAAGGAGATGTTCCCTTCCGCAGGTTGCTCTGAGAGGACGGCGGTCACTGTGCCACCTCCGCTGATGGCACCGAAGTCAATTGAGATTGGGGTAGGCATTGCTGCGCGATCCGAAGAGGCAATCGTGAGGGGTGGGAGATCAACGCTTGATTCAATCGCGACACTTGAAACGATGAATCCATACGATGCATCGCTTGAATCTGTTGCAAGCGCGTCAGACAGGGTGGCGAGGTTCGAGGTGAAGTTCATGGACGCGTCCCCAGGCTGAACCGAATCTCCCCACCAGGTACCCGTGCCGGTAATCACCTCATCAATAGAAAGCGGTGCACCCGAGTAAGAGAGGTGAGCAACGGTGACGCCTGCGTTGTCAATGATCGCGTTGCTGGAAAAGAGCAGGCTTGCGCGACTGGCAAAACCTGGGTTCTCCACGAGGCGAATAGCGCTGGAGGCTGCATGAACTCCGCCGTTTCCCTTAACAAGATTCTGCACAAAAGTTGCATGGACGGGGGCGACCCCTTCTATTCCAGAGGTGAGCTCAATACCCACGATTCCATTGTCCGTAAAGTCGTTATTTGAGAACGTCGCGTTCCCTTCATTTACCTCAAGACCGACATATCGATTCAGGGAGATATCATTCCCGTTGACCTCAACCGACGAGTCAATCTTTCTCACTCTGGTGTAGACACCCCAGTCGTTATCTTGGAAGATGCTCGAGCTGATATAAACATGCATTGCAGGCACCACACCAGCACGATCGTAGATCAGCAGACCTCCAGAGGTGAACCCTGTAAAGCCACAGCTCGCTACATCACACTGGTTGCCACGCGAAGTTACTCCGTGCAACGTTGCGTCCGCACCGATGATCGTTATGCCATTCATTGCGATCGCGCTGTTCATCCCAGCGAGTTGATCTCCCTCGACTAGAGAGTCTGAAAGGTTGAGGGTTGCTACGGCGCCCAGCGCGCCTGATCCGCCAGACGCGAAGATGCCTGACTTTTGATATCTGAGCACGTGGATATTGGTCGCGCTGAGTGTGGATGCGGGTCCAACCCACACGGCGCGACCCTGCTGGGCACCCCAGCTTCCTGAATTCGCTTGGTTGATGTTGGTAACGGTGAGGTTGCTGATGGTTGCTGTCGCGCCACCATGCACGACGAGGCCAAAGAACTCGCTCCTTCCGCTCGCAGGCATGCCGCTCAGGGGACCTGCGCCATCCCAATCTCCGTCAATGGTGAGTTCGCTGATCGTCACATTGGCGACGGCACCGCAGATGTCAACGATGGCGACAGAATTGCCGTAATTGGCTAGATCTGTCCCACAGACTGGGGCAAGCACCGCTGGGCTGCTAATGATCGTGATGAGCTCGCCTGCGCCAGTGAGCGTGAGCTCTTTGGAGATCGTGACCTGTTCTGGCCAGGTACCGGCGCCGATGCAGATCTGCTCTCCTGGGGAGGCGGCAGTCACTGCGGCGCCGATCGTTGCGTATTCAGGGGGAGTTGCGGTGAGGTTTTCGATTCCCGTAACGTTGCGATCAGCGCTTACGCAGGTAACAGCCTGGGCGGTTGCCTGTGGATAGGCGGCGCTCACTCCGAGGAGTGATGCGAGCATGATGGCGGAGGTGGCCAGCGAGGTGAGGAAGCGGCTCCTCTTGGGCTGGCCTGTCGTTTGCTTAGCTGAACGGAGTGTTGCCATGGTGTACCCCCTCGGCTCCTACGACCTCTGGCGGCGCCAGAGAGCCAGGCTGCCTTGCACACCTTGGGTCATGTGTAGCATTAAACGTGGAGAATATCCATCTCTGATCTCGGCGCGGCGATATGCCGAGGAGTAGAATGAGGCAAGCAGAGAGAGGGAGGCCTTAATGCAGATCAGGCGATCGATGCCAGCGGTGGCGCGGATTCCGGCGGCGGAGCACGGCGTGACGCTCGGCGACTTCTTCTTCCCCGTCTTCCTCGGCGAGCGCCTTGGATCACGGTTGCAGGGACTCGCCCTCGCGGTGGTCGGCGCGTTAATTATTGGTGCGGCGGCACAGGTAGTCATCCCGCTCCCTGGCACACCAGTCCCGATCACGGGACAGACCTTTGGCGTCCTCCTCGTTGGCGCGGCGCTCGGTGCCCGACGCAGCGTGGCATCGCTCGGCCTCTATCTGGCGCTCGGCGTGATCGGCGCACCACTCTTCAAGTCTGGCGGTCACGGAATCGAGCAGTTTGCAGTCAGTGGGGCTGACGGCGCACTCGCGCTAGCGCCAACCGGTGGCTATCTCATCGGGATGCTCTTCGCCGCCTGGCTTGTTGGGCGACTCGCCGACCTCGGCTGGGATCGCAGCGTGGTCGGCACGGTCGGCGCGATGCTGATCGGCAATCTCATCATCTATGCGTTCGGTGTGAGCTGGCTCTCTGCTGCACTGCAGATCGACCTCGGCGACGCCATCGGTAAGGGGGCGACGCCGTTCCTCATTGGTGATGCGATCAAGATCGCGCTCGCAGCCGGGATCTTTCCGAGCGCCTGGTGGTACGTCAACAACGGCCGCAGCGCCGGTCCGCGCTGAGCCGTCGCGCCGTCCGCGCGGTGGCTGCGCAATGACTCCTCAGCGCGGCGCACTCCTCTCGATTGATCTTGGCAGCACCGCCGTCAAGGTCCTCATTGCTGATGCGGAGAGTGGACGCCCACTTGCGCTGACGCGACGCTCCAGCGGCACCGCGCTGGGCTCAGCGAGTGGCGCTGTTGAGCAAGATCCGAACGTCTGGTGGGAGGCGATCCGTTCGGCGGTCGGCGAAGCGCTCAAGGCCGCGGGACCTGCGGTTGAGATTCTTGGAATCGCCGCCGATGGGCATGGGCCGACGCTCGTTCCGGTGCGAGAAAATGGGAGCGCGGCGAGTGCGGCGATGCTCTGGGGCGATCGTCGCGCCGCTGAAGATGATGCGCAGCTTACGGCACTCTTAGGTCGATCTGGCTGGCTGCTCGCCGAGCTCCCGAAAGCGCGCTGGTTTTTGCGTGAGCGTGCAGCGGCGGCGAAGGAGACCGCCTGGCTCCTCTCAACATGGGATGCGCTCGCCTTTCGCCTGAGCGGCGAGGCGGTCGCCTCGTTCTGGGATCCGGCTCGCTCGCTCTCCCCTTCGCAACGCGCGCTCCTGCTGAGCGAAGCGGGCGGACTCGACGAGCGTGCACTCCCGCCTGAGGTGTTTCCTGGGACGCGCATTGGCGCACTTCGTCCGCTTGCTGCGAGCGATCTTGGGTTACCGATCGGCATCCCAATTGTTTCGGGGACTAATGACGGGATGGCGGCGGTGATTGGCGCTGGGCTGATGCATCTGGCGCGCGGCGTTGATGTTGGTGGCGCCGCTGGTGGCGTTGGCATCTCAGTTGAACGAGCGACCGCCGAACGCATCACTTTGGAGGTTGGGGGTGCGCTCTGGTCTGGTCCCGCGCCAGCCTCATTCGGCGAGGCTCGCATCTTGGGCGGCGCACTGGGCGGGACCGGCCTCCTCCTTGACACCACGATCAGTGAATCGATTGCGCAGGGGAGTGATCCAGGCGCACTCATTGATGCCGTTGCCGCACTGCCGCTCGGCGCTGATGGTGTGCGCGTTGAGCGGGACGGCGAAGCGGTGCGGTTCATCGGGGCAAGCGATAGTCGCGGCGATGCGCACCGCGTCCGCGCCGTCATGGAGTACGGAGCGCTCGCCGTTGCGGCGCTGCTAGCACCTGCACGTGGTGCGGGACTTCCGCTGAGCGAGATGTGGCTCTCTGGCCCGGCGACCGGCGCAACGAGCGGTCTCTATGCTGCACAGCTCAGCGTTCCGAGAGGGATCCCGCAGATGCGCGCCGATCTACTCGGAGTGCCAGTGGTGCTGCCGCGCATCCCTGAGGCGGCGGCAGCGGGGAGCGCTGCGCTCGCTGGACTCGGTGCTGGCCTCTACGCATCGCTGAGTGAGGCGGCGGAACTGATCGCTGTGGCCGAGGAGCGTATTGAGCCGAACCCAGGGAGTGCCGCTGTGGCGACGAGCCTGTTGGAGCAGTTCAGGCGCGCGTAGCTCGGCACGCGCGCTAGCGCGTGATCGCTTGGGGCTAGGCCTTCGACTTCGCCTTGGAAGAAGCCGCCGCTGCGGTGCGTCCAACTTTCGTGGTTGCGGCGGCACCGTCCTCGAGTGGGAAGTGGCAGGCCACGGCAACGTCAAGGTCGCGCGGCGACGCGGCGAGTGCAGGCTCTTCTGTAGCGCAGCGCTCTGGGTTGCCGAGCTGTTCACGCAGCCAGCATCGGGTCCGGAATCGGCAACCAGATGGTGGGCTGATTGGCGATGGAATCTCGCCTTCAAGGATCAGTCGGTCGGCGGTGTCGTGCGCCTCAATCTTCGGCACCGCTGAGAGGAGGGCGATTGTGTACGGATGTTGTGGTTTGGTGAAGACGTGATCCACAGGGCCAGACTCCACCACCTTACCGAGATACATCACCGCGACGCGATCGGCGAAGTAGCCAACCACATCAAGGTTATGGCTGATGAACATGTAGGTGAGCCCCTGCTTCGTGCGGAGGTCGGCGAGTAGGTTCAGTACCTGGCTCTGAATGGAGACGTCGAGGGCAGAGACGGGCTCGTCAAGTACCACGAACTCGGGGTCAAGGGCGAGTGCACGCGCAATGCCAATGCGCTGCCGCTGTCCGCCAGAGAACTCGTGCGGATAGCGCACCGCATACTCGGCGGGGAGCCCAACGAGTTCAAGCGCGGAGTGCATACGATCTTTTCGCTCAGACGGAGTCCCCATCGCGTGTGCAACGAGGCCCTCTTCAATCTGGTCGCCGATTGGGAGGCGTGGATTGAGCGAGCCGAATGGATCCTGGAAGACGATCTGCATCTTGCGGCGCAGCTTCCGCTGCTCCTCTGCACTGCGATCGGTGAGACGTACACCGTCAAACCAGACTTCGCCAGCGGTCGGCTTCTGCAGGCCGAGCGCAACGCGTCCAAGCGTCGTCTTCCCGGATCCCGACTCACCAACGATCGCGAGCGTCTCGCCACGAGCAATCGTGAGATCTACACCATCAACCGCCTTCACCGTCTTCCGCTTCTGGATTAGCGGGATGGCGCTGCCGATCGGGAAGTGCTTCTTCAGGCCGCGGAGTTCAAGCAGGTTGGCCGACGTACCGGAAGCGGCGCGCTTCTCGCTCACTTCGCACCTCCCGCAATCTCATCAGCGCGGACGCAGCGGACGGAGCGGTCGTTACCGCGTGCGTCAAGGCTCGGCATCGTCTGAGCGCACGCCTTCACCGCAAAGCGGCAGCGTGGGTGGAAGCGGCAGCCGCTCGGGAAGTTTGCAGGCGACGGGACGGCACCCTGAATCGTGGAGAGGCCCTTCCCACGACGCTCGTATGACGGGATCGAGGCGATCAGGTCGAGTGCGTAGGGGCTTGCTGGAGTGCGCAGCACTTCGCGTGCGGGGCCCTCTTCAACGATCTGCCCCGCGTACATCACGGCGATGCGATCGGCGGTCTCAGCGACAACGCCAAGATCGTGAGTGATCAGCATCAGTGCTGTGCCGCGCTCCTTGGTCGCGCGGCGGAGAAGATCGAGCACCTGCGCCTGGATCGTCACATCAAGGGCGGTGGTCGGCTCGTCGGCGATGATCAGCTCTGGTTCGCCAGCGAGCGCCATGGCGATCATCGCGCGCTGGCGCATGCCGCCTGAGAGTTGATGTGGGTACTGCTTGACGCGCTGCGGCGCCTGCGCAATCTCCACAAGTTCGAGATATTCGATCGCCTTCTTATTCGCCTCGCGCCAACCTGCGCGGCCGTGCGCCACCAGCACTTCGGCAATCTGCTCGCCAATGGTGGTGACGGGGTTGAGTGCGGAGAGCGGCTCCTGGAAGATCATCGAGATGCCGCCGCCCCGAATCTTGCGCATGTACGACTCTGGCTTACCGAGCAGCTCCTCGCCGCGGAAGAGGACGGAGCCGGTGACAACGGATTGATCCTTGACGAGGAGGCCGATCGTGGCGAGCGCAGAGACGCTCTTCCCAGAGCCCGACTCGCCAACCACGGCGAGACACTCGCCCTTGCCGATGGAGAAGGAGACGTTCTCCACCACCTTGATCACGCCTGCGGCGGTCTTGAAGGAGATGTTGAGGTCCTTCACCTCAATTACCGGTGCCCCCTTCGACCCGCTCACTTGCGACCTCGCGGATCGAGCGCGGAACGGAGCGTGTCACCAATCATGTTTACGGAGAGCGCCGTGAGTACGATGAAGAGGCCGGGGAATCCGATCCACCACCAGTTCCCCTGCTGAAGGAATTTCGCCGACTCGGAGAGGATGTTCCCCCAGGTTGGGGTGGCAGGGTTCACGCCGAAACCGAGGTAGCTGATGAAGGCCTCGCTGACGATTGCACCGCCCACGATGAAGGGTGCCGCCACGACGAGCGGACCGATCGCGTTCGGGAGGATGTGCCGAAGCGCAATGCGGAGTGGCGGAACGCCAAGGGCACGCGCCGCCTCAACGAACTCCATCTCGCGAATCGCCAGCACCTGGCCGCGAACAAGGCGTGCAAGCCCCATCCAACCGAAGCCAACAAAGACGATGACGAGTGACCAGACGCCGCCGCCCCCCTCGCCCTGAAAGATGCGGGCAAGGAAGAGGATGACAAAGAGCGAAGGGATCATCAGGAAGACGTCGGCGAGGCGCATCAGGAACGAATCAACCTTGCCGCCAATAAATCCTGCAATCACGCCGACGAAGGTGCCGATGGTGATGGAGCCGATCGCCGTGGCGAATCCGATAATCAGCGAAGTGCGACCGCCGTTGGCGACGAGCGTCATGACATCAAGCTGCAACATCCCCGTCTCACCAAACGGCCGACCCCAAGCTGGCGGCCTACCGACAAAGTTGATGACGTCGGGCTGCGGAACCTCATAGAAGTCGTAGGGGAGGAGGAGCGACCCGAGCACAACAAATAGGAAGATGCCGATCAGGACCGCGAGGCCGGCTGGTCCCATGCGCGTCTGCATGAAGCGCTTCCGCGCCTGCTGCCACGGGCTCTCGGAGACGGGGAGGCGATCCTGCACAGCGCCGCTCACAGGCGAATCCTCGGATCAAGGGCGGCGTAGAGGAGATCGGAGATCAGGTTGCCAATGGCAACAGCGGCGGCGCCAATTGAGAGGATTCCCATCAGCAGCGGGTAGTCAAGGTTGCCGATCGCAATCAGAGTCAGCCGTCCGACCCCTGGCCAGCTGAAGATCGTCTCCGTAATCAGGGCGCCCGAGACAAGGAATGGGAAGGCAAGCCCGATGTTCGTGGCGAATGGGATGAGTCCAGTGCGCAAGATGTGGCGGCGATTGATGCGCAGGCTGCTGAGTCCCTTTGAACGAGCGGTGCGCACATGCTCCATCCCCATGGACTCCATCACGCTCTGTCGGACGTAGCGCGCATCACCTGCCACGCTGATCAGCACGAGCGTTGTGACTGGCAAGATGAGGTGACGTGCGAGGTCGGCGATTGCGGTGCTTGGGCTATACGCGAAGTATTGCCAGTACTCGTTACTGCCGAAGGCGGGGGAGAGTCGACCATCCGTCATGCCGCTGACTGGCGTGAGTCCAAGGCCTACGGAGAATATAGAGATGAGGGCGAATCCGAGGATGAAGGTTGGAAACGCGGCGGTGACGTAGGTGAAGACGCTAAACACGTTGTCGAAGAGACCGCCGTTTCGAAGTGCGGTGATCACGCCAAGGATAACGGCGAGTGAGAGCCAGAGGGCGGCGGAGAGACCGGCCAAGATCAGGGTGGGAAGCAGCGCGCCACTGATGCGCTCAATCACGGCGTTGCCGTTCTCATAGCTGTAGCCAAAGTCACCGTGCACGATGCCACTCTCAACACCCGAGAGGAAGCTTGGGAAGATGCTTGGGAAGCCAGTCGGTCCAATTAGCGCCTCAACTCCATCGGTGTCACGGCGGCATGCGCCGAGCCAGCGGCAGTACTGAACAGGGACCGGTTTATCTAGACCAAGCGCCTTCACATACGCCTGCTGTTGCTGCGGTGTGAAGCGGGGATTGTTCGCGTACTTCTGCTCTGGCCCGCCAGGGGCGGCAAGGAGAAGCGCGTAGATGAAGACGGTGGTGCCCAGCAAGATGAGGAGGCTGGCGCCAATCCTGCGCAGTGCAAACTTGAGCATGCCCCCTCCTTCCTGGTGCCCTGACGTATCTGCCGCATCCTAGCCGATTAGCACCTCGCGGCGGCACGCTCGGCGCGTGCGCGGACCTCCCGCTGCGGTTCTGCCGAGGGAAACAGAAGGGGCGGGACTTTCGTCCCGCCCCTTCTGTCAAATCACCCGAAGGTGAAGAGAACCCGATCAGTTCGCGAGGGAGAGATCCCCTGCGTTCCAGAGCGGACCGGCCTGCGTTGGGTTCGAAAGGAACCCGCCGACCTTATCGCTCACGAGCTCAATCCCCAACCAGTAATAGAGGGGGATTTCTACCGTTGTGGCAGCCATGATCTCCTGAGCCTTGGCTGCTGCAGCGGCGATGACGTCCAAATCGATCGTGCCCTTGATGGTGTCCAACTGGGCATCAAGTGCTGCGTCGTTCACCTTGGCGTCGTTCTGGCCGTCTGGCTCAAACTTGCTTGAGTGGTACACGCCGTAAAGCGAGACCGCCTCAATGCCTGAGCTGTAAGCGTGCAGCGCAACGTCAAAGTTACCGCGGGCAAGGTTGCACGAGAGCGTCTCGTCCGACTCTGTCCACGGCGCGAAGATGGTGCCGCCGCCGTTGTACACGGCCTTGATCCCGATCTTCGCAAGGTCACCAGCCACGTAGGCAATGGTGGACTTTCGCACTGGCTTCATCGTCGTGCAGAACTCGAGGATGGCGGAGACGCCGTCCTTCTCCACGATGCCGTCGCCATTGCTGTCAACCCAGCCTGCGTCAGTAAGGGTCTTCTTGGCAGCAGCCAGGTCAAACTTGACCGGGCTCTGCTCCTTATAGAACCAGGCGAGTGGGGTGACGCTTGAAGAAGCGATCACTCCGGCTTCGCCGAGGATACGGGTCCAGATGGAGTCCTTGTCTGTGGCCTGAGCGATTGCCTTGCGGATCGCTGGGTCAGAGACTGGGCAACCACCACCACGCGTCGTCTTGAGCGGCTCAAGGATTGAGCAGTCATCAGCCGAGTGGTTTGGTCGGAAGAACTCGTAGGTGAAGACACTCTGTGCCTTCTGCGCAACGCCGAGATCCTTCGTGGTCTCGAAGCTGTTCTGGTCGAGGTCGGTCACGATGTCCAACTCGCCAGCGCGGAACTTCGCAATACAGGTGTCAGGATCGCCGCAGACCACGTACTTGATGCTGTCAAGCTTCGTGCCCTCGCCGCTGTATGGGTTCTTCCACTTGTCGTTGCGAACCATCACGGTCTCAACGCCTTCAGTTCGGCTTGCGAACTTGAATGCGCCAGAGACTGGGACGTTTGCCAGGTCCTCAGGGCGGAAGCCCGCGCCAAGCACCATGTCAGTTGCTGGGTTGCCCGAGTTGATGTCGTACTTCTCGAAGTAGTGCTTTGGCATGATGCCAACGCCGCCGTACACGCCCGAGTAGAGCTCGGAGTAGTGCAGCTTGATCGTCAAGTCATCAATGCACTCAACATCAGAGATTTCTGCAGCGCCGGTCGTTGAGAGAGGGTTCCCCTCTGTCATCACCCAGCTGTGGGTGTACTCAGCGTCTGCACAGGTGATCGCAACACCGTCTGACCAAACGAGCCCCTCACGGAGCGTCCAGGTCACGGTCATTGCGTCGCCGTTCTCGCCTGGGAGAACGATGCCCTTGTTGGCGATCGTTGGAATCTCGGTCGCCATCCACGGCACGTACTTCGCCTCATTGCTGAGGGTGACGAGGCCGTCCCACACGGTTGCCAGCACGTTTGCTGACATCACGGTGGAGTAGTAGTACGGGTGCAAGCTGTCGACATCCTGATAGTCGCCAACGAGCAACGTTCCGCCAGTACCGCCTTCACCAGGCTTGTACGAGCCGACGATGCTGGCGCCGCCACCGCAAGCACCAGCGATCAACGCTGCGCTTACGAAGAGAGCCGCCAGTGCGGACTTCTTTCGCATGTTTCCTCCTTCGATCGGCGCCCGCATCCGAGCGCCGTGTCTCATGAAGCGCGATCTGCGCTTGGGCGTAGGGTATCCGATCGGCGGGGGGTACTTCTAGCCTCGGCGCAGGTTTATGGCGGGGGCTACGGCTGGAGGCGGCGGATCTCCCAGGCGGCGCCGTTCGGCAGGTACTCGAAGCGGTCGTGGAGGCGGTTCTGGCGCCCCTGCCAGAACTCCCAGCGGGCGGGGGTGAGGAGGTAGCCACCCCAGAAGTGGGGAAGTTCAATCGGCGCGCAGTCCTGGTGAGCGGTTGTTTCGGCGGCGAGCGCCGCCTCAAGCGCCTCACGGGAGGGGGTCGGCTGGCCCTGGCGGCTGGCTCGGGCGCCGAGCTGACTCTCGCGCGGACGGCTGACAAAGTAGGCGGCCGATTCGGCTTCGGTGAGCTGTCGCACTGGACCTGAGCAGCGCACCTGGCGCTCGATCCCCGGCCACCAGAGGGTGAGCGCCGCCTGCGGATTGATGGCGAGGTCCTGACCTTTGCGACTTTCGTGATTCGTATAGAAGCGCAGACCATCGGCGGCGATGCCGCGGACGAGGATCATTCGGACGCTCGGAGTCCCGTGCGCGTCGGCGGTTGCGAGGGCTGCGGCGAGCGGTTCGGGGAGTTCGGCGGCGATCGCCGCGTCAACCCAGCGTTGAAACTGCGTCAGTGGGTCGGCGTGAAGGTCGACTTCGTTCAGTTCGCGCTGCGCGTAGTCGGAGCGACCGCCGAGCGGCGTGCTCTGATCAGCCACAGGAGGCCACGGTCAGGCGAGGCCTTCCGGTGTCTCGAGTCGCGACTTCAGGTCGCCGAGAAAGGTTGCAACGAGTGCGCCGTCAACGGCGCGGTGATCGGCGGAGAGTGTGGCGGTGAGCATCTGTCGTGCCACCACTGCGCCGTCGCGCACCACGGCGCGCTGCTCGCTGCGACCAGTGGCGAGGATGGCGACCTGCGGTGGTGTGACGATCGCAGTGAACTGCGTCACGGGGAAGCCACCGAGATTGCTGAGGGTGAACGTTGCGTCGGAGAACTCTGCGGGCTTCAACTTGTTCGCCTTGGTGCGCGTCACAAGGTCGCGGAGTTCGGACGAGATGGTGGCGAGATCCTTGCTGGCACAGTCGAGGAGTGCTGGTGCGATCAGGCCGTCGGGGATGGCGATGGCGATACCGATATTGATCTGGTCGACGCGCTCGAGCGTCTCGCCGCTCCAGACGGCGTTGAGTGCTGGTGCTGCGGCAAGCGACTGCGCAAGTGCTCGGACGAGCCAGGCGGTGATGGTGACGCGGTCGTCACCGCTCTTCCCTTCATTCAGTTTGTTGTTTGCGGCGGTCACCGCCTCCATCTCAATATCGGTAGAGACGTAAAAGTGTGGCGCCTTTGACTTTGACTCCACCATGCGACGGCTGATCGCCGCGCGCATCGGTGTGAAGGTGACCGGCGTACGGCCGGGCTTCTCCACTTACTTGCCGTCTTCGATGTAGGCGATCACGGTGCCGACCGCCACTTCGCTCCCTGCGGCGTGAACGATCTCGGCGAGTGTGCCAGCGGCGGGGGACTCAAACTCCACCGTTGCCTTTTCGGTCTCAAGCTCACCGATCGGCTGACCCGCCGTGACGGTATCGCCAACCTTCGCCGTCCAGTTCCCAATCTTGCCGACCTCGGTGTCGTAGCCGAGTCGTGGCATCTCTACAGGTACACGCATCGTCTTACTCCTCCTACTCGTGCCGCTCCGCGCGGTGCTGCGGTGCGGCTTCGCCCCTAGTGTAGCCCCGCCCACCCACTGGGGTGGTGCGCTAGCGCTGCGATTCGAGCGCGGGCTCGGTGACGACCTCATCGCCGTGATGGAGGCGCGTGGCGGCATCCCAGTCGCCCCCCACCTCGGCGGTGGCGGCGGCAGCCAGGCGGAAGGCACCCGTGACGAGGAAGATCACCACATAGGTTGGGTAGGCGATAGGGAAGATCGCGAGCACCGCAACGCCAACAGCCTGGCCAGCGGCGAGGCAGGCGGCGTTCACGGCGCCAAAGGTTGACTGCGCGCGGACAACTTCACCAGGTGCGGCGAGTCGGAGGAGTCGCTCTTGTGCTGAGAGCATGCCAGCGGCGAATCCTACGGTGACCACCACCATCACGATGAGCAGGACGAGCGGCGCAAACGGATTCCATGGACCAGCGAGTGCTGAGGAAGCCATCCCAGCGCCACGGACGATGAGTGACGTTCTATAGAGACGACTCGCTGAGCCTCGCTCCAGCCAGTTACCGATCACCAGCGCACCGATCAGCGCGGCGGCGGAGCCAACGGCGGAGAGGAGGATGGCGTAGGCGGCCGACTGATTCAGCACGACGATGGCGTAGAGCGAAAGGTACGGGGCAAAGCCGGCACCGAGCGCGGCAATTGCGTTGGTGCGAATGAACTTGCGCACTGGCGCGGAGAGCTTGCCGCCGCGCACGGAGCGCTCTGGTGCGATTGCGCCGGGTCGCGGCAGTTTGCGCAGCGCGCGGATAAAGGCGAGGCTCGCGATGAGCGCACCGATGAATGCTGGCGCGTAGATGAGGACGCCCCAGTCCGCCTCGCCGACGCGGACGAGCAGTGCAATGGGGACGAGCAGCACCGAGCCGAGCCCGAACTGGATCGCCAGCGCGCGCGGTGCAACGAAGCGTCGCTCGCGCTCCGGAAGGATGCGCCCGAACCAGGTCTGCACGTTGGCGCCAGCGAGCGCCTGCGCCGTTGCGCCAACACCGAAGCCGATCGCGATCAGCAAGATGCCACCGATGGCGGAGAGTAGTCCCGCCCAGATCAGGACGACAACCGCGATGTAGAGGAGGGGTCGCATCAGTCCAATTGCGGCGATCACGATGGTGAGGCCGCGCAGGTCGCCGCGGTTGCGACGCAAGATGGCGGGGACGAAGGCCTGAAGGATGCCGCCAATGAACGGGAAGAGGCCGATCAGCGTTGCGAGTGCTGGTGATGCGCCGAGTGTTGCGACGAGCGGAATGGCGAGTCCGTCGCCAGCGAGCGCTACGGCGATCGCGTCAGAGATGGCGAGTGTGCCGAAGGCGGCGTAACGACCGGTGAGGAAGCGTCGCCAGTCGGCGGCGGCGCCGCTCACTCTGACTTTGCGGCGGCGCTGCTCGCGCGGACCTGCTCTTCGATCCGATCGATCTCGGTGCTGATAGAGGTGCGGAGCGTATCGAGCTCATCGCGCGCCTTCTCGGTGGTGTTGTCGATCGCGGTGAGCGTCTTCTTAATCTCCTTGACCGAATCGAGTCGGCTGCGGAGTGCCTCAATCGCGTCGCGCACGGCGGAGAGGTCGGCGCCGCTCCCTTCGGACTTGGCACGGATTAGCGCGGAGATGCGAGCGAGTCGATACGAGGCTTCAAGGATGGCGACGTCTGGCGCCTCTGGGTCAACGACGCAGTAGACGCCGTTGCGGCTGATCTGGAATGGCGCGGCCCCCGCCGGTGCCGCCGCTTCGCTAAAGACCATCAGCGCGATCTCCGCCTTGCGATTCTCACGCGCCTCGGCGAGCTCCTTCTCAATGGCTGGACCGGTCATCGCCTTGTCCTTCACCTCAACAACGATCCGCAGCACCGCAGCGCTTGAATCCTTGGCGTTGATCGTGATCACCGCGTCGCCCTTCTTTGAGTCGGTGACGGCGCCAGTGATGCCGCCAGTCCCTTCAATATCGTCATTCGTAGCGCGCAGCAGTTCGGTGTATTCGGCGATGATGCGCGACTCGAAGTCGGCCCCCTTCGCCGTCCCCTTCTTCCGCTCGCCCTTCGCCGCCTTCTGCGACGCCTCCATCTCCACGATCTTCAGCAACACGTCGTCGAAACGCTTCGCGATCTCAGCGCGGAATCCGCTCAGTGGCGACGCTTCGCGCGTGGGGTCAAGAAGGTGCGCGAGCTTGCTCGCGTCGCCATCAAAGTAGGTGCCGAGGATCGTGTTCAGCTTGCCGATCGCGGAGTCGCGGCGATTCTCGTCGAAGAGATCCTTGGTGAACTGGGCGAGCTGCCCCTTGTCGCCGATGAAGCGCTCCAGGGTTGCTGGCATCACGCCCCCTTCGGTTGAGAAGGTCTTGCGCAGGATCTCCTCCACCTCAACGGTCGCCTTTTTGTTGGAATCAGCCGCGTCGCTCAGCAGCTTGTCGAAGGCGCGGCGCACATGATCAACGTCAATTGAGCCGCTTGCACTCTGCAGCGCCATCAGGCCAACGCGCAGGGCGCGTTCAACCGTCTCGGGGCGCTCCTCTGGCGATCGGCTCTCCAGATATCCGGCAAGGGCGCGGTCGATGATCTCTAGCGAGGCGACGCGGATGCGATCGCCAACAACGTCAACCTGTGTCGGCTTATTCGCCGCGCTCATCGGGACGAGCCCGGGTGCCGCGTTGAGATCTGGTGCGCGTTCGCTACTCATGGGTGCTCTCGCGGCTCATGGTTAGCGCAGCGCGATCGTGCCGCAGCCGTCGCAGAGGGCGACGAGTCCGTGGCGGTCGCGTGCGTAGCCGGCGGTGTGCATCACGCCAGGGCAGCCGACACTGCGGCAACGCCAGGCCCAGGCTTCGCCGTCACTCGTGTTGTCATAGGGGAGCGCCTCAGCGGCGAGCTTCTCAGCGAGCCCTTCGCGTGCGCCAAGTGTTAACGCGATCGCGGCGGCGCGCTCCGCCTCGCTCTCCTTCTTGTATGGGTAACTCTGGGCAACATTGCTTGGCATGCGGCGAGTATACCGAGCCGCTATCGTGGAGCGGATGACTGCATCAATGCGCTCGTTGCTTCTGGGGACGCTCACCCTTCGCACGGCGACGGGGACGACCGGGGCCCTCCTGATCGTCTGGAATAAGCACCTGAATACAACCGGCGCGGTGAGTATCACGCCTGTTGACCTTGCGACGATCACCCTCGCCTTCTACGTCACGGAGCTGATCGGCTCGCCGATCTTCGGGATCATCGCCGACCGTGTTGGGCGGAAGCCGGTGATGCTTCTTGGTCCACTCTTCGGCCTTGCGGCTGTTCTGCTGACCCCCTTTGCGGCGACGATTCCGCTGCTGATCGGCACGCGACTCCTTGAGGGCGCGTCAACCGCAGCAAGCGTGCCGTCAATCCTCTCCTACGTTGCGGCGAGCACCAGTCACGACGAGAAGTTGCGCGGGCGCGTGGTCACACTCTTTGAGGTGGCGACGCTCGGCGGACTCCTGGTTGCAGGGACGGCGCTTGCGGGGCCCCTCTGGGAGATCTTCGGGACGAGCGCCTTCCTGATTAACGGTGGGATCTATCTCCTCGCGCTCGCCTTCTTCGCCTACGGCGTGAAGGACGAGCACACCGCGCCGCCACCGCATGATGAGGGTCGACTGAGGAAGTACGCGAAGCTTTTCAGCCAGCGCGGCATCCTCCTCTTTGTCCCAACCTGGGTCTCCATCAACGCGATCATCGGCGTCTGGGTGCCGCAAGGGCTCAATCTGCTGCTCGGCGATGCTGGCGTTGACGTGACGGGGCAGTTCCTTCTGAGCGGCTTCCCCTTTGTCGTCATCACCACCGCCTTCGCCTTTGTTGCGCTGGTTGGTGGTATCGGACTCTTCTTCTGGGGGAATCGCTTCGCGAACTACCGCCGAACCACGATCCTCCTCTTTGGCCTGATCGCCTTCGTCGTTGCAATGTCCGCCGTCTTCCTGATGAATCGTTTAACCGGGACGGATCTGCTACTGATCGGTGCGCTATTTGTGACCATCTGTGTCTCCATGTTCTTTATCGCTGGCGCAACGCCAGCGGCGCTCGGCTTCTTGGCTGATGTCTCCGAGCGCTATCACACCGATCGCAGCGCGGTGATGGGGCTCTACTCAATCTTCCTCGGCCTCGGCCAGGTGATCGGGGTGAAGGTAGCGGGGGACCTCGCCACCTCCTTCGGCGTGGACGGGCTCGTCTACGCCACGTTCGGCTTCCTCGCGATTGCGGGGAGCTTCCTCTTGATCCTGCGCCGAGTGGAGCACGAGATCCTCCCAACGACCCTGCAGCGGCAACGCGCCGCGCACGACTGATTCTCGCCGATAAACTGAAGGTCAGAGCGGCCTCCGCTCGTTGATGTTGGAGGGGAGTTGATATGAGCCAGTCAGCGCACAAGGTTGCAATCGTCTCAGACAGCGCATCAGATATTCCACCGCAGCTCGCCAAGGAGCTCGGCATCACGATCGTCCCGATCATCGTCTCGTTTAATGAAGAGAGCTTCAAGGTGGGCGAGGAGATCTCCATGGACGAGTTCTGGAAGCGACTCACCGCCCCCGGCGCTCCATTCCCTAAGACCGCCGCCCCATCAGCCGCCGCCTTCACCGCGGCGTACGATCGCGCCTTTGCGGAAGGCGCGCAGGAGATCGTCTCCGTTCATGTGGCATCGAAGCTCTCCGCCACCTACCGCAGCGCGGAGATGGCCGCCTCTTCGCATCCGCAGAGCAAGAGCATCCATCTGGTAGACACCACCACCGCATCTGCGGCGCAGGGTCTCTTGGTGAAGCGCGCGCATCGTGGTGCCGTTGCAGGAAAGAGTGCGGCGGAGATCGTAGCCGACCTCCAGGGAGCGATCCCACGCACCCACGTCATCTTCTTCCTCGACTCGCTCGACTACCTGAAGGCGGGCGGGCGCATCAGCCCAGCGCGCGCTGCAATTGGCGGGCTTCTCTCCGTGAAGCCGATCATCGACATCATTGATGGCGAGGTGGTGACGCTCGATAAGCCGCGCACAACGTCAAAGGCGCGCGAGCGCTTCATGCAGATTGTTGGTGAATCGGCCGTTGAGGAGCTCACGATCCTGCACTCAGAGGCGCCTGATGTTGAGGAGTTCCGGACAGAACTCGTCACGCGGTTCCCTGCGGTGGGTGCGCTGAAGCCGGGGATCGTTCGCGCCGGTGCCGCGATTGGGCCGCACACGGGACCGAAGGGTCTCGGCGTTGCACTGATTCGCGCAAAGTAGCCCTGGAGCACCCCGATGGGGGAGGCTCGGCGGCGGGTTTGTTGGCCAAGTTGTAGCCTGTGGGCGTGCGCCGAAGGGCGGCCGACTGCGACCTCTCGCCGCAGCGGATATGAGCATGAGGTGACCCACGAATGAGCCAGAAGAGCGCCTGGGCCGTTGCCCAGCAGCAGTTTGATCTTGCCGCCAAGCGGCTCAACCTCGACCCAGGAATCGCCGCCGTGCTGCGCGAGCCGCGCCGGCAGTTGACCGTGCACTTCCCTGTACGCATGGATGACGGTTCAACGCGCGTCTTCGAGGGGCACCGCGTCCAGCACAACCTCGGTCGCGGCCCAGCCAAGGGCGGGATTCGCTTCCATCAGGACGTCAACATTGATGAAGTGAAGGCGCTCTCAATGTGGATGTCGTGGAAGTGCGCCGTGATGGATCTTCCATATGGCGGCGGCAAGGGCGGCGTCACCGTTGACCCGAAGCAGCTCTCACTCGGCGAGCTTGAGCGCCTGACGCGCCGCTTCACCACGGAGATCGCGGTGATCATCGGGCCAGAGTCAGATATCCCTGCGCCTGACGTGAACACCAACAGCCAGACGATGGCCTGGATGATGGACACCTACTCCATGCATGTTGGCTACACCGTCCCAGGTGTTGTCACTGGAAAGCCGATCGCACTCGGCGGCTCAAAGGGTCGCAACGAGGCAACGGCGCGTGGTGCAGTGATCTGCGTACGCGAAGCTGCGGCGAAGATTGGGTTGAACCTGAAGGGCGCAACGGTTGTGGTGCAGGGGTACGGCAACGCCGGCTCCATCGCCGCAAAGTTGATCTCTGAACTTGGCGCGAAGGTGATCGCCGTCTCCGATAGCAGCGGCGGTATCCAGAACGCGGCGGGGCTCGACCTCGCCGCAGTTGATGCGCATAAGAAGAAGACGGGGAGCGTGGTCGGACTTGCCGGCGCAACGGCGGTTTCTAACCAGGCGATCCTTGAGATCCCGTGCGACGTGCTGATTCCAGCGGCGCTGGAGAATCAGATCACTGCGGAGAACGCGGCAAAGATCAAGACGAAGATCGTTGCGGAAGCGGCGAACGGCCCAACCACTCCAGAGGCGGACGACATCCTCTTCGCTAATGGGGCGATGGTGATCCCTGACATCCTCTGCAACGCGGGCGGCGTCACCGTCAGCTACTTCGAGTGGGTGCAGGACCTGAACCGCGACTTCTGGGAAGAGGAGGAGGTCAACCTCCGCCTTGAGAAGAAGATGGTGCGCGCCTTCCACGAGGTCTACGACATGGCACAGGAGCAGAAGAGTCACCTGCGCACAGGTGCCTACCTCCTCTCCGTGAAGCGTGTTGCCGACGCGATGAGCGTCCGCGGCATCTACCCATAAGCCTCGGCCCGGCCGATCTGCGCTTCAGCACACCTGCGCCTGTACGCCCTGGCGGCGTGCGGCGCGCTAGGATGCTGCGATGACAGGACTTGATCACGAAGAGCGCTTCCTCTTTCGCGAGGAGATCCTCGCGCTCGCCTTGGCGCTCGGCGATCCGACCACGCTCGACAACGTGGAGGATCTCCTCGTCGACCTGATCACCTCCAGCCACTTCGATGCCGAGGTGGTGACGCTGGAGCGCTCACTGCAGGCGATGCTCGGTCAGCGCCAGGGGGCAACGCTCGTCAACGCGCTCACCGCCGCCCCTGAGGCCTTCAACGAGGTGCATGATCTTCGCCTTCAGCCGGAGGTGTTGGAGCGGCTCACCAGTTGGCGGGCACGATTCGGCCTTGCGATTGATAACGCGCTCAGCTTCCTCTCTAACCCAGACGGCATCCAGGGCCACAACTTCACCACGCAGGTGGCACACGGTGATGACCGCCGCGCGCTGCAGGGGCGACTGACATTTGTGCGTTACAGCAATGAGTCCGAATTCTTCATCGCCGATGCATCGGTCTTCCTCTCCGTGGCCGCAGATGTGCTGGATAAACTCGGCACGCACATTACCAGAGAGGATGTGGAGCCAGAGGTTGTCTCGCGGCTCGCCGACGCGGTGAAGTTGATCGAACGGCGCACTGCGCCACGCGGCGAGGAGTAACGCGCATGGCCGACGGCGCTCGGCAGATCTTCCTTGCCGCAACTGGGCAGAACCGCGGCAAGACCACCACATCGCTCGGACTCTTTGCCGCCTTTGCCGATCGCGGCCTGAACACCGCCTTCATGAAGCCGGTCGGGCAGCGCTGGATCATGCTGGACGGCGCGCCCGCAGACGAAGACGCAGCACTGATGCGCGGCGTCTTCAACCTTCCGGATTCAACGCAGCTCCTCTCGCCAGTGCAGATTCCGCGCGGCTTTACGCGCCGCGTCATTGAGGGGGAGATCGTTGAGGATCTCGGTGCACGCATCGTTGCCGCACAGGCGGAGATGGCGAAGGGGCGCGACCTGATCCTCTTGGAGGGGACTGGCCACGCTGGTGTAGGTGCCGTGATCGGACTCTCCAACGCGGACGTTGCGGCGCTCCTCGGCGCCCCCGTGATCATCGTCAGCGAAGGTGGGATCGGCCGACCGATCGATGAGATCGTCTTGAACGCCGCACTCTTCGCCGCGCGTGGTGTTGAGGTGGCGGGAGCGATCGTCAACAAGGTGAACCTTGAGATGGAGCCGCAACTGCCACAGCTCCTTGAGCGCGGCCTCGCTCGACACAAGATCCCGCTGCTCGGCATCCTTCCGTATCGACAGATCCTCTCCAATCCAACGCTCGCAATCATTGAAGATGGCCTGCAAGGGGAGACGCTCTGGCCTGGCCGCGATATGGACGCAATCATCGGCCGCGTCTCCGTTGCCGCGATGCAGCCGGAGCATGTGATGGAGCGCATCGGTGCCGACGCACTGGTGGTGGTCCCTGGCGATCGCGAGGATGTGCTGGAGGTGCTCGCGGGACTCTGGCTGAACGGCGGTGAGCACCCGAATCGGCCGCTCGGCTTTGTCTTGAGTGGCGGCTATCGGCCGAGCCAGCGCATCATTGAGCTACTCCGCAAAGCGGATCTCTTCACCGTCTTAATGGAGGGTGATACCTATACAGTTGCCTCCAAGGTGCACGACCTCTTGGTAAAGACGCATCCCGAAGATGTGCGGAAGATCGCCGAGATTAAGGCACTCGTTGCGGGCTCACTCGACATCGACCGCATCCTTTCGGTGGCGCGACCCGTCCCAGCGCGCTAGCTCGCGCTTCGCTCACCGAGAAGACGCTCGTCAAGAAGGCGCACGTCATCAACCACAACCGCGATAGTCAGGAGCGCTTCGTTGACGGTTGCGTCATCTGGTAGCGCCTCAAGCGTTAGAGGGTCAGCTACATCGAGGTACTCCAGCGTGAGCTCTGGGTGCTGACTCAGTAGGTGCAGCGCCGCTGCGCGAATCTGCGCAACGGTGGATGCGCCGTGTGCGAGCGCGTCGTGCGCCGCTTTGAGTGCGCGCGGAATAGCGGCAGCCGCCGTTCGACCGGCGGGAGAGAGGCGCGCATTGCGTGAACTCAGCGCAAGGCCATCTGTGTCACGGACCGTTGGGACGCGACGGATGCTGATCGGCGGCGCTGATGTCCGCCGCGCGGTGATCCACTCCACGACGCGCAGCTGCTGGGCGTCCTTCTCGCCGAAGTAGGCTCGGTCGGGTTGCACTAGGTCAAAGAGTCGCGAGACTACCGTTGCAACTCCGGCAAAGTGGCCAGGTCGCGCTGCACCTTCAAGACGCAGCGCGAGCGGTCCTGGGTCAACGGTCTGTACCACTTCATTAGGCGGATAGATCTCCGCGTCACTCGGGTGAAAGAGAAGGTCGGCGCCGCTCGCTTCAGCGAGGGTGGCATCTGCGTCGAGCGTGCGCGGGTAGGCGGCGAGATCCGTCGCGGCGGTGAACTGCTTCGGGTTCACATAGATGGAGACGATCACCGTTGCGCACTCAGCGCGCGCGGCGCGGATGAGTGCGGCGTGACCGGCGTGGAGCGCCCCCATCGTGGGGACGAAGCCGATCGGTCGCGGCGCCGCGTTGAGTGCTGCGGCGAGTTCGGCGCGGCTCTGGATGCGCTGCATCACTACATTGCGGCGAGTGCGGCGCGAAGCTCCTCACTCGCGGTGAGGCTTTGTGCAGTGCTAGGGAAGGCTCCCGCCGCAACATCGGCGCGCCACTTCGTGAGTCCAGCCAGCGCCTGATCGCGCAGCGTGGCGTAGCCGCCAGCATGGCGTGGCGCTGGCCCCGCAAGAAGCCCAAGGAGATCAGGGGCAACCTG
Organism: uncultured Chloroflexota bacterium; assembly: GCA_903944295.1. Classification (GTDB taxonomy): domain Bacteria; phylum Chloroflexota; class Limnocylindria; order Limnocylindrales; family Limnocylindraceae; genus Limnocylindrus. The sequence continues at coordinate 21,690 of CAJARA010000034.1, forward strand.
CACCTGGCCCGAACAGTGCGCTCCTGCACCGATCCCGATCGTTGGAATCGTGAGTCGCTCGGTGATCAGCGCGGCGAGTTCAGCTGGGACGAGTTCAATGACAATCGCGGCGGCACCAGCCGCTTGCAGTGCGAGCGCGTCGGCGAGGAGCTGTGCCGCCGCCGCCGGCTCCTTCCCCTGGGCGCGCGCACGATCCTGCTGCAGCGCCGATTGCGGCGTGAAGCCGATATGCCCAATTACAGGGACGCCGCTCTCAACGAGCGCTCGGACGATCGGCGCCATCTCAGCGCCCCCCTCCAGCTTCACGGCGCCCGCCGCAGCGTCACGCAGGAAGGCGCTCGCGTTGGTTGCCGCGGTGGCGACGTCGACGTAGGAGAGGAAGGGCATATCTGCAATCACGAGCGCGCTTCTGCTGGAGCGCACGACCGCAGCAACGTGATGGAGCATCTCGCTCATCCCAACGCGCACCGTGCTCTCATGGCCGAGTGCAACCTGCGCGAGTGAGTCGCCGACGAGGATTGCGGGAATCTCGGCCGCCTCGGCGAGCTCTGCGGTGGCGCGGTCGTAGGCGGTGAGCAGCGCGAAGCGCTCACCCACGTCACGAAGACCTTGCAGCGTTGCAACGCTGTTCCGCCGCACGGCACCCTGTGTGCTCATGCGTGCGTTGCGCCACTCAGGAGCAGTACCGCCTGATCAAGAATCCCGTCAGCAACAACACGCTTTGGCGCTGGGCCAATTCGTTGCGTGCTCCCGTCAACGTGCAGGATCTCTACCGCGTTCTCGGCGCTCTCAAAGCCGATCCCTGGCGCACTCACATCATTCGCAATGATGAGATCGAGGTCCTTGGCGTTGAGCTTCTCTGCGGCGCGCTTCGTTGCGCCGCTCTCGGCGGAGAAGCCGATGAGCTTAGTGGCACGCTTCGCGCGTGGTCCAAGTGCCGCTGCGATTCCGGCGAGGAGATCGGGTGTTGGCTCAAGATGGAGGGTGAGCGCGCCATCACGACGCAGCTTCTCTCTGCTCGGACCCCCCGCCATGCGGAAGTCGGAGACCGCCGCGGCGGCGATGAAGAGATCTGCGGGGGTTGCGCTGGTGCCGGCGGGTGGCGGCAAGAGTGCGCTGCGGAGTGCCGCGTCAAGGTCGGCAACGGTGGCGACGCGCACGATCTCCACCCCCTCAGGGAGTGGGATGGCGACGCGCGCGGCGATCAGCACGACGTCAGCGCCGCGATCACGTGCCGCTTCGGCGAGAGCGACACCCTGTCGTCCAGATGAGCGATTCGCCAGGATGCGCACCGCGTCAATCGGCTCTTCGGTACCGCCTGCGGTAATGACGACACGGCGACCGGAGAGGTCGCCTGCAGGGACGAGTGGCGGCCGTCGCGCCTCGCTCGGTTCGCGGATCGGCGCGCTCCCGATTGCGCGGACGAGTGCATCAACCAGGGTTGCGGGTTCGGGGAGTCGACCGACGCCGCTACTTCCAGATGCGAGCGCGCCACTCTCCGGCGGCACGATCGTGTAACCGAAGTCGTTGGTGAGGCGCGCGGCGTTTGTGGACGTTGCCGGATGTGCCCACATCTCGCCGTCCATTGCGGGGGCAACCACTACGGGTGCGGTGGTGGCGAGGCAGGCGGCAGTCACCGCATCACCGGCGAGTCCGCCGGCCATGGCACCGAGCCACTGTGCCGTTGCCGGTGCAACGAGGATCGCATCGGCGCTATCGGCGGCAACGATGTGACCGATGCGCCCGTCTGGGAGAAGGTCGAGGAGATCTGCGTCAACGGCGTGGCCGGTCAGTGTGCGCAGGGTGAGCGGTGAGACAAATTTCGTTGCGGCGGGAGTGAGGAGCGCCTGCACATCGGCACCGGCGGCGCGCAGCGCGCGCACAATCTCCGGCGCCTTGAATGCGGCGATCGATCCAGTAATGCCGAGGACGATCAGTCGTCCGCTGAGTGGCCCGTTCGCGTTGGTTTGCCCGCCGCTCACGTGCGGACGCTCCGCGGCAGTGCGAGGAGTGCGCGCACGACAAGATCTGGATCACGGAGATCGGCGCGAATGCCCGCGCTCCAGCCCGCCGTTGCAGCACCGCCGGTGAGGCTGATTGCTGGTGCCGGTGATCCTGGATCGCGCCGCTCCATCTCCATCACGCTCTCGTTGATCAGTGCAACGAGACCACCGCGTGCGCTGCGCAAGATCCCAGCGGCGAGTGCGCTCTCCGTTGACGCACCGATCGGACCTGGGATCTCTGGGCTTTCGTCGTAGAGGGTGACTTCGGGGAGTGCGGCGGTTCCGCTGGCGAGTGCGCGTGCGGCGAGGAGTGGTGATACAGCAATTGCACCGCCGAGTAGTTCGCCAGCGCGACTGACGCAGGTCAGCGTGAGTGCGGTGCCGAGCGTCACCGCAATCGCGCCACGGCGCTGCGGCGCGCCCTGCTGCGCATAGGTGAACCAGGCGGCGAGGGCACGATCCACGCCGATCCGATCTGGCTCCTCAAGGCGTGAGATGAGGGGGAGATCGCCGCTTCGCAGCAACTCAACGGCAACGCCGCGTGACGCTGCAACTTCGCGAAGTGCCGCGGCCCCTTCAGGTACGACGCTCCCAACGGCGAGCTCGGTGGCGGCGCCCCCTTCGCTTGCGGCGAGGTTGAGGAGCGCCTCAGCGACGCCGCGCCAGGCGCTGGCATCACGGGGGTTGGCGGGGGAGGCGACGCGCAGCGAGACGAGGGCGCCCTCGCGGAGGTAGCCGACCTTCGCGGCGCTGTTCCCAAGATCAACGGCGTAGCGCACGTGCCGATGATAGGCGGGTGGGGGGATCGACGGGAGCGCGCGCCGCGGCACGAAGGCGGCTGCGCTAGGCTCTCCCTCTCATGGATCACGACCACGACGAGCTGACCCCTGGCCTCTTTGTGAATCGAGGGCTTGCCATCCTGCGCGCCGACAAGGCGAACGTGCTCCGCCCCCTCCTTCGGCAGACCGTCTCGTATCGCCACCTTCAGGGGGGCGAACTGATCGCGCGAGGCATGGGTTGGGTTGAAGAGGTGCTCGGTGATGACCCAGAGGTCTCATCGATCTTCACCCCACTCACGATCACCATCAACGTGGACGCATTTCAGAGTGTGGAGTTCGACCTCTCCGAGCCTGGGCACCTGCGCTACACGCTGCGCAGCAGTGACGCCGTTGTAGAGATCGAATACAGCGCGGGAACAGCGATCCCACGAACAGAGCCGGTGCGCACCTGGCTTGAGTATCGCGGCGAGGAGTATGTGCAGATTGAACTTCCAACGCAGGCGTGGCCGAGCGCCGATGCCGGATCGTCGGATCCGGCTGAGTCCGAGCGCAGCGACTCCTGAAGCGCGCCGCACCGCGCTCTCGCGCACTCCGCGGCGCAGGTGCTGCGTCGTCGGTCTTCATTCAGACACCATCGGCACGAACCGTTGCGATCGCCATCGCGATCGGTGCGGGATCGCGTCACGAACGAACCAACGAACGCGGCGCTGCGCATCTTCTTGAGCATCTCTGCTTTAAGGGCATCGCAGGTGCTGAAAGCTCAGCGGCACTTGCGCAGGCGATGGAGGGGATCGGCGCGAACTCTAATGCGGGGACCGATCGCGAGAGCACGCTCTTCTGGATTCATGCTCCGCGCGCCGTTGCGGTGGAGGCGGCGCGACTGATCGGCGCCGTTGCACTTGCGCCACTCTTACTCCCAGAGCACTTGAAGATTGAGCGCGAGATCGTGATTGAAGAGATTCGCTCCTACGCGGATGACCCGAGTGAGCAGGCATCCACTGCACTTGACCGCGCACTCTTTGGCGATCATGCGTTTGGTCGTGAGATTGCAGGAACGATCCCTGAAATTCGCAGGCTGAAGCACGGGCCGGTGCACGCCTTTCATGCGCGCGAGTATCGCCCGCAGAGAACGGCGCTTGCGATCGCCGGTGATCTGAGCGCTGCAGAGGCGAACGCGATTGCGCGCGCGGCACTTGCGGCGGCACCACGAAGTAGTGTGCAGCGCGCGGCGCTACCTTCGCGTGGCGCAGTGAAGCCTCGTGGCCGAGGGGAGGACGGGATCGTTGCGAAGGTGCGGGATGGCGAACAGGCGCAGTTTTCGGTGGGACTTCCGACGCTTCGGCGTGAGGATCCAGACGCCCCCGCACTGGAGATGCTCGCCACGATCCTTGGCGATGGTTCGGCGAGCCGCCTCTTCTTAGAGGTGCGTGAAGAGCGTGGGCTCGTCTATGACATTGGTGCGAGCGCGATCGACTATAAAGATGCCGGCGCGCTGGTGATCTCTGGAGGCGCGGATCCTGGTCGCGTCACTGAGGCGCTGCAGCTCGTCACCGAGGCGCTTCGTCGCTTGGCGCGTGAGGCGCCGAGTGCGGCAGAGATTGAACGAGCGCGCGCCTATCTTGCAGGACGGCTCGAACGCGCCGCCGATGACCCACGCGGCCTTGCCGAGTGGCATGCGAGCCAGCGCGTGCTCCGTAGGGTGCCGCAAGAGCTCGGCGAACTCTTGGCGGAGATTGAGCGCGTTCGCCCCGCCGATCTGCTCCGTGTGGCACGCAACCTCGTGCGAGGTGGCAGCCTACGCGTCGGCCTCTCGGCGCCGCGCAGCACGCTCGCCGCGGTGCGCCGTACCGTACGCCGTGGCGACCTTGACCCATCCGCCGTCAGGCCACCTTCGCGCCGATCCGCTAGGCTCTGACCATGACCTCACAGCGCACCCTCGTTCTGATCAAGCCAGACGGCGTTCAACGCCTTCTTGCTGGGCGCATCCTTTCGCGCTTCGAAGACCGCGGGCTGAAGATCGCCGCGATGAAGTTGATGCCGGTGAGCAAGCAGCTCGCCGAGACGCACTATGCCGTGCACTCCGCACGTCCCTTCTTCGCTGGTCTCGTGCAGTTCATCACCTCTGGTCCCGTCGTCGCCCTCGTCCTTGAGGGGCCGAACGCGATCGCCGTGGTTCGCTCCATGGTTGGCGCGACGAAGCCACATGAGGCGGCGCCAGGAACAATCCGCGGCGACTTCGGCCTTGAGACGGCGAAGAACCTTATCCATGCGTCAGATGCACCAGAGACTGCGGTTGCAGAGATCGCGCTCTGGTTCACGCCCGCTGAGCTTGTTGATTACAGCCGCGGCGTGGACGACTGGATCCTCTCCGACGAGGAGTAGCTCCGCCCGATTAGTCCGCCGTTGCGCGGCGTAACGTTACGGCGTTGAGTATTGCGGGACACTCTCCACCGGGTCTGGGCGTAGCAGACCAGACGCAGCCGCTTCAATGTTGATGAGCCCTGCAGCGACCCCAGAGATCAGGATCGCGCCAGCCATGAGCCAGATCGCCGCTGGGCTTAGGACCTTACCTTTTCGAGTTCGGTGAACATCTTGGCTCTCTTGCGCTACGCCAATGAGGAGGAGTCGAACCGCCGCCGCAGCGAGTGCTCCGGCGCCAAGTAGTGCACCGACGGTGACCAAGAGGCTGCCACCCTGGCCCGCAATGTCAAACCCCCCAGAGAAGAACTCACGCGCAGGGACTGCAGCTTGGGAGACGACCGCACAGATCAGCACAACGCCAAGTGCTCGGGTGCGCCGCGCCCAGCCGCTTAACTCTTGGAGCGACGTCAGTTCGTAGTGGCGTCGGATGGAGATGCGCCAGAGACCGAAGAGTGAGATCACGAGCGCACCAGGGAGGGCGACCAGGAGCGGACCAACCGCAGATGGGTGCAAGATGATTGCGGCTGCGCCGAGTGTGAGCCAGCCCGCGTTCCCCACCGCAAGGAATCCAAGGACTTCGCCAACGTCGTCATGAAGCAGCGCGGAGAGGCCACCGAAAAGTAGCGTCACCGTGCCTGTGATGAAGAGTGCGGCGACCACTGCGCCGCCGATCGGCTCACTCACTGAAGAGGAGAGGAGCGAGAGTTCGTTGAGGATAATCAGGCTAAGTGCGGCGGGAATCCAGACACCGACCATCAGTGATCCAACGATCGGGAGTGACTCAAAGATTCGCACCAGTCTGTGGTGGAAGGGGAAGGCGCCAATCATCCCAAGGAGGACGAGAGAGAGCGTCAGCGCAACGCCTGCAGTAAGTGATGAGGTGGTTGCGTATGAGGGATCAGTGGCGGAGAGGGGGATGGCAGAGCGAAGCAGCTCAGCCATGACCGTGACGGTGAGTAGCACGCCAACGGTGCGTAGATCGCGAAAGACGGCGCGAGCGCGTTGAGCGTCTTCCTTATCTCCAGCGGCAAGCGCAGAGAGTGAGGCGCTCCCGACAAGGAGGAGCGTGATGGGGGCGAGGCCGATCGGGATTGCAAGCGCAAGATCGATGAGCGCGAGACCGAAGAGGGCAACCTGCCCCATTGCTCCGGCACGACGCCCCTGTCCCACAGCAACGATGAGGGCGAAGACCGCTCCACCGAGTGTGACGAGGAGACGGCCCGGCTCGCTCGGGTCAACGGTGATCAGTCCTGCGTTCAGTGTTGAGCCGTATCCACTCCCGGCGAGCAGTGCGGCAACACTGCTAAGCAAGAGGAGAGCGACTGCTGCACTACCGCCTCGCACATGCGCATCCCTCTTACTGCCGAAGCGATCTGATCGAACGATAGGAATGACAAAGAGACTGAGCAGTGCGAAGAGGAGTGGGGAGAGGGCGCGGATCGCGCTTAGCGCCTGCAGTGTTAGCGCATCGTTCATTACTCCTCCGCCTTGGTGAGTTGCCCGGCAACTGCAGCGCCAATCAGAAGCAGGGCGGCGAACCCAGCCGCCATCGCGATGGAGCTGAAGAGGTCGAGCGCTCCGAGAATTGAGGCGCGCAGAAGGAGCGCACCTGAAAGTGTCACCACCGCTGCGCGCGCCGTTGCCTCTACGTAACGACTTGTGAGCAGCGGTGGCAGTCCAATCAGGAGCAGCGCAACTCCTGCGCCGCGCAGAAGCACGGAGCTCCCTTCAATCGGCAGCGCTAGCGGGATCGCGCCAAGGATCAGTCCGGCTGCAGCGCTTACGGCAACGACCGGATGATCAGCCAGCGTTGCGATGAGGCGGCGCGGCTGTAGGTCGTGAGCGAGTGCGCGCCGTTCCAGCATCCCCGCTGGGAGTGCATAAAGGGTCGCGCCATAGATCGCGGCAAGTCGCAGGAGGAGTGCGGGGGAGAGCGAGTCGGTCGGTCGGAACTCTAAGAGTGCGGCCACGGTGGTCATCAGCAGCAGCGCAATCCACGCGCCTCGGCGCGCACTCGTCACGGCGAGCGCCCCGCTGAGTGCCGCAACGGCTGCGAGCGGCAGTTCAAGCAAGAGAGGGTTCACGGCACCGCGATGTTGTAAAGGGGCGGCGTAATGAGTGACATCCGATCAATTGGGTAGTAGCGAATCACAGCACGACCAACAACCGCACTGACAGGGATCGGTCCGTAGGCACGCGAGTCTGACGAGTTAGAGCGGTGATCGCCAAAGACGAGCAGCTCTTCTGCAGCGAGCGTCCAGCTCTGTGGCTCTTCAACGTTTTCGCCGCCGTCAAGGTAGACGTAACCTTCAGGGAGGAGCACTCCGTTGATGCGCACACCGTCAGGGCCGATCGACACCGTCTCACCGGGGAGGCCAATGACGCGCTTGATATAGGGGGTGTTGTCACGGCTGGAGGGCCAGCTTTCAGGCGGATGGAAGATCACCACGTCGCCCCGGTGGAATCCTGTCACCCGCGGGGAGAGCTTATCAACGAGCACATACTCCCCAGGCTCAAACGTGATGCGCATTGAGCCCTGCTCCACACGGAAGGGCTGGGCGATGAAGGTTTGGAGGAGGTAAAAGGCGACCACGGTGAGCGCGACGGTCTGAGCGATCTCAATGAGGAGGTGACGCTTCCGCATCTGGGGAGTATAGGGGTGCGCCGCGGGGCCACCCCGAGAGAGGGAGTGGGCTGGTTGACCCACATCGGGAGGGAGCCCTACCATCGCGCTACTGGGTGCCCATCCCAGTCGGGTCGCAGATGCGGTCCGTAGCCCGACAGACGCCCGACCCGAAGCGCGGTGCACGCACCGCGGCCACGCGACGGATCTGGACGCATCGGAGGAGTGTTCAAACATATGGAAATCACTACGGCGCTGCTGCAGAGTTTGATTCTCCCAGCAGGTATCGTCGCCATCCTCTTCGCCCTCTGGCTCGCGAAGGACGTCCTCGGACGTGATCGCGGCACAAAGGCGATGCAAGAGGTTGCCGGCACCATCTTTGAAGGCGCGGTCGCATTCATGCGACGTCAGTACACCACGATCGCCGTGCTCGCGGTGGTCGGCTCGGTGGCAATCGGCGCACTGATCTCGGTCTTCGAGACCCAGGCGGTTGCAGAGACGGATATCTACGGCGTGGATCTTGGGATCCGCACCGGCGTGAGCTTCCTCTTTGGCGCGATCTGCTCGATGGCCTCCGGGATCATCGGCATGTACATCAGCGTGAAGGCGAACCTTCGCACCACCGCCGCTGCACGTGGCGGCGTTGTGAAGGCGGTGCAGGTTGCCATGCGCGGCGGAGCCGTCTCCGGCTTCCTCGTTGTGGCGCTCTCACTGCTCGGCGTCTACAGCGTCTTCGTCGCCTTCGGTGGTTTGACGAATCCAGCTGAGGCACCATTCCTTATTGTTGGTTACGGCTTCGGCGCCTCGTTCGTGGCGCTCTTCGCTCAGCTCGGTGGTGGTATCTACACCAAGGCCGCCGACGTTGGCTCAGACCTTGTTGGCAAGGTTGAGAAGGGCATCCCTGAGGATGACCCTCGCAATGCAGGCGTGATCGCCGACCTCGTTGGCGACAACGTGGGCGACTGCGCCGGCCGCGGCGCCGACCTCTTTGAATCAACCGCCGCCGAGAATATCGGCGCAATGATCCTCGGCGTTGGCGCCTACGGGATCGCTTCAACCGCCGGCTGGGCAAACCCAGAGGCCTGGATCTTCTTCCCACTCGTCGTGCGCGCCTTCGGGCTCGTCGGCACAATCGTGGCGATGTTCTTCGTGAACGGCCGCGAGGACGAGGATCCAATGAACATGCTCAACCGCGGCTACTGGGTCACCACGGCCCTTTCAGCCATCGGCATGGCGATTACCTGTGCGGTGATGCTCCAGACCAACGGGACCGACGCCTGGCTCTACTTCTTTGGCGCTGGCGTTGTGGGTCTCGCCACCAGCGTGGCGTTCGTCTACATCACCCAGTTCTATACGGCGGGCTCGTACCGCCCAGTTCGTGAGCTCGCCGAGGCGAGCCGCACGGGCGCCGCAACAAACATCATCTCCGGCACGGCAGTTGGTTTCGAGACAACGCTCGTGACCGCCGTTTCCATCTCCATTGCGATCTTCGCGTCGCACTGGTTCGGCGAGCAGGCGGCGATCGCCGCAGGCTTGGTCGGCGAGGATGTCGCGAAGTTCGGCATCTTCGGTACCGCAGTGGCCACCATGGGCATGCTCATGACCACGGCGTACATCCTTGCAATGGACACCTTCGGGCCAATCACGGACAACGCCGGCGGGATCGCCGAGTTCAGCCGTGCACCGAAGTCGGTTCGCCACATCACGGATCGCCTAGACGCAGTCGGCAACACGACGAAGGCCCTCACCAAGGGCTACGCGATCGCTTCGGCATCGCTCGCCGCGTTCCTCCTCTTCTCGGCATACCGTGACAAGGTCAACCTCATTCTCGAGCGCGCCGGCCGACCACTTATGGACGCGGTGAACATCGCGGACGTGAACGTCTTCATCGGCGCACTCATCGGCGCAATGCTCGCCTACTTCTTCAGCTCCCTCGCAATTCGCGCGGTAGGGAAGACGGCGCAGGCGATCATCGTTGAAGTGCGACGTCAGTTCCGCGAGTCGCCAGGGATCATGACCTACAAGGTTCGCCCTGACTACGCTCGCGTGGTCGACATCACCACCAAGGCTGCACTGCGCGAGATGATCGCGCCAGGTGTGGTTGCGGTGGCCACCCCAGTCATCGTTGGACTCCTGCTCGGCTACGAGGCGGTTGGCGGCATGTTGATCGTTGGAACGATCAGCGGCGTCCTCCTCGCCACGGTGTTGAACAACTCCGGCGGGGCATGGGATAACGCAAAGAAGTACATCGAGTCGGGTGGACTCAAGGATGCCAAGGGGAAGGTTCTTGGCAAGGGGAGCGACGCGCACGCCGCAGCGGTGGTGGGCGATACCGTTGGCGACCCATTCAAGGACACCGCTGGTCCGTCGCTTCACGTGCTCGTGAAGCTGCTCGCCACGGTGACCCTGGTGCTCGCACCGCTCTTTATCGGAGCGGCCTGAGCACGGTCTAGCGTGAGGCGAGAGCAGCTCGCCGCAGAAGTACCTGTTGCGATTGGGCGGCACACTCCTCGTGGAGGTGCCGCCCAACGCTATGGTTCAGCAGTAGTGGACGAGAGAGAGGGGGTGCGGGATGCCTGATGCGAGCGGACTCAACGATCTGCTGCTGGCACTCGCCCTCGGCGTTGTACAGGGGCTCACCGAATTCTTCCCGATCTCCTCATCCGCGCACCTCTACGCGATCCCGTATCTCTTCTCCATCAGCGATCCACTCCTCGCCTCACGCGCCTTCGGCGCCGTACTGCACCTCGGCACGCTCGCCGCAGTCCTCGTTGCACTCCGGAGCGATGTGACGCGCCTGCTCAGCTGTGTGTTCGTGCCGATCCTCTCGCTCGGTCGCCGTCGTGGCGATTCCGCTGATGAGCGGCTCATCATTGCAATCCTGGTCGGTACGATCCCCGCTGTCATCTTTGGACTCTTCGCTGGAGAGTTTCTTGACACGAGCGTTCGTACCCCACTCGTTGTTGCGGTAGCCGTCCTCGCTGGTGCGGCACTGCTCTGGGTTGCCGATCGCGCGCAGTCGCTGCAGCGTCCGCTCACTGGCATCGCAGCGCTCGACGGCGTTGTCATCGGCCTTACGCAGGCGCTCGCACTCATCCCTGGAATCAGCCGCTCTGGTGCAACGATCAGTGCCGGGCTCCTGCTCGGCTTTAGCCGCGATGCTGCGGCGCGGATCAGCTTCTTGATGGGGATCCCCGCCATTGCTGGCGCCGGCGCTCTTGAACTCCGATCACTACTTCAGGAGGGTGGTGACATCCAGCAGACGGCCCCACTCCTTCTCGTTGGACTTCTCGCATCATTCTTCAGCGGCCTCGTTGCGATTCGTCTCCTCATCCGTCTGCTGAGTGGTGGAAAGCTCTGGAGCTTTGCGCTCTATCGCGTGGGGTTTGCGCTGCTACTTGTTGCCGTTGCACTGCTGCGCGGCGAGATCTAGCGCGGCGCATGGCGGGGGGAGACGGACGACGATGGATTTAGGGAAGGATCTGCGACACCGCGCACTGCGCGACCTTGTGGCGCGCCGCGCCATTCGGACGCAGCGCGAGTTGGTCTCTGCCCTTAAGTCGCAAGGGATCCCTGCAACGCAGGCAACGGTGAGCCGCGACATCACTGAGCTCGGCCTCACCAAGGTAGACCGGAGCGGTTCACCCGCCTACGCGCTCCCTGCTGGCGGGAGTGTGGAGCAGGTCGCAGAGGCGCGGCTCTCCGCGCTTCTCGGCGATGCGCCGCTAGAGATCTCAACTGCAGGGGCGATCCTTGTGCTGAAGACGCTCCCAGGGAGCGCACACGCGATCGCCGCATCACTCGATCGCCTCCGCCTCCCTGAGGTGGTGGGGACGGTGGCAGGGGATGACACCCTCTTCGTGGCGGTGAACGATCAGGCGGCCCTGCGCGCGCTTCGTGCGCGATTCCGCACCCTCGCCGCCCAGAAGGGGCACGGCGCAGGCGAGCGCTAGGATTCGCTCATGTATTGGGCAGATGAACTCGCCGAACGCGTCTCCGGACCTCAAGTGGTCAACGACTCTAAGACGCCGTCTGGCACCGTCCATGTGGGGAGCCTTCGCGGCCCCGTTGTCCATGACGTGATCGCACGCGCCCTGCGCGCACGGGGTGTCCCGGTGGAGTTCCGTTACGGCGTGGAAGACATGGACGCAATGGATGCGCAGGCGCTCCTCACCCCTGACGCCGTAGAGAAGTACATGGGGGTGCCACTCTCCCGCGTCCCTGCGCCAGAGGGTTCAACGGCGAAGAACTACGCGCGTCACTTTGTTGAGACGCTCTTCTTCCCCACCTTCGCGCGTCTCGGCATTCGTCCAGAGTTCTACTGGCTCTCCGAGATCTATCCAACAGGGAAGATGGATCCGTTCATGCGCACGGCACTCGATAAGGCGCAGATTATTCGCGATCTCTACATCCGTGTCAGCAACGTGGAGCGTCCAGCTGGCTGGCTCCCCGTCCAGGTGATCTGCGAAGCGTGTGGTCGCCTTGGGACAACACTCGCCGACGACTGGGATGGAAGCACGGTGCACTACCGCTGCCTCCCCGATTACGTGAAGTGGGCAACAGGCTGTGGTCATGAGGGGCGCGTTGCGCCATTCGGTGGCGCCGCGAAGATGCCGTTCAATGTGGAGTGGGCGGCGAAGTGGTCACTGATGGGGATCACGATTGAAGGGTGTGGCAAAGACCTCTCTACGAAGGGTGGCTCACGAGATCGCAGCGAGGCGGTCTCGCGCGAGGTCTTTGATCGCGAGCCGCCGATCAACGTGATGTACGAGTTCCTCAATGTGGGTGGAAAGAAGATGTCCACCTCCAAGGGGCACGGCGCTGCGGCACATGCGGTCGCGGAGTCGATCCCGCCGAGCGCGCTGCGCTTCCTCTTCCTGCGACCACGCCCGAACCAGGCGATCGACTTTGACCCCTCAGGCACGGACGCGATTCCGCGGCTGATGGACGAGTACGACCGCATCAGCGCTGCGACGGCGGGGAAGACGGTACGTGGTGAACTTCCAACTGATCACGATCGGATGCACTTCTATAGCCAGGTGGCGGATGTTGATGCGGCAGGGGCTGCAACGGCTGCGGCGGCCTGGCGTCCAGCCTTCGGTCAGCTCTCGCTACTCCTGCAGCTCCCGGGCGTTGATGCACCGGCTCGCGCCGCGGAGGAGAAGGGGAGCCCGCTGACCGCCGATGAGCAGCAGGAGCTAGATGAGCGCATTGATGCGGCGAAGCACTGGCTCGCCGACTACGCGCCAGATGAGGCACGCATTGCGGTGCGCGACGAACTTCCAGAAGGCGTGGTGCGCGAACTCTCCGCAGAGGAGCGCGCCTGGCTGCTCGCCCTCGCCACGGCGGCAGATGCGGCGAAGCCAACGGGTGGCGAGGCGTGGCAGAGCCTCATCTTCAGCGCCGCCAAGGAGGGGGGCCTCCAGCCCGTGCGCGCCTTCGCTTCGCTCTACGCCGCCTTCCTCGGACGCACCAACGGCCCGCGCGCCGGTTGGCTCCTCGCCGCGCTCGATCCCGCACTTGTGGCGACGCGGCTGCGCGCCGCCGCTGCGATTGAGTAGAGTTCGCGCATGAGTGGAGTAGCGGGATGAGCGTCGGAACACAGCGGCTCCGAGACGACGCCGACCGCCTGCGTGCAGGCGCAATCGCCAAACGCGAAGACCCCGCCGTTGTTGACGCCGCTCTCGCCGCCGACACGAGCCGTCGAGAGCTCTCGGTCAAGGTTGACGCGCTCCGCGCCGAGCGGAAGAACATCTCTGCCGAAGTTGGTGCACTCCTCGCCGCTGGCACCGCGAAGGACGACGCGAAGGTGGTTACTGGGAAGGCCGCTTCACAGAAGATCGCCGATCAGCTGACGCAGCTGGAAGAGCAGCTCGCAACCGCAGAGGCGGCGCTTGAAGATGCACTGCTCCGCATTCCGAATCCGCCCGACGAAGACATTCCAGTTGGTGGTGCGGAAGCGAATCGCAGCATTCGGACCTGGGCGCCGAAGGGGCATTCGGGGATCCCCGCGGACGGGAGCGCACCAGCAACGGCGCCGGCACCAGAGCACGACGCGGTGGCGGAGCGCCTCGGCATCTTTGACTTAGAACGCGGTGCAAAGGTGGCAGGGGCCGCCTTCCCTGCCTATCGCGCGGACGGCGCGGCACTCATTCGCGCGCTGATCAATCTCTTCCTTGACACGCATGTGCGCGAGAACGGTTTCACTGAGATCTGGCCGCCGATCCTTGTCAATGAGGCCTCTGCGCGCGGCACAGGGCAGATCCCCGACAAGGAAGATCAGATGTACGTCGTTGGTCGTGACGGCTTCTATCTTGCCCCGACGGCTGAGGTCCCTGTGACGAACCTGCACCGTGACGAGATCTTGGATGGCGCGCAGCTGCCGATCCGCTACGCGGCGTACACCCCCTGCTTCCGTCGCGAAGCGGGAGCTGCCGGTCGCGAGACGCGCGGCATCCTGCGTCTGCACCAGTTCGACAAGGTTGAGATGGTCAGCTTTGAGCGACCAGAGGAGTCGCGCGCTGCACTCGAGTGGCTCACCGAGCGCGCCGAGATTCTGCTGCAGCGACTCGAGCTCCCGTACCGCGTCCTGCTGATGGCGACGGGGGACATGGGCTTCGTCCAGATGCGCAAGTACGACCTTGAGGTCTGGGCGGCGGGATCGAAGCGCTGGCTCGAAGTTTCATCCTGCTCCAACTTTGGCGATTACCAGGCGCGACGCATGGCGATCCGTCATCGCAGTGAGGCGGGGGCGAAGCCAGAGCTCGTTCACACGCTGAACGGTTCCGGCCTTGCGATCCCGCGCGTCTTGGCGGCGCTGCTGGAGAACGGCGCGCAGCCAGACGGGAGCGTCAAGCTCCCCGCCGTGCTGCATCCGTACCTCGGCGGCCGCACGCACCTCGCCCCACCCCCAGCGCGTTGAGATGAGCCACTCGGTATGAGCCACCCAGCCAACATCACCACGAAGGCTGCGCTCATTGCGCACATCGATATCGTGCGGCGCGCGCTCGATGATGCGATCTCGATGACGCGCGCAGACGCCTGGAACGAGCGCGCCGACGGCAGCTCCACACGGACGGTGCTGCTCGCCCACATTGAGTGGTGGGAGCGTCGTGGCAGCTACGAGATCGGTGTGATGAAGAGTGGCGGGACGCCGCACCGCACCGCGGAGTCACTTGATCAACTCAACGCCCGTATTGACCGCGAGAGTGCCAAGCGTGAGGCGGCAGAGGTGATCTCCTCTGAGGCTGGCGCCTGGTGGGAGCTCCGCACCCTGGTTCTCTCGCTGAGCGAGGCGGAGCTCTTTGATGAGCGCGCCTTCCCCGCCCTTGAGGGCGAGTCCCTGCAGCAGCTGGTCCAGCAGGAGAGCAGCGCGCACTGGGCCGACCACATCAAGCACTTCGGCTGAGCGGCAGCCCCGCATCCGATACACTGCGCGGC
This sequence comes from uncultured Chloroflexota bacterium, assembly GCA_903944295.1. GTDB lineage: Bacteria > Chloroflexota > Limnocylindria > Limnocylindrales > Limnocylindraceae > Limnocylindrus. The sequence continues at coordinate 36,956 of CAJARA010000034.1, forward strand.
GGAGGGGTGCCGGAGTGGTTGAACGGAGCTGTCTTGAAAACAGCCCAGGCTGGTAACGGTCTGCGGGGGTTCGAATCCCTCCCCCTCCGCCACACCGTATGAAGCGGCTCGGCCTTTGCGGCGGCTGTGCGGAGGCACGCGAGATCACCAGTGGACGAGGATCTGACTTCTTGCGCTGCGGCCTCTCTGACCGCGACCCACGCTACGCGCGCTACCCGCGCCTCCCAGTGATGCGCTGTGCCGGATTTAGCGCTGCGACTCCGCCCGACGTGTTGCCGCCATCAGCAGCTCCCAAAGCGCCCGAAGATCCTCAGGACTGAGTGCGCCAGCGCCGTGCGCGCTGATGCGCGACAGGAGCTGCGCCTCTCGCTCTGGATCGTGCACTGGCCGGCCGAGTGCCGCCTTCGCGGCGCCCGCCTCCAGTGCAAAGTTCGTGCGCTCTTCCAAGAGTTTCAGCAGCTCGCTATCAATGCGATCAATCTCGCTGCGAATCTCAGCGAGCCGGGCGGCTGGATCACCGCTCACTTCGTTGCCTCCGCGCGCAGTTCGGCGATGAGTGCAACGGCGCGTTCGTAGCCTGCGGCGAGCATCCCGCGCACGGCGACTGCGGCAACATCTTCTAGCAGGCTGATGTGGCGGAAGGCTTCGCGCTCCTCTGGATTGGAGAGGTGCACTTCGGCGAAGGGTCGCTCTACCGCCAAGAGTGCATCGCGGAGGCTGACGCTGGTGTGTGTTAGTCCGCCAGGGTTGATGATCACCCAGGAGAAGTCGCGTACATGCAGCCGATCAATAAGGTCCCCCTCATGATTCGATTGAAAGGCATCAACGAGTGTCATCCCTGCGGCCTCTGCTGCGGTGGCAACGCGCGTCTCGATCTCATCCAGCGTGGTGGTGCCGTAGCGCTCGGGCTCGCGCTCGCCGAGTAGGTTCAGGCTGGGGCCGTTCAGCAGCAGGATCTCGTCGCCCGCCGCATGCGCGCGTGCCCGCGGGGGGAGGGCGCTGGCGCTGATGCGCGTTGCTCGCTCGGTCATCGTGTCCCTCCGCCTCTCGTGTTGCCCGCCAGCATCTGCGTTGCGGCGCGTAGGACGAGGCTAGCAGGGACGTCGTCACGAATCACGAAGCTCTTCGCGGTGGGGAGGACCCAGCGAATCTTCCCGCCCGCCACCTTCTTGTCGTGCGTCGTTGCCTCAACGAGTGCGGCGGGGGACTCACGGCGCGGCGCGGCACCAAGGCCGAGCGCATCAAGGAGTGCGAGCGCACGTGCGGCGCGTGGCGCTGGCGTGACGCCAAGCTCAAGGCCAATCGTGAGCGCGGCGCGAAGGCCGTAGCCGACCGCCTCGCCATGCAGGATCCCCTTGTAGTTTGCCGCCTGTTCGAGCGCATGGCCGAGGGTGTGACCAAGGTTGAGGCTCATGCGGAGGCCCGCTTCTCGCTCATCTGCCGCCACCACGTTGCACTTCCACCATCCGGCGCGCTCCACGATCTCCGCGTAGGTTCCGTCTTCATGTAGCTCTGGATCGCCCGCAACGAGTCGCGGCGCCACCTCTTCGAGCAGCGTGAAGAGTCGATCCTCACCGAGCAGAGCAATCTTCACCGCCTCACCTGTTGCGGCGAGGATCTCGCGCGTTGGGAGGGTGCGCAGCGCATCGAGGTCGGCGATGACGGCGAGTGGCTGATGGAAGGCGCCAACGAGGTTCTTCCCCTCTGGGAGGTCAACGCCCGTCTTGCCGCCGAGTGATGCATCCAACTGCGCGGCGAGTGTGGTGGGGACGGCAACCCAGTCAATGCCCCGGAGGTAGAGCGCAGCGAGCAGGCCCGCCGTGTCACTCAGTGCGCCGCCGCCAACTGCAATGAGAAGATCGCCGCGCTCAACGCCAGCGGCGGCGAGGCTGCGTGCCGCCTCATCAATCACGGTGAGCTGCTTCGCCGATTCGCCAGACTCTAGCGTGAGCGGGACCACGGTGATCTTGGCGCGCTTCAACGCCGCGGCGATGTTGCCACCAATCGCGCGCTCCGCGTTCGGCTCGCTCACCAGAACGACGCGGCTCGCGTTGCGTACCTTGAGCGCGCGCACGAGCGACTCTGCGGCAATGCCGACACCGAGCTCCCAGTGGCCGCTCGGCAGTGCAGCGGAGAGGAGCATTCGGCCGGTGTTACGCGGCGTGGCGCGTAGCAGGTCGATAGCAGGCTGAGAGAGAGTCCCTGGACTTTTCTTGCTCTCGAGTCGTGTGCCGATGGCGTAGAAGCGCGAACGCTCCGTGCGCAGTGTGCGCAGCGAGGCCTCTGGGTTCCCCTTACTCATCAGCGGTCGGACAACACGTGCGGTGCGAAGGCGCCCGGCGATGACTGGATCTGGTGCGTCGAGCCAGAGGATGCGGGCACGTTGGCTTAACGTCCAGCGGTTGCGCGGGTCAACGAGCGTCCCGCCACCGAGCGAGATGATGCGTCCAATGCCGAGCTCTGCGGCAACGTCGCCTGCGGGCGGCGCAACTTCGTCGAGCGCGGCAACGGCGGAGCGTTCGCGGATGCGGAAGCCCTCTTCGCCTTCGCGCTTGAAGATCTCGTCCACGCTGTCTTTCGGGACGCCGGTGCTGGCGATGATGCTGCGGTCAAGGTCGAGGAGTGGCACGTTCAGTGTGGTCGCAAGGCGACGGCCGAGTGAGCTCTTCCCCACGCCAGGGAGGCCGACGAGTGCAAGGTTGCTGCGCCGCGTCGCCATCAGCGTCTAGTCGTCGCCGCCGGACCCCGCGGCGCTGGTGCCACTCGCGTCCGTCTCGGGATCAGCCTTGCCGCCCGCTGCCGGTGCGGATCGCGGGATAGCGGCACGTGCACGGAGCGCCGCAAGGTTCGC